>JAFAPR010000204.1 GCA_019247075.1 Solirubrobacterales bacterium
GAAGCGTACCCTGACCGCTGGCCCCGGTATTTGCGCTGGTGCCGCTGCTAGCTCCGCTGGTGCCGCTGTTGCCTGCCGACCCGGTAGTGCCTTTCCCGGTCGAAGTGCCGCTTGATCCGTGAGAGCCGCTTGATCCGTGAGAGCCGCTGGAATTGCCCTGGTTGCCACCGCTCGAGCCGCTCGAGCTCCCCGATGATGAGGTCGATGTGTTAGACGGTGGCTTCTTGGCGGCCGCCTGGACCACGACCGTCCCGTGCATGAACCGGTGGATCGAGCAGTGGTAATCGAACGTTCCCGGGAGGTGGAAGGTGACCGAGGAGCTCTGCCCCTTCCGCAACACGCCGGTGTTGAAGCTGCCGTTATTCGCGGTCGCGGTGTGGTCGCTGGGGCCGTTGTTCGTCCACAGGATCGTGCCCCCGACTGGGATCGTGATCGAAAATGGGGTGAAGCTGAAATCGGCTATCGTCACGCCGGGATCGGCCGACCGGCGGACGCTCGCATGGACCAGGCGCCTGTCTCCCAGGCGATCGCGGAGTCGGCCCATCTGCGTCGCGAGCGCCCGCTGGTCGACACGGCGGGAACCACGGGGCCGGACGTCTTTGCCAGGGGCTTGGTCGTGCGTCCGGCCCGCGTGGCTCCCACGCCCCGGCGGGCTTGTTGGCGGTCTCTTGCTGGCTGCTCCGGTGGAAGGAGTGACCGCCTGACCGTCGCTGATCGACGGCCGCATAACGCCCAGCAGCAGCAATGGCGGCAGGGCCAAGAGGACGGCGACGGCCAGCGATACGGAGCCGCGGCGGGGTTGCACTGATTCCTATGACGCCGCGTGGCGGCAATCCTTCCCACGTGGCTCGAATTTGGCCGGGAACTCGGCTGGGGTTCGGTCGCATTCGCGCTTGATGAAACCCCGCGCGAGCGGGGTTGCCGGCGCCCAGCGCGCCAGCGTGGCGCCCTGGCGGGAGCCGACATCGAAAGAGTGCCATGGGTAGCGTTTGGTGCGGTCGGTTATGCGCCGGTGGGTGGTTTTGATAGCGATGGTCGCGGTAGCCGCGGGGGGCCGCGGTGGTGCAGCGCTCGCATTTTCTGCACAATCAGGCGGGCATTCCGCGACCTGGTCGAACGATTCCCGCAGCGCCACGCTTGACGAGCACGTGCGCGCCGCCCTGTCGCTTGCACCGTCTGAGGCGAACCCCGTCCCCGGCGATCATGTGACCTTCCGAGGCGTGGTCGCGCCGAACCACGCTGACCGGCGGCTATGGTTTCAGCTGCGTCTGCGAGACGGTTGGAAGACGATCGCGCAGCCGCTGCTGAACAGCCGGTCGCGCTTCTCGATAACGCGCAGGCTTTCCCGCGCCGGCAACTACGTCTTCCGGGTAGCGCTGCCCAACCGGGCCCGGATTGGCTTATCCGCCTCGCCGGCTCTGAGATTGGACGTCAGCGAGATCCACAAGATCAAGCACGTCGTGATCATCATGCAGGAGAACCGCTCCTTCGACTCCTATTTCGGAACATTCCCGGGCGCTGACGGCATTCCGGGGCTCGCGGGCAATCCGGGCCAGGTGCCGTGTATTCCCGATCCGCAGCACGGCGTCTGCGACGAGCCCTTCCACGATCGCAGCAATGAGAACTTCGGCGGCCCGCACGGGGCCGGCCCCGCGACCGCCGACATGAATTGCGCCAGTCGGGCGCGGCATACGCGCTGCCGGATGGACGGGTTTGCCGCCCAGGCGGAAGAAGGCGGGAGCTGTACGGGCAACAATCCCCATTGCAGCCCCTGCAAGGTCATCGTGCACAGCATCTGCCCCGATGTGATGGGCTACCACGACGGCGCCGACATTCCCAACTACTGGGGATACGCGCGGGACTTCGTGCTCCAGGACCGCATGTTCGAACAAACGGCATCTGGGAGCCTGCCATCGCACCTCTTCATGGTCTCCGAGTGGTCCGCGAGGTGCCGCGACCCGTATTACCCCTACTCGTGCAGGAGTGCGCTGGCAACCCAGCCGCGGCCAAACGGCCGGCCCGAGTATGCGTGGACCGATCTCACGTACCTTTTGCACTTGTACGGGGTCAGCTGGAGCTACTACATCTTCAAGGGCATAGAACCCGATTGCGAGATTGACACTCAGCTGAAGTGTGCACCGGTCTATCAGGGACCCGCGACACCCGGCATCTGGAATCCGCTGATCTCCTTCACCGACGTCGCCCAAGACGGCCAGACAAGCAACATAAAGTCGTTGAACGCCTTCTTCGCCGCCGTCAGGGCCGGGAGGCTTCCGGCGGTCTCGTGGATCGTTCCCAACGATCGCGTCTCCGAGCATCCTTTCCACCTGGTGAGCGCCGGGCAGACATACGTGACCGGCCTGATCAACGCGATCATGGCCGGGCCCCAATGGAAAAGCACCGCAATTTTTCTCTCGTGGGATGACTGGGGGGGGTTCTACGACCAGGTCGTGCCGCCAAGGGTCGACGGAGAGGGCTATGGGCTGCGGGTCCCGGGCCTCGTCATCAGCCCCTACGCCAAGCGCGGCTACATCGACCACCAGACGCTCAGTTTTGACGCCTACAACAAGTTCATCGAGAACGACTTCCTCGGCGGCCAGCGGCTCAACCCCCGCACCGACGGGCGCCCAGACCCGCGGCCCGGCATACGCGAGAAAAACCGGCTGCTCGGAAACCTGGCCCGCGACTTCAACTTCAGTCAGCGACCGCGCTCGCCGGTCATCCTGCCAGTCTGCCCGGCCACCGATCTCCTACCCACGCCGATCTGCTGAATCGGCCGGACCGCTCAGCCCTCCGCCAGCGCCGCCTGCGCCGCAGCCACGCGTGCGATCGGCACGCGGAACGGCGAGCAGGACACGTAGTCGAGTCCGGCGGCGTGGAAGAGGGCAATCGATTGGGGATCGCCGCCGTGCTCGCCGCAGATGCCAAGCTTGAGGTCGGGCCGCTGCTCGCGACCCACCCACGCCGCGAGCCGCACCAGCCAACCCACTCCGGGAGCGTCGATCGTCTCGAAGGGCGAGCGGTCGACGATCTTGCGCTCGATATAAGTCGGCATGAACTTCGACTCCGCGTCATCGCGCGAGAGGCCGATCGAGGTCTGGGTCAGGTCGTTGGTGCCGAATGAGAAGAAGTCGGCGTGGCGAGCGATCAGGTTGGCGATGAAGCAGGCCCGCGGCAGCTCGATCATCGTGCCCACGGTGTAGTCGCGGCGCTCGACCAACCCGTAATCGGAGGCCACCTCGACGACAAGCTTGCGCATGAGCTCGATCTCGTGCTCGTAGGCGATCAGCGGAATCATGATCTCGGGATGAGGCGGCTCGTCGACGGCCTTGGCCGCACGCACGATCGCATGGACCTGCATCTCGTAGATCTCCGGGTAAAGAATCCCGACGCGAACGCCGCGCGTGCCGAGCATGGGGTTGCCCTCGTGGATCTCCTCCACGCGCGCGAGCAACTGCTCCTGCTGTTCGATGTCCTCGTGTTGCTCAAGCCGGGCGCGCTCAACATGGGCCCGGAGCTCGCCGAGATCCGGCAGGAACTCGTGCAGCGGCGGGTCGAGCAGGCGAATCGTAACTGGGAGTCCCCGCATCGCTTCGAAGATGCCGATGAAGTCCTCCTGCTGGAGCGGCAGCAGCTCGGCGAGCGCCTGGCGCCGTCCCCCCCTGTCGGCCGCCATGATCATCGCGCGCATCTTGGGCTGGCGGTCCGCGGCCATGAACATGTGCTCGGTGCGGCAGAGGCCGATGCCCTGCGCCCCGAGCTCGCGGCCCCGTGCCGCGTCGTGCGGAGTATCCGCGTTTGCCCGCACGCCCAGCCGGCGGACCTCGTCGGCCCAGGCCAGCACTTGCTCGAAGCGCTCGTCGACAGTGGGCTCGACCAGCCGGGCGCCGGCCTCCACGACCGCCCCGTCGGTTCCGTCGATGCCGATCTCGTCGCCGGCGCGGAAGATCTCGCTGTTGATGTGCAGCTCCTGCGCTTCGATGTCGATCGCAACCGCCGCCCCGGTCACCGCCGGCACGCCCATGCCGCGCGCGACGAGCGCGGCGTGCGAGGCCTTGCCCCCCTCGGAGGTGAGGATGCCCCTGGCGGCGTGGAAGCCCGCGACGTCGTCGGCCTGCGTGAACGGGCGCACCAGGATCACGTCCTTGCCGTCAGCGGCGGCCGCGACCGCCTGCGGGGCGCTGAAGACGATCGCCCCGGCCGCTGCGCCGGGCGAGGCGGCGACCCCGTGCGCGAGGACTCTGTAATCCTCGCCACGATCGAAGGTGGGGTGCAGGAGGGCGTCGAGCGCGCCGGCGTCGATCGTCCGCAGTGCCTCCTCCCGCGTCAGCAAGCCCTCGTTTACCGCGTCGACCGCGAAGCGCACAGCGGCCTGCGCGGGCCGCTTCGCGTTGCGCGTTTGGAGCATGTACAGGTGTCCCGCTTCGATTGTGAACTCGACGTCCTGCATGTCCTTGTAGTGCGCCTCGAGCGTGCGCATGATCTCCATCAGCTGGGCGTGAGCTTCGGGCATCACCGCTTTAAGCTCCGACAGATCGCGGGGCGTACGGACACCCGCGACCACATCCTCGCCCTGGGCGTTGACGAGGAAGTCGCCCGAGGGCTTGCGCGCGCCAGTGACCTCGTCACGGCTGAAGGCCACGCCGGTGGCCGAGGTCTCCCCCTTGTTGCCAAAGACCATCTGCTGCACGTTGACCGCGGTACCCCAGTCGTCGGGGATCCGGTTGATGCGGCGGTACTGAACGGCCCGCTCCCCGGTCCACGAATCGAAAACCGCGCGGATCGCCTGCGTCAGCTGCTCTTGCGGGTCCTGAGGAAACTCATACAGCTCCTTGAAGCGCGCGACCAGCGCGCGCAACGATTCGACGTCGAGCTCGGCGTCCGTCTCGGCCCCGAGCCTCTCCTTGGCTTGCGCGATCGCGTCCTCGAACTGATCGCCGGAGACGCCGTGGACGACGTTGCCGAACATCTGGATCAGGCGCCGGTAGGAGTCCCAGGCGAAGCGCTCGTTCTGGGTGCTTTGCGCCAGCCCGTCCACGGAGTGATCGTTGAGGCCCACGTTAAGGATCGTGTCGAGCATGCCCGGCATCGACTCGCGGGCGCCGCTGCGCACGGACACCAACAGCGGATCGTGCTCGTCGCCGAATCGCCTGCCCGCCGTGCGCTCCAGCCGCTCCATGGCGTCGGCCACCTGCTCTGAAAGGCCCTGCGGCTCGCGTCCCTCGCGCATGTAGGCCACGCACGCCTCGGTCGTCACGGTGAAGCCGGGAGGTACTTTGTCCGACCCCAGCAGGCGCGTCATCTCGGCGACGTTCGCGCCCTTGCCGCCCAGCAGGTCGCGCATGTCCTTCGACCCCTCGGAGAAGTCGTAGACCCATCGCTGTTCGGACTCGGCCACCGCTCACCTCGCCTCGCTGAACGTCGAGACCGCGTACAGCTGCCAGCTCCCGGGCACTCCCTTGAGCTCGTGCGCCCCCCGCGGCCCGAATTCGATGCCCGATCCCGCCACAAGGTCCGCCACCGTCTGCGAAACGAGTATCTCCGAGGCCTCTGCGCGAGCGGCCACACGGGCGCCGATGTGGACCCCGATTCCGCCGATGTCCTTGCCACGCAGCTCGATCTCGCCGGTGTGGACACCGCAGCGGATCTCGATTCCGAGAGCCTTGACCGCTTCGCGCAGCGCGCGGGCGCAGCCGATCGCCCGGCCCGGCCCGTCGAACGTGCTCAAGCTGCCGTCGCCCACGAACTGGACCACGATTCCCCCGGAGCGAGTCACCTCGCTGCGCACGATCTGGTCGTGTCTGTCGAGCAAGTCCCGCCACCTGTGGTCGCCCAGTTCGGCGGCCCGTGCGGTCGACCCGACGATGTCGGTGAACAACACGGTCGCGAGAAACCTATC
>JAFAPR010000239.1 GCA_019247075.1 Solirubrobacterales bacterium
ATCGCGGACTCCGTGATGACCTCGTCGGCGGCGTAGATCGGCGCACCCGCGCGCACGGCCAGCGCCAGCGCGTCACTGGGCCGGGAATCGATCTCAAATTCCCGGCCGTTTGCCCGTAGGCTGATCGACGCGTAGAAGGTGTTCTCGCGCAACTCGGTCACCGCCACCCGGGTGCACTCCACATCCAGCTCGCCGAGCATGTCGGAGAGCAGGTCGTGGGTCATCGGCCGCGGCGTCGAGGCGCCCTGAAGCTTCATCAGGATCGCCGCCGCCTCGGGGTGACCGATCCAGATCGGCAGGAATTTGTTGTTCTCGACCGTCTTAAGCAACACGATTGGCTGCTTGCCAACCATGTCGAAGCTCACGCCGTAGATCACCATTTCCTGCACGCGCCACTCCTCGGGTAGCTACCCGGGCAGTATAGGCACGAGGCTGGCCCCACCCCGCAGGGTGCACCCGTCACTCGGGGCCACGCTTACGGCATGACTAGGCCACGCCCTAGACTCCACGGCCGTGGAGGCTGCCCCAGAGCGCGTCGAGCGGCGCCCGCAGTCCGCGGACGTCCAACAGGGTGACGGCACGGGCCCCGAGGGGGCCGTGCTGGCCTTGCCGCGAGCCGGGTTTTGGCGCTGGCGTGGGAGCCGGCTGGCGGCGCTGTGGCTGGCCTACCGGTTTGCGATCCTCTTCTATCTGAGCACGCGAGTGGCGCTGGTCGTGATGGCGCTGATCGAGAGCTCCGTCCGACACCACCCCTTCACTCACGAGCTGTCGAACTGGGACGGCCTCTGGTACCGCGAGCTCGCCAACAAGGGCTACCCCCACTACCCGTCCCACTCGCAGACGACGCTGGGGTTCCTGCCCGGTTATCCGCTGCTGATGTGGCCGCTGGGGCAACTCATGCTCGCGCTGGGCACCGCCAGCGGAAGCGCTCCCACCGCGATGAGCGTCGCCGGCCTCATCATCGCGGGAATCGGCGGCCTGGTCGCCACCGTTCTGATCCAGGAGCTGACGACCGGATGGTGGGGCGAGAGCGCCGGGCGGCGGGCGGTGATCCTCTTCTGCCTGTTCCCGGGCTCTGTCGTCTTTTCGATGGTCTACAGCGAGGGGGTCGCGATTCCGCTGGCAGCCGGGTGCATCCTCGCGCTCGAGCGCAAGCGGTGGGTGCTGGCGGGGATCCTCGCCGGCTGCGCGACCGCCGTCGAGCCCGACGCGTTTGTGCTCATCGCGGTCTGCGGGGTCTCCGCGCTGGTCGAGCTGTGGCGAAGAGGGTTGTGGGATCGAACCGCCTGGCGGAGCCTGCTCGCGCCGCTCCTCTCGGTCTCGGGCCTGGTTGCGGTGGCCTCCTTCCTGTGGGCCTGGACCGGGACACCGTTTGCCTCTTTTCAGGCCCAGCGCTATGGCTGGAAGGAGAAGACGGACCCGTTCGCCCTCGTCCATCTCACCCAGAATCTCGCTGGACAAATCTCCTTCTCCCACTTCGACCACCCGCCGATCGACATGAACCTCGTGGTCGGGTTCTTCGGGGCGATCCTCCTGGCGGTGCTGCTTGTGCTGCTGGCGCGCAGCTGGCGCACGGTCTCGATCGAGGCGCTGGTCTGGACCGCCGGGATCAGCTTCCTGGCGGTCACCTCCGAATACGTGCCGCCCAACCCGCGCCTGCTGTACACCGCTTTTCCGGCTGTCCTGGTGCTCGCCCGCTATGTCAAGGGCGGGGCCTTCTGGGTGCTCTGCACCGCCAATGGCGCGCTACTGCTGGGCCTGAGCTGGTGGACCTTTGTCGGCTACGGGTTACGCCCGTAACACGCTCCGTCGGTGCTTTCGCGCTAACTGCTAACGCCCGAGCAACTCAACGCGTACGGCGCTGGCGTAGCCGAACAGACGCACGTGGTGCTCGAGATAGCCCGCCCGGAGCGCCGTGCGCAGGCCGATGTATCGGTAGTAGTTGGCCCGTGCGGCAGGCGACCCACCGCGCCGGCCCTGGTGGGTCGAGATGAACCACATCCGCGGACAGCTGGACGCCAGCCGCGCGGTCATGGCCGGGGACGGGACCGCATAGTCCTCGATATAAATCCCAATCTGGCTCCAGGGCGCCGCCGGTAGCACCGGCCGCGGCGCTAGCACCGGCAAGGGGCGACTGGACGTGTGGCTCGAGAGGTAATACTGGAAGGCCATGCGTCCGTCCGAGGGGTAGAAGAGCACGCAGTCACCCGGCCGCGCGTGCTGCAAGACAAACGCGGTCGCTCCCCGCCAATCCTCGGGCGACACGCCGTAGCTCGGCGCCACCTGGAGGGCTCTGAGTGCGAGCAGTCCGACACCGCAGACCAGGCCGATCGCGGGGGCGACACGCCGACGTGTGAGTCCCCAGGCGAGCAGCAGGGCAGCCGCGGGCACGCCATAAATAAGGTTGCGCGGAAGAAACAGTGGCTGCGCCACGCGCGACTCCACCCACGCCAGGAAGAGAGGCACGACGAGCCAGGACAGCAGCAGAGAGGGACCGAACACCCCGTGCCTCTGGGACGGGCGCCTCCAGGCGATCACGATCGCGGCGGCGATCGCGAGCAGGCCCGCGACCGTCGCCCACAGGAGGACGAACGTGGTGGCGGTCGCGTGGATGTTCGGCTGCAGCCCGGCGCCGGTGATCGCCTGAAGCACCTGTTCGAGGTCGACGAAGGCGGGACTCGAAACCCACGAGAGCTGGCCTGAGCCGCGCGCGGTGGCGAGCAGCACCAGGGGGATCGACAGCGCCCCGATGACGATGACCGCCGCCGCCACCGCCCGGCCGCGTCGACGCCGCCACCAGTGCAACGTCGCCAGCTGAGCGACCACGACGGGCGCCGCCATCAGGCTCATGTACATGGCGAGCGTGGTGAACAGCACGTAGGCAAGCCAGGCCTTCCAAACGCCGCCGGGAGCGGGCGCGTCGGCGCCGCGGTCGACGAGCGCGATGAAGGCTAAAAATGACGCGCTCACAAACGCGACCAGCAACGCGTAGCTGCGCGCGCTCTGCCCCCAGAAGACGAGCGAAACCGTCACGGCGGTTAGCAGCGCCGCCGCCAGCGCCGTCCGGCGGTCGAACATCCGCAGTCCCAACATGCCGGTCACTGCCACCGCCGCCGCGATCGCGATCGCCGACGGCAACCGCAAGACCAGCAGGCCTCTGCCGAAGAGGCTCATCAGCGCGTGGACGAACACGTAGTAGCCAGCCATGTTGCCGCCGTCGTGGGCGATCGCGTGCCTCAGCGCCGCCCCGTGCTGGCTCGCGATTGCGGCGGTCGCCGACTCGTCGAAGCCGAGGCTCCGGGAGGTTATGCCGACGAGGCACAGCGCCGCGGCAAGCAATGCGGGCCCGACCACGACTGCGGCGTCACCGAGCCGTCCGTCAAGCACGAGGCGCGGGGGCGCCCGCCGTGCTCGGGACGGGGGGGGAGGGCGCTTCGGGGTCGGTCGAGCGGACGCGGTTTCCGTGCCTGTTGCCATCGCCTTGCTCATGCCGGCTTCCATTCGGCCTACCCGCTCGCCATCACCGCGCCGGGCGTAACCGGGGGCGGACCGTGCGGCGGCTCGAGCCGCCGCCGCCTGCGCACGTACAGGACCGCAAGGAGCGCGATCACCAGGTAGATGACCAGGACATAAGGCGCCGAGTGTGGCATCGGCAACACCACGATCCCGCCAGGGCTTACCACCAGCGCACCAACCACCAGCACAACCGGCATCGCCACCCACAAGGGGCTTTTGGCATCGGCGGCCAGCAACGCGAGTCCCCAGCTGAGATACCAGGGCCAGGCGGCCGGTCCCCCGACCGCGGCCACGACGAGCAGGATGCCGAGGTAGCGCACGAACGTTTTGAGTCGCACGCGGTAAAGGAGCCACAGCGCAAACACGCCTGTGAAGGCGAAGACGACCCGCGCGAAGATATGAGCGAGCGTCCTGTCGCCGATCGCCACGCCGGCGTCGCGCAGGAGCATGGCGGTCGTATAGGCAGCGGCAGTCGAAGGCGTGATCGCCAGGTGAACCTTGTTGGGGGTGGAGAAAACTCCGCTTCCGACCCAGCTCAGCCCGACTCCGGTGGCGACGCTGACTGCCGTGATCACGAACGCGAAGACGAGCGCCGACTCGGCAAGCACTCGAACTCGATTCCAGCTGCCCGGCGTATCGCGAGCCCACACAACCGCGATGAACACGGCCGCCGCGGCCGCCGGAATCTTGACCGTCGCGGCGAGCGCGCAGATGGCGATGCCGAGGAGTGGCCAGCGGTCGAGGGCGACCGTGACTCCGACCGCCATCATGCCGACCATCAATGCGTCGTTATGCGCGGGCGAGACAAGCTGTAGGAGCACCAGTGGCGAGAGCACCATGAGCCACACCGCCCGTCTCGGCTCGCCCCCCACCAGACGGGCCAGACGCGGGAGGGAGAGACCCAAGAGCACGATGCCCAGGATCTCCAGCAGCCGCACAAGGATCGCGCAGAGCACCAGCTTGGACCCGGTCGCACCAACGAACAGCCCCACGACTGCCAGGAACAACGGCCCATAGGGCGCGGTCGTCTTTTGCCAGATGTGAGAGACGGCCGCCAGCGTGTGCGCGTGCCCCAGGGGGCCGAGGATCAGCGGCGCCACCTGGTAGGGGTTGCGGCCGAGATGCAGGAGCGTGCCTTGAGCGATGTAGCTGTAGACGTCGCGGCTAAAGAGCGGCGCTCCGACCGCCAGAGGCAGGCACCAGAGGACACCGATCACCAGCAGCTCACGGACCCCGAGCGCCGGGGAGCGCCACAGCTCGAGACCCAGGCCCAGCCATCCCACCACGAGCGCGGCGACCCCGACGTAAAACACGAGCTCGGTGGTGAGGTGGCTGGAGAAGAGCTTTGGCGCAAACCACCACTGAACGGCCCCGGGACCGAGCAGCCGCGTTCCGGTGATGGTGAGCACCGCCGAACCGGCAAACCCGAGCGCGCCCCACAGCGCGGCAGCCAGCATCGCCCGCGACCGCCCGGCGAGACGGTCGGCTCCCCTGGGCGACGACCGGCGCGCCGCTCGTCGGACATTTGTAGCTGTGGCGTCCATCGACATGTACTCGAGGTAGGCGGCTACAGGCCCGCGCCGAACCTGACCGCGCCACCTCGAGACGGTAGTGGTAGGCGTGATCGTAGTCGTTGACCTGGCCGGCTACCGGCGCGGCACCCTCAGCTTGAAGGCGGAGGGGATCGCCGTCACGCGAGCGGGCGTTTTCCCCAATTCGTCGCCGTCGGCGTAGACGGCGAACTGCCGGTCGGCGTCCAGGCGCACGCTTGAGGCCTTCCTCATCAGCACGTTGGGCTCGCTGGCGTGCGAGCCCTTGAAGACCTTGGGCGTCGCGCGGACGAAACGGAGGCGGGAGACATGCTCGATCACCACGAGGTCAAGAAGCCCGTCGTCGAGCCGTGCGTCGGGCGCCAGACGCATTCCACCGCCAAAGCGGCCCGAGTTGGCGACGGCCGCAAGATAGCCGGTGAAGGTGTACCGGTCGCCATCCACGTCGAGGTCGAACCGTGCGGGAGACCAGCGGGCCAGCCCATAGAGCGTCGCCACCACATACACCGCTCGCCCACCGACGCGCGGCGCCGCGTTCACGATCGGAGTGACCTCGGATTCGAGCCCGATCGACGCGACACCGACGAACAGCCGGTCGTCGAGGAGCCCGGCGTCGACGGGCCGTGCCGTCCCGCCAGCGATCACTTCGCAGGCGGCGATTGGGTCGCGAGGAATCCCGAGCGCGGCGGCAAAGTCGTTGCCGCGGCCGCCGGGCAGGATACCGAGCACCGCGTCGGTCCCGTGCACGGCGGAGGCGGCGATTCGCACCATGCCGTCGCCACCGAAGGCCACCACCTCTTCTCCCGCTTGAGCGGCGGCCCGGGCAAGCGCGGCGGCGTGGTCGGCCGATTCCGTGGCCGCCACTTGAACCTCTAGTCCGAACTCGGCCAGCCGGCGGCGGACGGTCTCGAGCTTTCTCCTGCGCCTGGCGCTGGCACGACGCACGTCCGCGGCGTGTGGTCGCTTGTCGCCGCCCGCGCTCGGGTTGAAGAGCACCGTGACGCGCCGCCGTGAGGGCTTCGGTGCCACCCGGGTCGAGTGCCGGCGGCCGAACGTGCCCGGTCAGCGCTCGTAGGTGCCGATCACCCGGGCCTGCTCGAGCACGTGATCCTCGATTCGGTCGTGTAGTGCGCGCCGGTCGAGCCCCGGTTCCAGGTCGAGATCGTCATCGAGCGCGTAGACCCAGAAGTAGTAGTGGTGGGGACCATGGCCCGGCGGCGGCGCGGGTCCTACGTAACCGGTGCTCCCGACAGTGTTAGTTCCCTGCACTGGGTCCTGGGCACCCTCCCCGACCGCGCTCGCGTCCGCCGGGATGCCGTATGCCACCCAGTGGGTGAAGCCATCGACCAGCGGGGCATCCGGATCGTGCACCACGACCGCGAAAGCCCGCGTGCCCTCGGGCGCACCACTCCACTCAAGCGGCGGCGAGATGTCCTCGCCGTCGCCCGTGTGGCGCTCGGGGATGCTCCCATGTGAGTCAAAAGCAGGTGAGGAAATCCGAAGGTCAGCGACGTTGAGCTTTTGTGCCATGTCCTTGCCAGTACCCGCTCGGCCGGCTCGGAAATCAGCGGCGTGAAGCGGCTCCGGGCGCTGCGGGTGCAGCTGTCGGGGCCTCCACAGGGGCGCTGGCAGGGAGCCACACCCTGAACGAGGCCCCACCGCCGGGCGCGTTGGTCGCAGCGACGCGGCCGCCGTGACCTTCCACGATCGCTCGCACGATCGAGAGGCCGAGTCCGGCGCCTGCTCCCCGTCCGCGCCCGGGATCAGCGCGCCAGAAGCGCTCGAACAGCAGGGCGGAGTCCTCGGTCGGCAGGCCGTTGCCGTGATCGCGCACCTCGACCACTGCCTCCCCCCCTTCCCGGCCGACGCGGAGATCGACCGGCGTGCCCGCCGGCGTATGCACCAGCGCGTTGCGCACCAGGTTGGAGAGCACTTGTCTGAGCTGTCCCGCGTCGCCCATGACGGTCACCGGTCCGTTAGCGTCGAGGCTGATCTCGCGGTCGGGCGCGGTGACGCGGGCGTCCTGCGCCACGTCGCGGACCAGCTCCGAGAGGTCGACCGGCTCGCGGGCGGGCTGGGGCATCTGGTCGAGGCGGGCGAGCGTCAGCAGGTTCTCGACCAGGGCGCCCATGCGCTTGGCCTCGTCCTCGATGCGCCCCATCGCCGACGCCGTCTCGTCGGGGTCGCTGGCCGCGCCCAGGCGGAAGAGCTCGGCGTAGCCGCGAATCGCCGCCAGCGGGGTCCGCAGCTCGTGCGAGGCATCTGCCAGGAAGCGGCGCAGGCGGTTTTCGCTCGCCTCCTGTTCGTGGAATGCGTGTTCGATCTGGGCGAGCATCGCGTTGAGCGCAAGCCCAAGGCGACCCACCTCGGTGTGAGGGTTAGCCGGGGTGACGCGCTGCGAGAGGTCCCCTGCCGCAATTGCACCCGCGGTGTTCGCGATCCGGTCGAGCGGGCGAAGCCCGAGGCGCACGACCCACCAGGACAGCGCCGCCAGCGCCGCGAGGATTCCCGCTATCACCAGTGCCTCGACCAGGAACAGCCGGTGAAGCGTCTGATCGACCTCCGTCAGGGGGATCGCGATGATGGTCGTGCCGGGCTGGCCGGCGGTCGGCTCGGCCAGAACGCGGAACTCCACGCCGGAACCGTCTGTCGAGCCGACCGTGATGGGCTGGTCGACGGGAATGGTTGCCGGGAGTTTTGGCGCGTGCCTGGGCTGCTCCAGTATGTTCGCGGGGCTGACGTAGACGGTGTATACCGGCAATCCCACCTCGTTCCCGTTGCTATCGCGGCGAAAGCCGAATGTCCCGGCGGGCAAAGTCCCGGCGGGCGCGGCACTCTGCTCACCTCCGGGGTTGCAGCCAAATTCTGGGGGTGCGGAACCGGGGACGTTTGCCCCATGGCAGCCGAGCTGGTCGGAGATGTACGGCATGCCGCTCTGCGCCTGCTGGTCGAGCTGATTGAGGAGAAAAGACCGCTGGTCGGCGTAGGTGATCGCGGCGAGCGTCAGCAGGCCGGCTCCGGCAAGCACGAGCAGCCCGAGGATTAGACGGGCGCGCAGAGACATTGCTAGCCCTTGGGCAGGCGCAGCGCGTAGCCGACGCCGCGCACGGTGTGGATCAGAGGCGGCCCTTCCGCGTCGATCTTCTTGCGCAGATAGCTGATGTAGGTCTCGACCACGCGGCTATCGCCTCCGAAGTCGTAGTTCCAGACGTGGTCCAGGATCTGCGCGCGGGTCAGGACTCGCCGTGGATTGAGCATCAGGAAGCGAAGCAGCCGATATTCGGTGACGGTCAGGTCGATTGGCCGCCCATTGCGGGTCACCTCATGCGTGTCGTCGTCGAGTTCGAGGCTGTCGAACACCAGCCGGTTTGAATCGCTCTCGGCCCGGCCGGTGCGCCGCAAGATCGCCCAGATCCGCGCGGTCAGCTCCTCGAGGCTGAAGGGCTTGGTGACATAGTCGTCGCCACCCATGGTGAGGCCACGCACCTTGTCCTCGGTTGTGTCGCGCGCGGTCAGAAAGATGATCGGCAGCTCGGCTCGCTGGGCGCCCAGCCGTCGCGCCACCTCGAACCCTTCCATGTCGGGCAGCATGATGTCGAGCAGCATCAGGTCGGGCCGAAACTCCGTCACCGCGGCCATCGCCTGTTGACCATTCGCCGCCGTGTCGACCTCGAAGCCGTGGTAGCGCAGCGCCATCGAGATGACCTCGCGGATGTTGGCCTCGTCGTCGACGACCAGCACCCGCGCCGATTTGGATGTGCTCGTTGCCACATAAATAGTGTCGCGCGAAAGTCTGAGAATTTCCTGAGCGTTCGGCTTGCTCCGTGCGGACGCGAGCTACACGCCTACGGCACCACTCGCGACCCGGCCGCCGGCCGAGCGGATCCGGTCTGAGCTCCGCGGCGCCCCGTCGCCAGATCGCCGGGGCCGCGCCCGTCGGCCCCGATGAGCTGCTCAATGGACGAGGCACCGGCAGCCTGGACCTTGTGCGCAAGCTCGCGGTTTACCCGCTTGGGCCAGCCGGGCCCGTCGTATACGAACGCGGTGTAGGCCTGCACGAGCGTGGCGCCGGCGAGGATCCGCTCCCAGACGTCCCCGGCGCTTTGCACCCCGCCCACGGAGATGATCACGCACCCGTCTTTGACGACCAGGCGGATGCGGCGCAAAACCTCTACCGCCCGGGCTCGCAGCGGCGCACCGGACACGCCTCCACCCGCAAAAGGCACGCTCGCCTCGGTGAGAGCACTGCGATCGACCGTCGTGTTGACGGCGACGACGCCATCCAGCTCCAGCTCAACGGCGAGCGACGAAATCGCGTCCACGCGGTCGTCGTCGAGGTCTGGGCCGATCTTGATCAGCAGAGGAGTGCTACAGCCGATCTCAGCGAGCTCAGCGCGGACCGCGGAGACCAGGGCTCGCAGCCGCTCGATCGCGTGCAAGTCACGGAGGCCCGGCGTATTCGGCGAGCTGACGTTGAGCACCAGATAGTCGGCAAGCGGCGCGAGACGGCTGACCGTCTCGCGATAGTCGTCGCCGGCGCGCTCGACGGGGACCACAGCCGACTTGCCGATGTTCACGCCGACAATCGGGTCGCGCGCACGGCGCGCCAACTCGCCCGCAGCCGCGGTCGCGCCGGGATTGGGAAAGCCCATCCTGTTGACCAGCGCCCGGTCGGTTTCGACCCGCGCAACGCGGGGCTGCGGGTTGCCGTCCTGAGGCCGCGCGGTGATCGTGCCCACCTCGACGAAGCCGAACCCAAGAGCTGCCAAGTCTGCAAACCAGGTAGCGCCCTTGTCCAGGCCGGCCGCGACGCCCAGTGGAGTGGGGAAGGAGAGGCCGAAGGCCCGCGTCTGCAAACAGCTCGCGGTAGGACCGATCAGCCGGCGCACGAAGGCGCGGCCCCACGGTGTGGCCCTGGCGAGCCGCAGCGTGCCCGTGGCGAGTGCGTGGGCGCACTCGGGGTCGATACGGCGTAGGAGGAACCTGAAGAGGAGGCGATACATCGGTCAGCCCCGGCCGGCATCGACATGGGCGCGAGCGCCTAGCCTACCGCCGCGGGCGGCGAGGCTTGCGCGGACATCGCGCAAGCGCGGTCCCGTACGACGTCAGCACCCAGGTGCCGTGCTCCTTGGCCAGGGTCACGCGGCCGACCGCTCGCGCAACCGCGGTGCCACTCACGCTGGCATCGGCCTTTTTGCGGTGAGTGCTGACCAGGATCGTCGCGTACAGCAGTTGCGATTGGTCGCGGCTGAGCTTCAGCGCGTCGCTCGGCAGGCAGCGAACGAAAAGCCTTGCGCAGCTCACCCGTCCACCCATCGCCTTGATCAAAGCCTCGCGCGTGCGGCTGTCCGCCAGGTTGCAGGCGCCCCCGTAGGTTCCTTGCGCGATGCTGTTCAGGTAATTGCTAACCGTGTTATACGGACCCGGCGGCGGTCCAGAGCTGCCACAGCCGACAATGCCAAGTGCCAGGGCCGCAACCACCGTACAGCGGAGCGTCGCTGTTTCTGAAAAGCGGGTCTTCGCTTCCGAATAGAGGCGCCGCATCTCGTCACCATCGTATACATTTTGATGGTGACCCGGAGCATGTCCTGGCGGACTCCGCTCGCCCCCGTACGCTCACCCGGTGTGCGGTTCCCGTTCGCGGTGACGGTCCTTTTGTGCTGTGCGGGGATGGTCGGCTGTGGCGGCGGCCGATCGGCGACGGCGGCCGCGACCCGAGCGCACCGAGAGACGGTCGCGGCTCGTGTCTGCGGTCGCGCAAGCCATGCCGCCCGGGGGCTGCTGGGCAGCACGGTTCGCTCGCACATCGCCAGTTCCGACCCGACCAACATCCAATGCGTGATCGTGGGGCAGGGAATCCGCGTGGACGCGATCGCGCAAGCCTCTCCGGTGGCGTGGACCGAATACGACACCATCACCGTTCATCAAGTCCAGGCCTACAGCGGCCTGAACCAGCGTGGCGAAATCCCGCGTCCCGTGCCGCACATGGGCGGAAACTCGGCCTGGATCCCTGCCAAGCAAGAGCTGGTCGCGACCAACGCGACGCAATCTCGCGGCGGCACCTACCTGACCGTCACCGTAACGGGCCACGCGGCCCACGGCTCAGCGGGCCTGCCCGTGGCCCGAGCGGTGGCGCTCGCGGTGCTCGCCTCCGCCCCGCGCGGATCAAACCCGGGGCCACCGCCCAGCTGACCGTGGGTCCGTCCTCACGTTCGAAGGCAGCTCCCGAGGAGGTCCAGCCTGGAGGCCGCAGGCCCGCACCGGGCGACCTAGGGTTGGTGCAAGCGTTCGCGAATACTTTCTGGGACCTCGAGCGCCACCGTCCCGAGAAGCTCAGGACGCCACAGGCGCTCGCAAGCTGGCTCGAAGGCCGGGGGCTGCTCAACCGTGGTGCGCGTCTGAACGAGGGCGATCTGCGGCGGGCGACCGAGGTGAGGGAAGGGATTCGGTCGCTTTTGTTCGCTAACAACGGGTCACTCCCTGATCACGCCGCACTCGAGCGACTCAACCTTGCCCTACAGGGGGCGTGTGTGTGCGTGCGGCTCAACGCCGGCGGCTGGCCGCAGTTCTTCTCGCCGCACAACGACCTCGACGGTGCGCTCGGTCTGATCGCCGCAAACGTCGCGCTTGCGCAGCTCGAAGGCGGCTTTGCGCGCTTGAAGGCGTGTCCGGGTCCGGACTGCGGCTGGGCCTTCTATGACTACAGTCGCAATCAGACGGGGACCTGGTGTTCGATGTCCATCTGCGGCTCGCGCATCAAGGCGCGTCAATACCGTCGGCGGCAGCGCGGAACACACGGCGCCTAGCGGCGTCGCTGTATCGGTCGAGGACGTACAGCGCTCAGAGCTCGGCGATGCGGCGCTGCAGGAAGCGGCGCTCAGGCTCCGAGGTCGCGAGCTTCAACGCGCGCTCATAGGAGGCGCGCGCCTCCTCGCCCCTGCCGAGGCGTTGCAGCAGCCCGGCGCGCGTTGAGTGGAGGTACTGGTAATCGTCAAGATCCAGCCGCTCGACGATGTCGAGCGCAGCGGCCAGCTCGCCCGCCTGGGCGATTGCGACCGCGCGGTTGAGCTCCACCACAGGCGAACCCGTCAATGCCTCCAGGCGGCAGTAGAGCTGCGCCACCTCGTCCCAGTCGATCTCGTCCTCGGCCTGCAGGGAGGCGATCGCTGCCTGAAGCACATACGGGCCGCCGCCGTAGAGCGCGATCGCGCGGTCGAGTGCCTCCCGCCCCTTCGCAAGCGCCTTCATGTCCCACAGCGAGCGATCCTGTTCCTCAAGCAGCACCAGCTCGCTCCGGGCAAATCTGGCGCGATGCCGAGCGTGGTGGATCAGCATCAGGGCCAGCAGCCCATGTACCTCGGGCTCGTCGGGCATGAGCTCGGCCAGCAGCTGTCCCAGCCGGATGGCCTCCGCCGCAAGGTCGATGCGGCCACTGTAGCCCTCGTTGTAGATCAGGTAGATGACCGCCAGGACGGCGTCCACGCGGTCGGGCAAAAGGTGGTCGGCGGGAACGGCAAACGGGATGCCGGTCGCCTTGATCTTGGCCTTCGCGCGCGAAAGGCGACGCTTCATCGTCTCCTCGGAGAGGATGAACGCGCGGGCGATCTCCTCCGTCGTCAGTCCGCCCAGAGCTCTCAGGGTCAGGGCGACCTGCGCTTCCATGGCAAGCGCCGGGTGGCAGCACGTGAAGATCAGCTCGAGCCGTTCGTCACCGATGACCGCATCGTCGATCTCGTCCACCGTTACCTCCGGCACGTCCAGCAGCCGCGTCTTGGCCTCAAGGGTGCGCTGCCGGCGGATGCGGTCGATCGCGCGGTTGCGGGCCGTTGCGATCAGCCAGCCCGCCGGATTGTCGGGAACGCCCCGCTCGGGCCACCGCTCGGCCGCGATCGCGAACGCTTCCTGAGCGGCCTCCTCGGCAAGATCGAAGTCGCCGAGGAAGCCGACCAGTGAGGCCACCACCCGTCCCCATTGCTCGCGGAAGACCTCGTCGAGCAGCGCTAATGCTCCACCACGGGACGGACCTCAACCGCGCCCCCGAGGCGCGCCGCGGGGATCCGGCCCGCGAGCTCGATCGCCTCGTCGAGGTTGTCCGCCTCGAACACGTAGTAGCCACCAAAGACCTCCTTCGTGTCGGCAAAGGGGCCGTCGGTCGTGAGCGTCCTGCCGTCCTGCACGCGCACGGTCGTCGCCGTCTCGACCGGCTGGAGTTGCCCGCTGGCGATGCAACGGGAGTCGTCGACGAGCGCGGCGTACTCGCCGAACACCTCCTTGTACTCGTCCTCGGGCAGGGCCTCGTGCGAGCCGGGCTTGCTGTAGATCAAAAGGGCGTACTTCACCTTGGACCTCCTGCGGAAGTATGGAACCGATCATTGCGAAGACGAACGAGCGCGGCCCGAGGGGACAGCTACCTTGGGGACAAGCCGCATGACCCGGGTGGGGCGTCGGACCGAGTCCCGATAGCCGCGATTGGACGCGCAGGATACGCTCCCAAGCCTCGGTTCGGAGCGCAGGATGGTGGCAACCCGGCCGCCCCCGTGAGGCGATAAGGTCGAAGGCGTGTCGCACCACATCGGGTCGGGGCCGTCATGAACACCGCGGAGACGGACGAGAGGTCGGTGGTCATCGCCTATGACGGCTCGCCTGCGGCCCGCCAAGCGGTCGCCGCCGCGGCCAGGATCCTTGGCGCCTGCCGCGTCCTGGTAGTCACGGTGTGGGAGGAGGGCCTCGCGTACGCAGGGCCGGCAACTCCGCTCGAGGGAATGACGATCCCTCCGATGGTCGAACCCGGGGTGGCTCTCGACGTCGACCGCGCCGTCCATGGGCACGCGGAACGCGTCTCGAACGAGGGAGCCGCGCTTGCCGGGTCGCTGGGCCTCGATGCGCAGCCGCTCGCCGTACCCGATGACGGCAACGTGGCGGGGACGATCTTGTCGGTGGCTTCCGAGCGGCAAGCGACTGCGATCGTGGTCGGCTCCCGTGGCCTCGGCGGTATCCGAGCAAGGCTCGAGGGGAGCACCTCGAAGGATTTGCTGAGGCACGCGCCGTGCCCCGTCATCGTCGTGCACGAGGCGCACGAAGAACAGGGCTGACGGGCGTCAGCGGCGACTACGACACCACGCCCGGCACGCTGTCCTCTGCCAGGGGGTAGAGCGTGGACTCGGCCAGCTCCTGGCGCTCGTCCGCGCCGACTACTTGACCGTGTCCGAGGCCGCCGCCGCGTCGCGCTCGATCTCGCTGTGGTCGGCCTTGAGCTGCTTCTGTTGGACCGTTGCCGCCCGCTTCATCGCGCGTTGCACCTTGGCGCCCATGTCCGCCACGGCGACCACGACCAGCCCGGCCTGGCCCGCGTCCAGGTGTTCGCCAAGCTCTTTGAGGTCGTGGCGGCTCATCCCGGCCGCCGCGTGACCAGCGACCGCGCCGAGGATTGCTCCTCCCGCGGTCGTCCCCACGAGCAACCCACCGCCTATGGCCGCGAACGGGAAGAGTGCGACCACTAACCCGGTCGCCAGGCCGATTCCGCCGCCAAGCACCCCGCCGGCTCGGGTGGGCGTCTCGTGCTTCTTGACGATCTTCGTCTTGCCGGCGTCGCGGCGCTCGATCACGGCCGCGTCATAGCCATCGATCAATCCGGCCTCCGTGTGGAGCTCCTTCACAAGCTGGTAGTCAGCTTCGGCATCGGCGACGTCGTCGTAGGCACCGACGAAAACCAGAAGCGTGTCGATCGGCATGGTCTGCCTCCTTTGAGCCGCTGGGACGCGATGCTATCCGGAGGGCCGTTACCAGGGGTGGACCTCGTCAGGTCCAGCGACAATGTAGGCGTGCTCCGGGATGATGATGCGGTCGCTAGCAGCAGTGGGCAGTCTCGGTCAGCAGTACCCACGATCCCCGCCTCGGCGGGAGCCTTGATCTTCGATGCCGAGGGTCGACTGTTGCTGTTGAAACCCACCTACAAAAAGGGCTGGACCATTCCCGGCGGCCAGGTTGAAGCGAGTGGGGAGTCACCCTGGGAGGCGTGCCAGCGGGAGACTCGCGAGGAGTGCGGTCTCCGGGTCAATCACGCCCGTCTCGTCTGCGTCGACTTCCTTGCGCCGAGACCAAACCGACCTGGCGGGATGCGGTTCCTGTTCGATTGCGGCATCTTCACCGATGAGCAACTCGAATCGATCGTTCTGCAAGAGGAAGAGCTCAGTGAGCATTGCCTCGCGCACCTCGCCGAAGCGGTCGCCCTACTGAGGGGGCCAGTCAGCCGCCGGGTCAGCGCAGCGGTCGGCGCGGATCGATGCATTTACCTCGAGGGGGGCAGGCCCGTTCCGGGCGTCACCAGCTAGCGCGGGCCTGGCGCGCTCGCGACAGTGAAGCGGACGCGGTGCCAGGAGTTGTTGATGTAGCCCTTCAGGTTCCAGATCCCTTCTGCGCTCTCGGGTTGCGTGCTCGCCGCTGAGTCCCAAGCCCGCACCGCAAGTTCATATGGACCCGGCCCAAGTTCGAGTTCAGCCGCCCAGAGACGCCAGGCCCCCGCTTGACTGTCCCCAAGAAACTTGGCGGTCATGAACGTTCGGCCTCCGTCAAGCGAGAGCTCTACCCGTTCGATCTCCCGGGTCCCGCCTGTGATGGCGTACCCACGGGCAAGCACCCGTGGACCTGTCACCACCTTTCCCGAGCCGGGCTGACAGACGACCGAGTTGACTGGAGTCTCGCCGAGCGAGAAGCCATGCTCGGGGGCGGTCTCGGATCTGACCCGGGAGGGGTAGAGCCGGTATGTGCGTGCTTGGAAGTAGTTCGTCGACGGCTGGCCCTGGACCGTGAGTGTCGCCAGCCACTTGACGCTGCGAGCGCCGATGTAGCCCGGAACCACAACCCTCAGCGGATATCCATGTGCCGGCGGTAGCGGTTTGCCATTCATCTTGTCCGCGAGCAAGACCTCCGGGGCCAGGGCCTTAGTGAGTGGGATCGAGCCGCCGAACGGGGTCGTCTCCCCCTCCTCGGTGCAGCGGTCGAGCCCCGTGAAAGCCACGTGCGAGGCCCCCATCTCGAGGCCCGCGGCCTGGAGCACGTCCCGTAGCCTGACCCCGCTAAAGCAGGCATTGCCAGTCGCTCCGGGCCCCCACGGCTCCTGCCCGGGGATTGGCGCGATTGCCGCCAGCTCATTGCGCCGGTTGCCGGCGCATGACAGCAGCGCATCGACCGTTACGTGCTCGAACCGTCGCCGAAGCTCCTCCAGCGAAAGCGTCAGCGGCTCGGTAACCAGGCCGCGGATCGTCAGGCGGTAGGCGGAGGGATCGACTTCTGGGATCGGTCCGTGGTTGCGCACGAAGAACAGCTCGTTCGGCGTGATTCGGGTCCTGTGCAGCAACTCCACGGGGGTCTCCGCGTTCAGCGGGTCCTCGCTCCACACCACCAACCCGGGGTCTTTCGCGGCTGCGGAGGAGCGGCCGCGAGGCCGCTGGCTCACGACAGGCCCGGCTGAGCCGTGACCATCGGAGCCCGATGCTTGCCAGGCATTGATTCCGCCCACCAGGTCGGCGATCCGTTGCACCCCAGCGCGTCGCAGCAGGCTCACCGCGATCGACGACCGATAGCCGCTCTCGCAGTGGACCACCAGCGGGCGCCCGCCGGGGAGCTCGTCGAGCCGTCCGGGGAGTTGACCGAGCGGGATGTTCAGGCTGCCTCCGATGCGCGCCTGGCGCCACTCTGGCTCAGCCCGCACATCGAGGACAAGCGGAGGCTCCGGCCCCGCGAGCAGCTCGGCCAAAGTCACTGCGGTGACGCGCTCGATCCGCCCGATCAGATCGGGCCGCGTGTCGAGCGCTTGCATGCCACCGCCCAAAAAGCCGGCCACATTGTCGAAGCCAATTCGGCCGAGGCGCACCGCCGCCTCGGTCTCGCGGCCGGGGTCGGCCACGATTACCAGCCGTCGCTGCCGATCGAGGACCGTTCCCGCCCATGTCGCGTAGCTGCCTCCGAGGCCAATGTTCACGCTGCCGGCGAAATGAGCGCCCGCGAAGTCCGCTGCGTCACGGCTGTCCAGCACCTCCGCTCCCGCTTGCACCAGCTCGAGTGCTTCGTCAGCGACGAGCGAATGCAGTCCTTGCCCGAGCGCTTGGTCGAGCGTAGGGCGCTGCTTCGTGTTGAGTACTGCGTCGTATGAAAAGTAGGCAGGCGTCTCCGGCTGCTCGGCGGTGACGATCCGGACGAACTCGTCCCGGCTCATCGGCTGCAGCGCGTAGTTGTAGCGGCGCTGGACCCCGAGCGTGGACACGGTATCCGTGCTGAGGTTCTTTCCACATAGAGAGCCCGCGCCGTGCGCCGGGTAGACGAGGGTCTCGTCCGGCAACGTCAGCAGCTTGGAGCGCAGCGAGTCGTAGAGCATCTCCGCCAGCGTCTCAGCGTCCCACCCCATCGAGGCACGAAGATCCGGACGGCCTACATCGCCTATGAACAGGGTGTCCCCACTGAGCACGGCGTGGGGCCGCGTCGAGTCCGCTCCCAACTCGTAGACAAGGATCGAGATCGATTCGGGCGAGTGGCCGGGTGTCTCGAGTGCCTCGAGCCGCACCCCTCCGAGCGTCAGGCCCTCGCCGTCGGCGAGCGGGGTGAATTCGTACTCGGCGTCGGCGCGCGCCCCGAGGTAAATGCGCGCGCCTTCCCGGTCGCGCAACTCGAGATGACCCGCGACGAAGTCGGCGTGGAAGTGGGTCAGCAACACATGCCCGATCCGGCACCCCAGGCGGTGGGCGTCCTCAACGTATTCATCGACGTCGCGCTGCGGGTCGATCACCGCCGCGGCCCTGCTGTGCTCATCAGCGACCAGATACGAGGCGTGAGCGAGGCAGCCAAGGTAGTACTGCTTGAGGATCATCGGCGACCCTTATCGCCGCTCGAAGCGTTCACAGGCACCGAGCGCAGAGCCCCCGGTACTGCAGATCCAAAACTCCGAGCATTGAGCAATGAGAAATCGCGCCGCGCGTCCCCGGACAGCGATCGTAGCGCCGCCGACCCCGGGCTGTCACGCCCTTCTAGCTCAGCGAGAGCAACGCGGCTACGGTGTCAGAAGGTAGAAGCGCCAGAACCGATCCTCGATGGGCAGAATCTCGCACGCGGCGAAGCCCGCCGCGGTTGCGTACCGGCGCAAGGTATCCGGCCGCATGACGGTGCCTGTGCCGGCGGCGCCATCTCCGAGCATGCCGACCGGCAGGCAGTGGAGCACGCTGAACCCGTACTGCAGCCGCTCGGTTTCCTCGGCGTCCTGCGAGAAGCGCTCCGCGGTTCGCTCGTCCGCAACGAACACCAGGCCATCGTTGGCGAGCATGCCGCGCAGGGTCCGAAGCACGTCGACTGGATAGGGCATGTCGTGGATCGCCTCGAAGACCATGACCAGGTCATACCGGCCCGACAACTCGGCGTCCGCGGCGTCACGATGGTGAAACACGACCCGGTCCTCAAGGCCGCTTCCGGCAAGCATCTCGCGCGCGGCGACGATCGAGGGCTCGTCGAGGTCGACACCGTCGACGAGGACCTTCGGATACCCACGGGCGATCGCCAGGCTCGAGTGACCCCACCCACAGGCCACGTCGGCGACCCGCGCCGGCGGGTCCGCTTGCAGTCGCGCGTGGAGAGCCGGCACGGAGGGCAGCCATTGAGTTGTCAGCAGCTTTTCGTACAGGGGGCGCGTACCTCGAGCCTGGCTCTCGCTCGCGTCGCGGCCATACGTCCCATAACTGACGCCATCTCCGGTTCGAAACGCGTCCAAGACGGCCTGCAGCGCCGGGGTGCACCCCACAACGGCCTGCGCGAGCGCCGCCATGAAGTCGGGGCTCGACTCGTCCACGAGCACCTCGGCGCTTCCCTGGGGAAGGCAGTAGCGGCGTCTGCCGTCGGTTGCGTGGGGGTTCTCGGTCTCCAGGATTCTGCTGACCGTCTGCTGCTCGAGCCATTCCCGCGCATACCGTTCGTGTATGCCCGTGGCCGCCGCGAGCTCAGCGGAGTTCATGCTGGGGCGCGCGGTGAGCGCTCGGTATAGGCCGAGACGATCGCCGACGTAGACACACAGGAGATCCAGCGCTCCAACGGCGCTCGCGAACAGCTGGTCGACGAGTTCGTCCCGGCGCGATGCGGCTGGTGTGAAGTGCGCAGTCTCACTCATAGCGCCTCAGACCACAGCTATACCACGGCCCAGGTGTCGCGAGGACTCCGGGTCAGTCCAGGCTAAGGCGCAGCATCCGCAGGTCCACGGGAGCCAGACGTGGACGAGGGGTTTTTCGGCAGTCTCTCAGCCGCACTTCGCAGTGGTGGCGAGGGCAAAGGCCTTCACCGAACCGACCACCTTCGTCGCGTCGGAGGTGACGGCCGCGATGTTTCCGGCGGAGGGGCTGGATTTCAGCTTCTGGGCAGAGGCGGCGAGGGAGTCGACCGAGGACTTGATCGCGTGTGTCTCACTCGAGAACTCGCCCTTGGCCTCGGTCACCAGCTTGGCCGCGCTGCTTTCGACCTTCTTCAGCTGCGCTTCCAACCCGCTGACACCGCTACTGGGGTTCAGGCTGGTGAGCCCTTTAACCGAGTTCTCGAGGTCTTTGCGGGCCGAGCAGATAGCGGGTTTGCTGCTGCTGCTCCCGCTGCTCCCGCAACCGCCCGCCACGATTGCCCCCGAGATGAGCGCGCAGGCGATCGCTCCGCGCACCGAGACGCGAACTCGACGGGGCGCTGATATTCCCGTAGTCATCTCGTTTGGCGAACCCCAGCGTATCGGCGACGCTCCAGCTGTCAACACCTCAACGGGACCGACCAGGGGCTTTTCTCAGCGCGCGCAGCCGCGCGAGCTCCTGTTTGGGCCACTCATTGTGGAGCGTGTCACCGTGCCGCTCGCCCCACTCGATGATGCTCTGCCACGCCTGCGTAGCCTCGGTCAGGCGGCCCAGGCGCTCGAGCAGGAACGCGCTGCTATAGAGGGCACTGATGTCGTCGGCGTCCAGTGCAAGGGCACATCGCCAGTCGGCCAGAGCTCCTTCCGGATCGCCGAGGCCAGCTCTCGCCTCGCCGCGCAGAGCGATCAGTGGCGGGTCGTTCGGCGCGAGCGCGAGCCCAGCCCCGGCTGCCGCGAGCGCGCGTCGGTAGTCGTGCGTCTTCAGGTAGGCGATTGCGAGGAACCGTTGCTCACGCACCTCGCCGGGCGAATCCGCGACGCGCTGTTCGTAGATGGCGACCGGCAACTCCGGCTCCTGTAGCCCGGCTCGCGCCGAGATTAACTGGTAGTGCGCCTTGTCGTAGCTGGGGTCGAGGTCTATTGCCCGCTCGTACAGCTCGATCGCGCGGCGCAACTCGTTCCGGCCGTGAGACTCCAGCAGGAAACCGTAGTCGGCGAGCACTCGAGCGTTGCTGTTCTCAGACACCGCCTGTTCATAGAGTGCCTGCGCCACAGCGAAGTCGCGCTCGTCGCCAAGCGCCTCGTAGCGTGCCAGAAGGTCTTCCTTCTTCATCGTTGCAATCACCTTTCAACGTGGGATCTGTTCGGACATCGTTCGTATCGGGTCGGGTGAGCAACCCGCCGACGGACCCCGAACAGGGCGGCGCGCGGGAGCGAGCCGAATCGCTCGACAGTGCGCGCCGACCATCCCGTGGCCGCTTGCACGCGTAGACCGGCACGGAAGACAGGTCCGCTTGCCAGACGGACCGCGAAAGCCGCTGCGCTACAGAGGTCGAAGCAAGGTGCGACCCTGGATCTTACCCTCGGACGTTACAGTCGCGGCAGTACCTTGCGCGAACCGGACCAAGGAGGACTGATGGGATACAGCGTCAAGGACATCGACGAGTTGGCGTCGATTCACGAGGGGATCGTCAAGCTCGCGGGCGCCGGCCTCGGAGTCGAATCGTTCGGGCTCCAGGCGCTCGATTTGCCGCCGCGCTTCGAGCACTATCCCGAGCACGACCACGCCGATGACGGGCAGGAGGAGGTATACGTGGTTCTCCGCGGGAGCGCGGACTGCGAGGTCGGCGGGGAGCATCTGTCGCTGTCTCCGGGGCGAATGCTGCGGGTCGCGTCTGGCACCAAGCGCAGGTTTGAGCCAGGCGCCGAGGGCGTGCGGATCCTCGCGATCGGCTGCATCCCGGGCGGGTCGTACGAGCGGCCGGACGACTTTCGGCTGGCGGTGCAGTCGTGAGCGCGCCAGCCGCTGCCGATGCGATGCCAGTCGCCGAGCCTCGGGTCGTCGAAAGCGGCGACACGCTGTGGTTTCTGGGGACGCTCGCTCGGATGAAGCTGGCGGGTGAGCAGACTGGAGGGCGCTTCGCGCTCTGGGAAGGCGTGTTCCCGCACGGCGCCGCGCCTCCGCTGCATTCGCACCCGCAGGACGAGACGCTCTACATCCTCGAAGGCGAGTTAACGGCGTGGCTCGTGGAGCCGGAGCTGGCCACCGACGACAGCGATCCCCCGGGCTGGGTGGCCAGCCGCGGCCGGCGGTGCGGACCCGGGGCGGTCGTATTCGCTCCGGGGGGTATCCCACACACGTTCCGGGTGGAGTCCGACACGGCGCGGGCGCTGGCGCTCTCGACCCCCGCGGGAATCGAGAACATGATCCGTGGCCTGGCCGAGCCCGCAAGGTGGCCGTGGCTCCAACCGCCGCCGGAGGGACCGCGCGTGCCGGCCGACCGGATGGCTGCGGTCGAGCGCGACACCGGAATGGTGCGCCACGGCCCGCCGCCCCCTCCGGCGTCTTAGCGCGCAAGATCCCACGCGCGGGGCGCCGCTCGCGCGGGCCGAGCCGGGTGCTTCGTATCGATCCAGGCGGAACGGTTAGGTTGGGCGAAGGTCGAAGCCGAGTTGGCGCAAGCGAGTCAGGTTGTCCTCAACGGCGTGGAAGGCCGTCAGCTTCCCGTCCCGGACACGAAAGATGTAGATCTCGTCGACGTTGTGAAAGCGCTTGCCGGTGGGCGGTATCCCGTTCCACATGCCGAGGTGCGTGCCAGAGCAGCGAAAGTGACCGACGACTGTGTCGCCTTCCCCGATCAGGTCAACGATGTCCATCGTGAAGTCAGGAAAAGATGCCCTGAACGGCCCGATCCACCGTTTGGCCGCCTGAGCCAGTTCGCCGTCAGCGAGTTCGTCGACGAGATCAATGTCCCGCGCATTGATCGCCTCCTCGACGAGTCGGCGAACCAGCTGTTTGCCCTCATCGGCGGTCATCGATGCCGCCATGAACATACCGGGGCATCATGAACGTGACGGCCGTTCGCTGTATCTGGTCGCGTAGTTGAGTGGGCGCAGGCGCGTCGAGTAGGCGGATGGCTTCGATCGCGACCAGCTGCTGCTTGAGTGCCCGCGCGAGCTTGGGCGAACCCGACACGCGCCGCAGCACCGCATCATGGCGTGCTTGTGGGAGCGATCCGTCTGCGAGCGCGGTGATCGCGCGGGCGGTCCGGCGTCTCACGGCTCGACGACCGGGAGAGCCGCCCGAAGCACGGGGCCATGCGGTTGGCCGACCAGCGTGACGCGCGCGATTTCGCGGACCGCAATGGGCGTGGAGATGCCCCAGCTTGAGTTGACGGCCCTAAACAGGGGCAGAGTGAACGTTTTGCCGGCGCGGGTGACGATCTGTTCTTTGTAGAGACCGCTGCCGTAGCGGCCCTTGAACACGTAGAACAGCCACGACGGCGACCCCTGGTAGGCGAACACGATCCCGGCCATCCGCCCAGCGGGAGCGTCCAGGTGAGCCGATTGGAAGTAGCTGCCGTGAGCACCCTGCAGCGCCGCGCGGTACTGGGAGGCGAGCTTGAGGTCAGAGCTGTAGGAGACGCTCATCACCAGCGCGGTGGCGCCGGCAACCGCCGGCACCGCGGCCGCGACCGCCAAGCGCCGTAGTCGGAGCCTCGCCGGGCGGCGTCTGGCCTGGTAGGCACCGATGCGGTCGAGCACACGGTTCTCGAACCCGGGGCGCGGCTCACGCTGGGGGGCGAGCGCGATCAGATCGTCGGCGAGCGACGAGAGCTGCTCGAGTTCGCGCCGGCAGTCCGAGCAGTGAGCGGCGTGCTCGAGCGCGAGCGCGCGCTGGTGACCGTCGGCGATGCCGAGCGCAAGCTCGGGTAGTGCCTCGCGGGTCTTTGCGCAGTCGGTGCTAGACGGATCCATCTTCGACCTCCAGGCGACTTCGCAGCTTGAGCAGCCCGTCGCGGATGCGGGTCTTCACCGTCCCCACCGGCGTGCCGTCGAGCTCGGCGATTTCCTTCGCGGTCCGTCCGAAGTAGGTGGCGAGCACGAGCACACGGCGCTGCTGCTCCGGCAAACCCAGCAGCAGTTCGCGAAGCCTCTCGCGCTCGGCAATCCGTGTCGCGTCGTCGTTCCACGCACCGTCGCCGTTCGCTCCAAGCTGCGACACGAGGACGTCGGGATCGACCGGCAGCCAGCGCTTTAGGCGTGCGCGGTCCAGCGCCAGGTTGCGCGCGATCGTCAGCAGCCAGGCAGACACCGAGCCCCGCCGGGCGTCGTAGCTGCTGGCGTGCCGCCAGGCGCGAACGAAGGTGTCCTGGGCCACTTCCTCCCCGGCCGTGCTGTCTCCGAGGATCGTCACGGCGAGGCCGTAGACACGACTTTGGAAGCGCCGCACGAAACCCGCCGCCGCCTCCGGATCACCCGTAGCGAACCCAGCAAGCAAGGCCTCATCCGAAACCGTCCACACATCCATATACCGGTGGGACCGCCCCGCGGGATTGGTCATTCCTCGACCAATCCCTTTTCGACGACACGGGAGTACCGAGTTCAGATGCGCCGACCCTCGACCCCGCAGGAGCGACCAATGCGCTTGCTGACCCCAGACAAATCAAGCCTCGTGGAAGCGACCGGCTCTGCCGAACCAGACCTATTGGACGCCGTCCCAACCCGCGGCGGTCCGCCGGCCGCCAACCGATCCCTCGGCCGGGCCTGGCTCGCTCCGCGGCTGCTCGGCGCGCTCGCCCTGCTAGCAACGGGCGCCGTCCATCTCCACGAGTTCGAGCGCTTCTACTCGCAGATCCCGACCATCGGGACGCTGTTCTTGCTCAACTTCGTGGGCGCAACCGCGATCGGACTGTGTGTGCTGGCGCCGGTCGAGCACATCGCCGGGCGCTGCGGCAGCGCGCTCCTGGTCCTGCTTGCTGCAGCCGGAATCGCGCTCGCCGCCGTCGCGTTTGTGTTCCTGCTGATCAGCGAGCAGACGCCGTTGTTCGGGTTCAAAGAGTCCGGCTACGACCCCACTGGGATCGTGGCCGCGCGCGCCGCAGAGGTAGCGACGGTGGTCTTCCTAGGCGCTTTCTTGATCGGGCGACTCAGGCTGCAAGCGCCCATGTGGCGATGGTGATCACCCTCAAAGGAGACGACAGATGAAACGACTGATAACACTCGGCACGGCGGTCGCCGCGGGCGCGGCGCTTGCCGCCTGCGGCGGCGCCAACGGCGGCCGCAGCGCCAACACGTCCGGCCCAGGTGTCTCGACCGCCCGCGCCAAGACGGTGGCCGTACGGCAGCTCCCGAGAGTGGGGAGGGTGCTTGTCGCCCAAAACGGCGAGGCTCTCTACAGCCCAGACCTCGAGGCAGGCAGCAAGATCGTCTGCGCCGGCGCCTGCAACTCCTTCTGGAAGCCACTGACACTTAGCGGGGGCAAGCCAATCGCGTCTGCCGGCGCCGGCAAGCTTGGCCTGATCAAGCGGCCGGACGGCAGCCGGCAGGTCACCGTAAACGGCAAGCCGCTCTACACATTCTCCGAAGACTCGCCCGGCAAAGCCACCGGGAACGGCTTTAGAGACGAATTCGGCGGTCACCATTTCACGTGGAACGTCATCGGCGCCGACGGCAGCACGACAGGCGGGGGCGGGTCGGGCAGCGGCGGGAGCACCCCAAGGACAACCACTGGCTCAGGCGGCGGCTACGGATACTGACGGCTAATTGCAAACGCAGGCCCGCGGCACCACGTCGTTCTGACCGGCGCGCCGTCCGCCTAGTGCGGTAGCTAGGCTCGGGGGGGTGGAAGGCGCGATCGAATTGCAGGGGTTGGTGAAGACCTACCGAGGTGGGCCGCATGGCCCGGTGCGGGCCGTTGCTGGGATCGACGTGACGATCGAGCGTGGTGAGACCGTGGCTCTGTTGGGGCCTAATGGGGCGGGCAAGACGACGACGATCGACATGATGCTGGGCTTGGCTCGACCGGATGCGGGTGAGGTGAGCGTGTTTGGCAAGTCGCCGTCTGAGGCGGTCGAGGCCGGTGCGGTTGGGGCGATGCTGCAGACCGGCGAGCTGATCCGGGACGTGTCGGTGCGAGAGCTGATCGGGCTGGTGGCATCGTTGTACCCGCGACCGATGGCGGTGGAGGACGTGCTCGCGGTGGCGGGGCTGGACGTGGTGGCCGACCAGCGCACGCAGAAGCTGTCCGGGGGGCAGACTCAACGGGCGCGGTTTGCGGTGGCGCTTGTTCCGGATCCGCAGCTGTTGGTGCTGGACGAGCCCACGGTGGCCATGGACGCGCAAGGCAGGCGGGATTTCTGGGCGGCGATGCGCGAGTACGCGGCGCGTGGGCGGACGGTGCTGTTC
>JAFAPR010000350.1 GCA_019247075.1 Solirubrobacterales bacterium
AAGGCGCCGAGGTGCAGTGGCGGGTGGTGCGGGTCGAGCCCGACGAGCTGGTGAGTGCCGCGGCGATCGCGCGCCGCTTGGGTCGCACGCGCCAGAGCGTGGCGCAGTTGATCGCCGGCCATCGCGGACCGGGGGGGTTTCCCGCGCCGGCGGTGTGGGTGCAGGGCGCAGCGCGCCTGTGGCGCTGGAGCGATGTCGCCGAGTGGTGCTCGGCGGCCGTGGACCGCCCGCCCCCGGTCGACCGGTTGGCCGCCGAGTTTCTGGCGATGCTCAACGGCGAGTTGCAGGCGCGTCGGCATCGCGAGCGACTGGCGGCGTTGGCGGCTCCCGGGATCGAACCAGGCAGCGAGCGGTTCGCAGTCGAGGCGGCCTTTCCCGACCTCGGCCAGGGGCGGCGCTGGCGCGGCGCGGCGGCCGAGCTGCCCGGCGCCACCGCGACCTCGCCCCGCCACCCCAAAGGCGGTCCGCGTCCCGGTCGGTGACGACGGATCTCCAGTGCGGGCCGTCTTGGGGTTGATCTCCGCCTACCTGCCGCTGTTCGCTGTGCGGCCCGCCCGCCGACTGGTGGTCACATCATTGCTCGGTCGCCTCTCGACCGGCGCCTATCCGATCCCGCTGATCCTGCTTATCCAGGGCACTACGCGTTCCTACGCGCTTGCCGGTGCGGCCGAGGCGACCAATCTGGCGGCCGCGGCCCTCACCGGGCCGAACCGTGGGCGGATGCTGGATCGCTTCGGATCCAGGCGAGCCATCCCGCCGATCGCCGTGGTCCGGGCGGTGGCGATCGGCGCGCTGTGGCCAGTCGCCTATACCCACGTGAGCTGGGCGATCCTCGTGGTCGCTGCGGTGGCCGGGATTGCCGCGCCGGCCCTGCCCACGGCCATGCGCCTGCAATGGCAGCGGCTCCTCGGCCGCGGCGACCCGCGACTGGCCCAGGCCTACGCGTTCGAGTCTCTCGCGCAGGTACTGCTGTTCGTCCTCGGACCGCTGTTCGCCGCGGCCGGTATCGCCACGATCGGCTCCGGCGCCACCCTGGCCGCGACCGCGGGGCTGCTGCTGGCTGGCGCGCTGCCGTTCTCCATCGCCGCAGTCGAGGACCGCGCCGACGGCGCGGCTCGTCGAGCGCGCGCAAGCCCGATTCGCCTCGCCGGCGTCCGGACCCTGGTAATCGCGACCGTGGCCGCCGACGCCGCGCTGGGCATCGTTGGCATCGCCGTCACCGCCTTCGCCAAGCGGCATGGCGACCCCAGCTCCGCGGGGCTGCTGCTGGCGATCTTCTGTCTGGCATCCGTGCTCGGCGGCGCCGCCTACGGCGCCAGGCGATGGCAGACGCACCCCAGGCAACGCCTGCCCGCGCTGATGGTGCTCGCCGCCGCGCTCTACCTGCCCCTGGGCATGGCGGCGTCACCGGTCGCGCTTGGCGGACTGCTCGCGCTCGCCGGCGTCCCATTCGCCGCCCAATGGACCACCACCTACCTCGCGCTCGACCGCATCGCCCCCGCTGAGGCCAGCGGCGAGGCGATGAGCTGGCTCAGCGCCGCAAACGCGACCGGCGTCGGGGTCGGCTACGTCCTGGCCGGCTCGATCATCGAGGCCGCCAGCACAACAACGGCCGCGTTCATCGCTGCCGCATGCCTCCTTGCGATCGCCGCGGCAATCATCCTGATCCGCCAAGCCACGCTCAGAGGCACCTGACGGGCTGGACGGTCACTTTATTCGCCCACGGGTGTGACTTGGACGGGCATGGTCCCGAAGCAGGAAGGGATCTGATTCTCTGGTCCGGCGCATGAGATACCCGATGATTGGAGTCTCGTAGCGGTCGTAGAAGGACGCAAAAGCCTCGGGCTCAGACCGCGTGGCGGCCAACAGCTCGGCATCGGCACATCTCGTCCAGTCACGCATCAACCACTACAAATCCCCCAACCCACCCGTTTGTGACCAACACGGCGACTCCAGGACCTATCTAAGCGCGACTCGCGGTCCGGGGTTATGGGCGCAAAAGCGTGTGCTCCGTCCCGGACTCGCGCCCGCCACCGGCAACCGAGTTCCCTAGCATCCGTCGCGTGGACCTCTGCCTGATGATCGAGGGCCAGAACGGGGTGAGCTGGCCGCAGTGGGTCGCGGTGGCGCGCGCGTGCGAGGAGCACGCGATCCCGGCGCTGTTTCGCTCCGACCACTACCTCAACCTGGATGGCGAGCACCCCGAGCTGGAGTCGCTCGACGCGTGGGGAACGGTGAGCGCTTTGGCCGCGGTTACCTCGACGGTACGCTTGGGGACGCTGGTCTCGCCGGTGACCTTCCGCCACCCGTCCAATCTGGCCAAGCTGGTGGCGAGCGCCGATGAGATCTCGGGCGGGCGGATCGAGCTGGGGCTCGGCGCCGGCTGGCACGAGCGCGAGCACGAGGCTTACGGCTTTCCGTTTCCTCGCACGGGCGCGCGCGTGGATCTACTCGAGGAACAGCTGCGGGTCATACTCGGCACCTGGACAGAGACGCCGTTCTCGTTCACGGGCGACCACTACCGGCTGCACGAGCTCGACGCGCGGCCCAAGCCGGTTCAGCGTCGCCACCCGCCGCTGATCATGGGCGGTGACGCGGGCCCGCGCAGCGCCTCGCTCGCGGCGCGCTTCGCGGACGAGTACAACACCGCCTTCCCCACCGTCGATGACGTGCGAACCCGTCGCCAACGAATTGCCCACGCCTGTGAAGAAGCGGGTCGCGAGCCGATCCCGTTCTCGATCATGACCGGGTTCGTGGTGGGAGCCGATCGCGCGGAGTTCGAACGCCGAGCCGCCCGGGTCTGCGAACAGATCGGGGCAGACGCCCAGGCGTTCATCGCCGACCCTCCAGAGGCGTGGATCGCGGGTACGGCCGATCAGGTCCTCGACCAGCTCGGCCGCCTGCGCGAGGCCGGGGTCCGGCGCGTCATGTGCCAGAACCTTCTGCACGATGACCTCGACGTGGTGGCGCTGATCGGCTCAGAGCTTGCGCCCCACCTCACTTAGGTTGCCCGATCGCAGCACTCAGACCGAGAGCCGAGCCGCCCAGAGCGAGCCTGAGCTCGGCGCCGTCGTCGAGCTCGACCGCCGGCCGGTGCTGACGGGCAGCTGCTCGTGGACCGATCGCACGCTCACCAACGAGGCCGAGTTCTATCCCCGTCGGACGATGAGCGCCAAGGACCGGCTGCGGTTCTACGCGTCGAACTTCCCGTTGACCGAGATCGACTCGACCTACTACGCGCCTCCCTCCGGGCAGCAGGCCCAGCTGTGGGCGGAGCGGACGCCGGACGGCTTTCGCTTCGACGTCAAGGCGTACTCGCTTCTGACCGGCCACCCCACGCGGCCCCAATCGCTCTGGAGCGATTTGCGCGAGCAGCTGCCAGAAGACGTGCGCGAGAAGCGCAACCTGTACCCCCACCACCTCGGCCCCGAGCTTCTCGACGAGGCCTGGCGGCGGTTCGCGACCGCGCTGAAGCCCCTGCACGAGGCCGGGCGGCTGGGGGCGGTCCTGTTCCAGTACCCGGCCTGGTTCACGCCCCGAAAGGACAACCGCCGCGAGGTCGAGGCGCTGCGCGAGCGGCTGCCCGACTATCTGATCTCGGTCGAGTTCCGCTCGCCGATGTGGCTGGCCGAGGAGCGCGACCGAAAGCGCACCCTGCGGATGCTCGAGGAGAGCGGTCTCATCTTCGTCTCACTCGATGCGCCGCGCGTCTCCGAGCTGCCGCAGATCATGGCCGTGACAAACCCGGAGCTGTTCATGATGCGCTTCCACGGCCGCTCGGACGAGACCTGGCATGACACTTCCCGTAGCGCGGCCGAGCGGTTCCGCTACCTGTACTCGGAGAAGGAGCTTCAGGAGCTCGCTCGCCCGATCGCCGGGCACGTACGCGAGGCGAAGGAGACCCATCTGCTGATGAACAACTGCTACCGCGACTACGCGGTGCGCAACGCCGCGCAGCTGCGGGACCTGCTCGCCAATATGTGACGGGGCCGCGCATGCGCGCGCTTGCCAACCGCCCATGGATCAGTGGCGTGGCCGGTGGCCGGCCAAGTGAGATCGCTCACAGCCTCGTTGACAACGTTGGGGCCGCAGCGCTACGGTCGCTGCGGGTGGGATCGGGTGGCGGACGTATTTCTCTCGTACTCGCGGCTCGACGGGACGTTTGTCCGTCGGTTGGCGTCCGCGCTCCAGGGCCATGGCAAGGATGTGTGGGTGGACACCGAGGGCATCCGGGATGGCGAGGTTTTCCCGGAGGCCCTTCGCCGGGCGATCGAATCGAGCGACGCGTTCGTGTTCGTGATCAGTCCGGACTCGGTCCACTCGTCGTTCTGCGAGGAGGAAGTTGAGCACGCGGCGCAGTTGAACAAGCGGATCGTGCCGCTCTCGCTGCGGCCGGTGCCAGACGACGATGTGCCTGGGGAGGTGCGCTTTCGAAACTGGATCCAGGCAGACGAGGATGGCGGGTTCCAGGCGACGGTCGATCGCCTGATCACGGCCCTCGACACCGATCTTCAGTGGGAGCGCCAGCACTCCCGGTTGACCGTCAAGGCGCTCGAGTGGGACCAGGCGAGGCGCGATCGCAGCTTTCTGCTGCGCGGCACGGACTTGAGGAGCGCCGAGGCGTGGCTGGCGGCGGGCGCGGGCAAGGACCCCGGCCCGACCGCGCTAGAGACCGAGTACCTGGTTGCCGCGCGCCGCGCGGCGACTCGCAGGCAGCGTGGCCTGGTGGTGGCAAGCCTCCTGGTGGCCGCCATATCCATCGGCCTGCTCATCTTTGCGCTGATCTCGCGCAACGCCGCATCAGTCAGGCCCTCACCTCGGACGCGGCGCGGGTTGGAGCGCAGGCGCTCGGTCAGAAGAACCTCGACTTGGCGATGCTGTACGCGGTCACCGGGGTCAAGCTGCAGAACCGGCTCCAGACGCGCAGCGACCTGCTCGCGACGCTCCAGAACAACCCCGACGCGATCCGGTTGCTGCGGCCGTCGCGCAACGAGATCGAGGCGCTCGCGGTCGATTCGACCGGGCGCTTGCTCGCCAGTGGCGATTCGGCTGGCGTGGTGCGGTTCGAGAACATCTCGCGCTGGGTGTCCGATGGCGCGGCGGTTCACCTCGGGGGCGTGATCCTCCAGCAGGGCATCGCGTTCTCGCCGCATGGCGGTGCACTGGGAGTCCTGACCGAGCAGAGCTCACCGCATACCCCCGCGGGCCCGGTCGAGTCAGGTCGCACGAATCTCTATGTGATCGACACGGCGACGCGCAAATCCCACCTCCTCGGCTCATGGCAAGGTGCGACAACCGTCGTGCCGTATCCCGGGCCCTCGTTTGCCTACTCGCCAGACGGACGGGAGATCGCCTTGGCGATCGCGAGCGCGGGAACCGGAGGGTCGATCCGGGGCGACACGCTGCGGCTGCTCGACGCCTCGACCGGCCGTCTGGTCTGGCAGCGAAGCTATCCGATCGAGCCCGGGCAGCTGAACGTGAGCCTTCGATTCGCCCCGGATGGCACGCTCATCGGCTCCGGACAGCAGGGCGAGACACTCCTGTGGAATGTCCACACCGGACGAGTGGTGCGGCGCTTCCCGATCGGCGGCGAGCCCGCGGCCAGTGCCGACGGGCACACCCTTGCCCTCGCGGTCAACAGCGGCCCCAACATCACGGCCGCCATCTCCAAGATCGCGGTGATCGATCTGCGGACGGGCCGATATCGCTTTCTGCCCGCGGAGCTTTCGAGCACGTTGGTGAAGACGCTCGCGGTGACGCCCAACGGTAGGAGCGTCGTCGGCGCGACGATCCACGGCGACACGTCCGTCTGGAACACCGGCAGCGGCGTGATCTCCCAGACGATCGCCGCACCGGTGGGGGCGATTGGCATAGCCGCCCTCGACCCGGCCGGGCGCACCCTTCTGATCGGGTCGAGGGACGGCAGCGTGACGGCCTTTGATCTCTCCGGCTCGCGGCGGCTGGGGCGGGCCTTCCAGTGGAACACGCCAAATCAGAGCTGCATCACCTCACCGTGCTTCGCGGTGGATCGGCTTGGCGATGTGATGGCAGTTACCCAGGGCGACGGCTCGGTGGCGACAATCGACCTACACACTCTGCGGCGAACTGCCACGCTCCCGGCCCGCAACGGCCCACTCGCCACAGCGATCGCGTTCTTCCCGGACGGTCGCACGCTCCTGACAGGCGGGTCCGCGGGACGTATCACACTCTGGGACGTGCGCTCGCATCGGGTGCTGCGGACGATCGGGGTCGGCGCTCCCGTGATGGGTGGGACGGTGAGCCCCGATGGCCGGCTGATCGCGGTCCAGACGCAGGCGCCGGGGAGCACGGGCTCGCTCGTCGAGGTCAGACCGGCGGCTGGTGGTAGGCCGATCTGGAGCGCGGCGGGTTCAGGACGGCGCGAGCGGCGTGAACTTCAGTCCCAACGGCCGCGCGGTCGCAGCCCTGGGATGTTGCACGTCGCTGTCCACGGTCATCAGCTGGGATGCACGATCCGGCCGGCAGCTATTCGACCGGCGGCTTTCCGATCACGCGACGGCGATCGCCTACGCGTCCGACTCGCGCACGCTGGCGGTCGGCACCGAGAACGGCGAAGCGCTCTTGTGGAGCGCGCGTCGCGGTACGCAAGCCGCCCCTCCGCTCCACGCGGCCAGCGCGAGCGTGGCCGCCATGTCCTTCTCACCGGACAGCAAGCTGCTCGCAGTTTCATCGACCGATGAGTCCACGACGCTCTGGAACACGCAATCGCGCGCGCAGCTGGGTGGCTCGTTCCCGTCCCGGCCCGGTGTCATCACCGTCCCCGTGTTCGAGCCCAACGGGCGGCTGCTGATCGAATACCTCGCGGATGCGGCGCAGTGGCCACTGGACGTCGGCGCATGGGAGCGCTTCGCCTGCCAGGTGGCGGGGCGAAATCTGACCCAGACGGAGTGGCGGGCGATCCTGCCCAACCGCCCATACATGCGGGTCTGTCCCCGCTAGGCAGCCGAGCTCGCCGAGACTCCCGCAGGCGCGCCGGCAGGCGCCCGCCCATACCGGAGCCTGTACATCCTCAGCCGGCCGTAGCCCTTGGCAGCGTCCATGTGGCCCACGTAGTCGCACGCGAAGGCGCTCCGGCCGTCGAGGACTAGCGCGGCAGCGAACGGCTCGGTTACGTAGACGGCACCCGGGGGCGTCACGGGTTCGATGCGGGCGGTGCGACTCACGTGTGATCCCATGAACACTTTTTCGTCGAGCACCGGATCACGCGTGGGGAACACTGGGCCCAGGTGACAACCGAGCCGCAGCGCGAGATGCTCGGGCAGGCCTTCGGCCTCGAGGTCGATCGCGGCGATTGAGGCTTGCACGTCGAGCGCAAACTCAGCGGCGGCGGCGGCGTCGTTCAGGACGACGTAGACCGCGTCGCCCCAGGTGTTGCGCTGGGCTATGTGCTCGCGGTGACTGGAAAGCACCTCGGCGACGGCTCCCAGCACGCGCCGCGCGAAGACCGGTAGCTGCTCGTCGGTGAGCTTCGAGAACCCCTGGAAATCTCCGAACACGATCGCGCGGACCGTGCGTTCAGCTCGAGCCGCTCGTGTGCTCACACCCGCCCCGTCAGCTGCGTACGCGGAATCAGTCCCCGCCGGCGCGTCGGCGCTCGGCGAGACGGCCGTGACCGCCCTCCCCCCGCGCCTCCACGTGGCGACGTCCGTGGCGGTGCCCGCCGCGGCGCGCGCGGGGTTCCCATCCCACACCGCGAGCTGGCGAACCTCGGCATCCAGGTAGCCCGCCCTGAGCACCGCAAGCCCCATCGCATACTCGCTCGCGTAGCGGAAGAGCACGTCGTCGCCCAGGAAGGCGTCCTCGGTCGCGTAGCGGACGGTCGCGGCAGCTGCCAGGCAGCGGTCAAACCGCCCCACCCAACCGGCACCCGACGGCGCCACCGACGAGGTGATGAACTCCTCGCGAGCGAGCGGCAGCACGACATGCAGCTCGCAGCCTTTGCGCAGCAGCGCCTCGGCCCAGATGATGTCCGCCCCGCTCGCGAGCGATCCGTAAGCAAACCCGGGAGCGCTTGCCGACACAACCTCGGCGACCCGAGCGGCGACGAATGCCTCTGCCTCCGGCGGAATGCGACCCTCGCGCTCTCCGATCCGGTGCCCGCAAAAATGGACCACGCCGGGCCCTGCGAGCAGGCTCAACGGGGAGAAGTCAAGACCGAGGTAGTCGCAGATCATCCGCAGCTGACGCCGGGTGCCCGCCACCGCTGCGTAGTCACGGTCGTGAAGGGCCGCGGCGCGCTCCAATGCCGCTGTTGCCGCGGCTTGCTCGCCCAAGAGCAAGCGCGCCTCCGCCTCCGTTGCGGCGACGTAATACGAGTCGGCGCCATCCAAAAGCCCGAGCACCGCGGTGGCCAGCTCTCTGGAGCGCTCGGGATCGCCGGCCACGAGCCATAGGGTGGCGGCGTTGACCGCGGGGTAATAGCCGCCGGTTCTGCTGAAGACGGCGCCGTAGCGCTCGGCCGCGCGGACGGCGAGCCGGCGGCGCTCCTCTCCCTGGGCCCTCAACGCGAGATCCTTCGCGATGCGCGCTTGGAGTGCCGCGACGTCCTCCTCCGGGATCCCTCCCATACCGTATTCGTCAAACCGCCGACTTGCCTCGTCCGTCGCGCCGGCACGTGCCAACGCCAGTACGGCGCGGTGCTTGAGCCCCACATCGTCGGGGTACTCGGCGAGTCCGCGCTGAGCCAGATCGAATGCGGTCAGGAACTCGCCCCGGCGCTCCTGCACTCTGACCGCATCGAGCCACGCCGCCGCACTGCGTGTCTCCGCGCTGCACTGCTCGCGGGTTGGCATGCCTTAGGACTCTAAGCCAGTGCGGCCTGGGGCTCGGGTGCGGCCATGCCGCTCGAGGGGAGGCTTCGCCGTAGCTGCAGGTAGGCGATCGCGCCCGGGATCGTGGGCAGCCAGAAGGCAAACAGGCGATATGCGAGCACGGCCGCCACCGCCGGGGCCGCGGGCACGCCGAAGGCAACGAACGCCCCGATCATCCCGCCCTCCACGCCGCCGATCCCGCCGGGAAGCGGCAGCGTGTTGGCAAGCGTGCCGACGAAGTAGGCCATGAGGATGACGCCAAGTGGGGGCGGTGCGCCGAAGGCATGAAAGCTCGCCCACAGCACGGCCACATCGAAGCCCCACCACATCGGGGCGCCGATCACCCCGAGGTGGCGTTCCCGGACCATCCCGACCGCAACGCGTACGCCGTCCGCGATCGCCTCCACCGCGGCCGCCAGGCGGCCCGCCGCGGTGGCGAAACGGCGATCCCGGCTGTCTGCGCGGTCCCGCAGCAACCGAGCGACCGGCGCGCCAGCGACGGGAGCCGCCAGCGCCAAGCCCCGTCGCCGCCGCGGCCAGAGCGGCCGGGAAGAGTGTCAGCGCAACCGAGCCGCCGCCGCTCAACGCTCCCGTCCATAGCCCGATCCCGCCGACCAGGAGCGCAATTGTGTAGACGCTGTACATAAGGATGAGGAACGCGATCATCCGGCGCGCGATCTCCTTTGCGCTGAGTCCGTGTCGGCCCAGCGCCCATGCCGTGAGCGCCATCCCGCCCGTGCCGGCGCTGGCCAGCAGCCGGGTCGCGGCGTGGCCCGCGAGGGTTATCTCATAGCTGTCGCGGTAGCCAATCCGGGCTCCGCTCCCTCGGTAGACCGCGCGGAAGAGCACCACCTGGCCGGCAAAGGAGAGCGCCTCGAGCACGAGAGCGAAGAGCAGCCACCGCAGGTCACCGTGGCCGATCCGGCTCAGTTCATGCGGAAACCGTGCCAGCGCCGGCGCGAGCATGAACGCGCCCGCGATCCCCGCCGCGGTCACGACGGCGACCAGGGCTCGCCGCGGGTGCGCGCGCAGCGCATTTGAAACTCCTCGCAGGCTCACGCGCGGGCCGCGGGGGAGACCCCGGCCAGTCCCGGTTGCACTGATCGCGCTCACGCCGGAACCCTCTCCACCCTGCGCTGCACCTCTGCGGCGATGCGGCGCAGCGCCATCGACAGCGCGCCCGCCCGCAGCAGCGTCTCCGTGCTCGCCGCCGCCAACCGGCCGGTCAGCGACCGGGAGGCCCGCACGGTGACCGTGGCCCACACCTCGGCCCCGCCGTCAGCCGCGGGATACGCCTCGTACTCGACCTCGAGCGTCATCGGCCCGCGCGCGGTGAGGGCCAGGCGGCCGGCACCCACTTCAAGCACCTCGATCTCGAAGCTGACCGAGAGCCCCGCGACCCGGCCGGCGACGCGGGCGATGCTGCCGGTCTCGAGACGCTCGCTATCGAGGTCCTCGAGATCGAAGTCGATTGGCGACCACCGGTAACACGACTCCGGGTCGCTCAACACCTCGAGGACGTCCTCGGGGGTTCCGTCCACGATGGCCTGCGTCGTCCAGGTGCTCATGCGCTCTTCTCCTGCCCCGGGCGGCTGGTGCTAGGCGCCAAGTCCGCCGTCTTACATCTCTCCGATGGCGACAACGTACTGCCGCCGTGGGGGCACTTCAGTGAAAACGCACACACTTCCCGTAGACCGGAGACCAGCCCGTTACTCATCGCCGCGAACCGTAGGTTCGCGGAACGCCGGAACCGGCAATCAGCCCCGGAGCCCCGGGATTTGGCGGCCCTTTAGATGTGGCCCGCGGACGCCTCGAGCGGCCGGGGTCCGTCGACGAGCTAGGTCGCTACGAGTCCCACCCGATCTCGTCGTGGGTGTCGAGCTTGCGCCAGAATCTGACCTGTGGCTCGGAGGTCACCCCCGCCTCCTGCATCATGCTGCCGATGGGCTCCTGTTGCTCCTGGAAGAAGGTCTGGAAGCTCTGCTCGTCGGGCCACTCGTCGATGACCATGATCTGACCATCATCGGATCCGTAAAAGCGGTGGGCAATCACCCCACGCGACCTGGCGTGGTCGGCGATCGCGCGGATCCGGTCGGGATCGCCGGAGGCAAACTCCTCGAGCCTCTTCGGATCGCCTTTCACCCACAGGGTCATGATCACTGACATCTGAACCTCCTTGTTGTTTTGCTTCAGAGTGCTATTCGAACAAAGCGCCACGTTCAGATCAAGAGAGATAGGAGCCCACCCATGACGATCCCACCCCCTCAATCCGGGTCGATCGCACTCGTCACCGGCGCCTCCTCGGGGATCGGTGAGCAGTTCGCGCGTCAGCTCTCCGCTCGCGGCCACCGCGTGGCGCTGGTCGCGCGGCGCCGGGAACGCCTGGCAGAGCTCGCTGAGGAGCTCGGCGGCCAGGAGCGCGCAGTCCCTCTCGCCGTCGACCTGTCGTTATCTGAGGGGCGTGACTGGCTCGCGTCGCGACTCGACCAACTCGGGGCCCAGGTGGAGGTGCTCGTCAACTGCGCCGGGTACGGCATCTACCGCGGGTTCGCCGAAGCCGGGCGCGAGCAGGAGCTCCGGCAGGTCCGGCTGCTGGTCGAGACGATGGTCGACCTGATGGCGCGCTACCTGCCCGCCATGGTGGAACGCGGCCGGGGCGCGATCGTCAACGTGTCCTCGACCGCGGGGTTCCAGGCGCTGCCCTTCAACGCCGGCTACGCCGCGGCCAAGAGCTACGTGCTAGTGCTCTCGGAGGCCGTCCACGAGGAGGTCGCCGACCGCGGCGTGACCGTCACCGCGGTGATGCCGGGACCCGTGCCGTCGGGGTTCCAGAAGGCCAGCGACGCCGAATACTTCACCGCGCGGCTGCCAAAGTTCACGTTCGTCTCGCCCGAGCGGGTGGCGCGCGACGCGCTGCAGGCCGCGGACAGCGGGCGCATCTCGGTCATTCCCGGAGGTCCACAGGTCAAGCTGGCCTTCGCGCCGAATCGCAGGCTGCCGCGAGCGGTGGTGCTGCCGGTGACCAAGCGGCTGATGGCGCGGTAAACCGGCCAGGGCGCCCTCAAAGCGACAGCGAGCCCGCCCCCATCATCGCCGCGGAGCGCGCGTCTCGACGCGGCGGATGTCCTCCAGCACGGCCTGGAATCCCTGCCGATAGCCGCGCAGGTAGTCGTTCTCGTTCTCCTCGTCGAGGAGGCGCGAGCGTAGCGACTCGAGGCAGTAGCGCCGCAGGTCCGCGAGGGTCCGGTCGAGCCGGGCGGCGTGCTGCTGGGCGCGCCAGTAGGCGGCCCGCCGCCCGCTCGCGAGTGCGTTCCCCCGCACCGCCTCCATCTCCTCGAGCCGCGCTCGGATCGCGGGAATGAGCTCCATCGCGCGTACCAAGAGGGGCTCCGCTAGCAGGTCCCCGTGTCGATCGAGCTGCTCGGCCCGGCAGCGGGGGCGTCGACCACCCCGGACGCGAGCACCGCACCGAAATGGACCACGTACCAGACCCCTCGCCAGGAGATCATCGAAGCGATTCCGAACGAACGGACCTGTCCGTTCTCCGAGTAGACGACGCGCGCGTTGGGCACCTCGTAGTAGCCGATGCGGTTGTTACAGGCGCCGGGATCGACCCAATGGGCGAACTGCTGGGGGACGCGCACCCCGACCAGGCGCGCGCTCGCGGCGTTCGCGCCGAGCAGGGCGTGGGCGGCGCCGATGTCGAGCCTGAACCCGTGCACGAGCCGGTTCTCGAAGTCGCCGCCCGCGTCGGGGATCGCCTTGACTTGCAGGTAGGCGGCCTTGGGGAAGAACGCAGGCATCGCGCCGGAGACCGAGTCGTGCACGACCCCGGCCCACAGCGCCGCCATCAGCGACCTGAAGTGAGCCGTCGTGCTTAAGGGGAGGGCGTGCGTCTGCGGCAGCGACCCCGGCGCCGGCGCCGCCGGACGATGGTGCGAGGCCGGGTGGGCGGAGGCGCCGCCGGTGCCCGCACGATGGGCTACATGACTGGCCGGCGCTCGCGACCTCCCCGCCGCCTCGCGCTTGGGCGCCGACGAGCCGCCGAGGCTCAGGACGATCGCCACCCCTGCGACCACGACCACGGCCGCCGCCGTGAGCGCACCCGCGCGGCGCCGCCTGACCTCCCGGGCGCGAGACGCCCGGCTGCCGGCGCTCGGCGGCGGCCGGACATGGCGAGCGCCCGACGCCGCTCGCCCCCGCGGCCTATTGCTTCCCCGCATGCCGGCCACTGACCGAGGTCGCCGCGCGCATACCCATAAGGTAACCAGCGGCTCCGGACCCAAGCGCGGCCGGGGCGAGGAAAGCCACGGCCGCGCTCGGTAGGTCAGGAGAGTTGATAGTCAGAGGCCCATAGCGGGCCGCCTCCTACCAACCGGGATGACGCACGGGCGCCTTAGGAACTTCCCGGGCAGCGGCAGCAAAACCGTCGGGAAGGATCCGCGCCCTGAAGCGGTCCTCGCAGTCATGGACTCAGCATGCGGGGGCCGGGGCCCGTCCGGCTCGGCCGACTGATGTCCGCGGTCAGGAGATATGGCTTGGCGGGCCGATGACCGTGGGTAATGGATATGCTCGCCCGGGGACTGTTTCAGTGCCGTCCGCGCCGCGTAAGCTCGACCCGCAGCGTTTGGGGGATCACTTCGATCGCCTCTATCGCGCCGCCTGGGGACTGTGCGGCTCGCGCGAGGACGCAGAGGATCTCGTCCAGGAGACCTACGCCCGTGTTCTGCGCAAGCCCCGTCTGCTGCGGTCCGACGACGACCTCGGTTACCTGCTTCGCGTGATGCGCAACACGTACTTCTCGGCGCACCGAGCGGCCAGTCGCCGCCCGCGCACCGAGCCGCTGCCCGATCAGCTCGAGCTGATCGAGGACCAGCACGCCGTCAGCCCGCAGAAGGCGGTCGAGGCGGACGAGCTCTACGCGCTGATCGGCGAGCTTCCCGACGGGTTCAGGGAGGCGCTGGTGGCGGTCGACGTGCTCGGGCTCTCCTACCGGGAGGCCGCCAATGCTCTGCGGGTGCGCGAGGCCACGATCACGACGCGTCTCTATCGAGCGCGGTTGCGGCTTGCGCAGTCCCTCTCGGGAGAGCAGGCGCGCCCCGGCCGCGGCGCGGGCGCGAACCAGGCGCAGGAACGGGAAGAGCGGGTATATCCAGAGGGAAGAAGTCCCGGCTCCAGGGCGTCATGATTTAAAGAGATGAAGCTTCGCAACCGTCAGCAACCCACAGAACGTGACCTGGCCGCGTTGGCCGACGGCTCGCTGCCGGCGGCGCGACGGGTGCCGGTCGAGCGAGCCGTCGCCTCCTCCCCCGAGCTTCAGGCGATCGTCGCCGCACAGCGGCGTGCGCTTGTAGCGGTCGACGCCGCGGCCCGGGAGCAGGCGCCGCCTGCGCTGCGCGCGCGGCTAGAGCTGATGAGCGGACCGCCGCGGCGCGACGCCCGCGAGCGGCCGCCAAAGGCACGGAGCTCATTCGGTCCCGCGCGGTTGCTTCCGGCGGGGGCGCTCGCTGCGGCGGCTGTCGTCGCCCTGCTGGTGGTAACGCTGGGCGGCGGCGGGGTATCAGCGCCCACGGTCGCGGACGCGGCCGTGCTTGCGGACCGCCCGGCAGTAGCTCCCGTGCCGTCCGGACGCCTCACTCAGGCCACCCTGCGGGTCGCGGCCGCCGGTCTCCCGTTTCCGTACTGGGAGGACCACTTCGGCTTCCGCGCCGTCGGCGTGCGGCACGACCGTATCCACGGCCGCCCCGCGACGACTGTCTTCTACAAGCGCGGGAGCGCGAGGGTGGCCTACACGATCGTCTCGGGTAAGCCGCTCTCGTATGGGGCGCCCACCAGCGGTACGTCCAGGAACGGCGTGGTGGTCTGGACTCTGTCCGCCCACGGGATGCGCGTTGCAACCTGGTGGCGCCGCAATCACAGCTGCGTGCTGGCCACGCGCGATGTGCCGGTGTCCGTGCTGGTAGACCTCGCCTCATGGCGAGATGGCGGTCGGATCGCGGCCTAGAGCCTGTCTCAGAACCCCCCGCGCACGTCTGGCGGCCGGCGGATCTGCGCGGATGCTGCGTCCTCGGAGCTCGCTGTAGCGCTGCTACAGCTTCGCTCCTGCGTCCTTGCTCCGCTTGATCCGGCGCTCGCCAGCCGCACACGCGGAGTTCTGAGACAGACTCTTAGGAACTGGCGCTCGAGCGCCTCGGCGTGTGCCGGGCCGCCGTATGGTGGCGACCATCGTCATCTACACGGTCGGCCATTCCACGCGCCCGCGCGAAGAACTGCTCGAGCTGCTGCATGGCGCGGGGGTGAACGCGGTTGCCGACGTGCGCTCGTATCCGAGCTCCCGGCGCCACCCGCAGTTCAATCGCGCGGCGCTCGAGGCATGGCTGCCCGACGATGCGGTCGACTACCTCCACTTTCCCGAGCTTGGAGGGCGCCGTCAGCCTGTGCCCGACTCACACAACGCCGGTTGGCGCGAACGCGGCTTTCGCGGCTACGCCGACTACATGGCCACGGCGGACTTCGCCGCTGGGATCGGCCGGCTAGAGCGGCTGGCGGGAACGCGAACGGTCGCGATCATGTGCGCGGAGGGGTTGTGGTGGCGCTGCCACCGGCGACTGATCGCCGACGCGCTGGTGGTGCGCGGCTGGGATGTCTGTCACCTTGGCAGCGGCGCTCCGAGCACGCACGAGCTCACCTCGTTCGCGCGGGTCGGGGAGGATCGAACCGTCACCTACCCGCCCTCGCAGACGTCGCTTGAAGTGTGAGCCGGTGGCCTCCGGTGGGTCTGATCCGTTCGTACTTTCCCGTCGTGCCATCATTGACGCATGTTCGAAGAAGACCCCGGCGACTTCAGCATCGCCGACAAGGTCCGCTCGATGGCCAAGGAGGTTGGCGGATCGCTCGAGCGGATGCTCGACAACCTTGAGCTTGACGAGCCCGCCGCGAGCTTTGGCATCGACCCGGAGCGCGCGCGAGAGTGGGCGGAAATGGCAGGCGCGTGGCTGCGGTCTCACGTCGAGGAGGCAGGCGACGAGCTCGCCTCATGGGTATCGGGTCGCGGACGAGACGAGGAGCCCGACGACGCGCCGTTCTGGGAGGAGCGGGCGCCGCACGCGCCCGAGGAGAGCCCCTTTCGCAGTCCGCCGCGGCGGGTCCGTCCGCCGGAGGGTGAATCCCACGGAAGCGGCCGCGACGCCATTGCGCACCCGGGCAGCGCCGACCCGCTTCGCGGCGCGGCGCCCAACCCGCTCGACCTTCCCACCACCGAACAGGGCCAGGCGTTGGCTGCACTCGATTCGGGCCGCTGGACGCTCGAGCCCGGCACTGAGACGCTCGCCTCGAGCGCCGAAGGTCCCGCGCCGACACACGCTCTCGGACTGGTGCGCGAGCTGCGGGTGCGCGACTGGATCAGCCCCGACGGCGAGCTCACGCTGGCGGGTCGCCGCGCGCTGACGCGCTGGCTCAACGCCGTCGGCTAGCGCGTTACGCTAGCGCCGCCTGGGCGCTCTCGAGGTCGTCGGTCGCGATCACGACCCTGACGCCGCCAAAGGTGGTGTAGAGGAGCTCGATGTTGACGCCCGCCTCGGCGAGCTCGCGCGCCAGCTCGCCGAGCGAGCCGGGCCGGTCCTCGAGGTCCACCACCAGCACCGGACGCTGGTCGGCGACACCCATGCCGGCGTCTTCGAGCACCCTGGAAGCACGCTCGGCAACCGCGTCCGCAACCAGCACATGGATGATTCCCCGACCCTCGCCGGTGAAGGCACACAGGCCCAGGATGTTTATGCCCGCAATGCCAGTGGCGCTGCCGAGCTCCGCGAGCTGCCCCGGCTCGTCGCTCAGGATCACTGTGAGGTCGGTCGGCACGAGGACCGATCCTAAAACCAGTCCGCGGTGCGCGCCAGTGCTCGGACCTGGTATCTCTGTGCCGGTGGCGCAGGTGAAGGAACGGATCTCGTGGTTCCCGGTTCCCGAGGAGGATGAGATCCCCGAGGACCTGCGCGGCCTCTTCCGCGCCGCGCGCGAACGGATCGGCTTCGTCCCCAACGTCTTTCGGGCGTATTCCTTCCGCCCCGACCGGCTGCGCGCGTGGTTTGAACACTTCAAGCTCCTGCACGAGGAGACGCCGGGGTGCAGCGCAGCCGAACGCGAGATGGTGGCGGTCGTGGTCTCTAGCGCCAACGGCTGTCTGTACTGCCTGGTGGCCCACGGTGCAGCGCTACGCGAGGCCTGGGGCGACCCCGAGATGGCCGATCGCATCACCCTCGATTGGCGGCGCGCGGAGGCCCTCACCGACCGGCAGCGGGCGATCTGCGCGTTCGCCGAGAAGGTGACGCGGCGGCCGGTGGAGTGCGATGAGCAGGACCTCGTGGCGCTCCGCGAGCACGGCCTCTCCGATGAAGACGCGTGGGACGTGCTCGAGCTCGCCGCGATGTACAACTTCACCAACCGCCTCGCTCTAGCGGGTGGGCAGATACCGAACCGCGAGTATCACCGGTTGGCGCGGTAGCCGACCGCCCTAGCGCCTCCCCCACAGCTCCGCCAGCGGCCCCTCCGGGCCACCCACGGGGTCTGTCTCGGGCAGCGGCACTGCGCGAATGTTGGCCACCGCCTCGTCGTGCTCCGCGGGATCGCCGCGCCGGATGTCCCAACTCATGCCATCCGGGTACGCGCCGATCACCAGCAGGTCCGCGCTTGACCCGAGATTGCAGTGCCCGGTGCCCGCGGGCAGGACGAGCACGTCGCCGACGCGAACCTGGAACTGGCGGCCTGCCGGCCCCCCGAGCGTGACGAGCGCGGAGCCGCAGACGATCCCCAGCACCTCATGCGCCGTCGAGTGAAAATGGTGGAAGGAGAAGATCCCGTCGCGCCACGCGCCGAGCCAGCCGTTGGCGGCGAACAGCTCCGTGCAGGAATCCGCCCCGTCACATGCCGCCTCCACGTCGTGGTAGACGAGCATGGGCAGCGGCGAGTTGGGAATGCCGCCGTCGTCCTCGAACCGATGGGTCTCAGGACCGCTCACCGGGAAGCAGGATCAGCTTGCCTGCGGTTCTGCGGGCCTCGAGGTCCTCGTGGGCGCGGCGGGCCTCGGCGAGCGGGTAGCGGTGGCCGATCCGGACGTCGAGCCGTCCCGAGGCGACCAGCTCGAACAACGCCCCGGCCCGCTCGCGCAGCAGCTCGGGCGTGCGAACGTAGGTGTTGAGCAGCGGCCGCTGTACGTACAGAGATCCGGCCGTGAGCGCCGCCACGTCGAGGGGGTCCGGCTGACCGCTGGGGGAGCCGTAGAGAATCATGCGCCCGAGCGGCCGCAGCGCCTTCAACCCGTCGAGAAACGTGGCCTTGCCGACGCCGTCGTAGATGGCCGCCGCGCCGTCGCCGCCGGTCAGCGAACGCACCCGATCGGCGAAGCCCTCGTAGCCGATCACTTCGTCGGCGCCCGCCTCGCGCGCGAGCGCGGCCTTCTCAGCGGTCGAGGTCGTCGCGATCACGCGGCCGCCCCGAAGCTTGGCCAGCTGCGTGAGAAGCAGGCCGACGCCGCCGGCGGCGGAATGAACCACGACCTCGTCGCCGGCCTCGATCGCGTAGGAGTCACTGGCGAGGTAGTGGGCGGTCATGCCCTGCAGCAGGACGGCGGCCGCCGTTTGCGCGGACACGCCCTCGGGCACCGGCACCAGCAGCTCACGCGGGGCCGCCGCGTGCTCGGCGTAGCTGCCGGGCACCCCGACCCACGCCACCCGCTCGCCACTGGAGGCAACCGTGCCCGCGCCCTCGATCCCGACCACCGCGGGCGGATCCGCGCCGTACCCGGGCCGCGTGCGCTCGTAAACGTCGCGGTAGTTGACCCCGACCGCCTCCACGTCGACGACCACCGCGCCCTCCTGCGGCCGCGGGTCATCGACCTCCTTGTACTCGAGGACCTCCGGTCCGCCCTTGCGTTCGAACACCACCGCGTGCATGCGACAACCGCTCTCCGCGCGTTCAGGGCGTAAACACGATCTTGCCCTGGACCTCGCCCGCGAGCATGGCCTCGAACCCCTTGCGAGCCTCCGACAGCGGCAGCGTCATCTGGATCGCCGGGCGGACTCCATGGTTGACGCACAGCGCGATCAGCCGCTCGAGCTCCCCCCGCGTCCCCATGGTCGAACCGACCACTGAGAGCTGGAGGAAAAAAATCCGCCGTAGCTCCGCCGGCGGCGCGTCGCCCGAGGTCGCCCCCGAGACGACTACCGTCCCGCCGGGCTTCAGCGAGCGGACCGAGTGGGCCCAGGTGGCTTCGCCGACGGTCTCCATCACCGCGTCCACCCGCTCAGGCAGCCGCGCTCCGGGTTCGAACGCCTTCTCGGCCCCCAGCTTCACGGCCTCCGTGCGCTTCTCCTCGGCGCGACTCGTCACCCACACGCGGATCCCGGCCGCCGTGGCGAGCGCGATCAAGGCGGTCGAGACGCCCCCCGTCCCGCCCTGGACGAGCACCGTTTGCCCCGGCGCCAGGCGGGCGCGGGTGAACAGCATGCGATAAGCGGTCAGCCACGCCGTGGGCAGGCACGCCGCCTCCTCGAACGACAGCTCGCGCGGCTTGCGCACAAGGTTGCGGGTGGGGACCGCGACTCGCTGCGCAAACGTGCCCTGGTAGCGCTCCGAGAAGATCGTGCGGCGTGGGTCCAGCGTCTCGTCGCCGAGCCACGACTCGGAGGTGATGACCGAGTGCACGACCACCTCGTTGCCCTCCTCGTCGAGGCCCGCCGCGTCGCATCCGAGGGTCATCGGCAGCGCCTCGCGTTTGAGGCCCACGCCTCGCAGCGACCACAGGTCGTGGTGGTTGAGCGACGTCGCCCGCACGGTCACGAGTGTGAAGCCGGCGGGGACCTCGGGCTCTGGTCGCTCTCCGAGCTCGAGGCCGCGCAGCGGATCTTCCCGGTCGATGTCGGCGGCGTAGACGGCGAGCATGGCGGGGCATGATGCACGATGGGACGTTTCGGCGCGCGCCGATGAAACAATGCAGCCGTGGCCCCCCTGACGGCAGCCGCAACCGAGACGGTC
>JAFAPR010000217.1 GCA_019247075.1 Solirubrobacterales bacterium
ACCCCAAGGCGGGGGCGGCCGGCAGCGTCTTCGACATCCTCGATGAGCCCCGCCTCAACCATCGCCCGCAGGTCCAGTCAGGGCTCCTGGCCGAGGACTCCGCCGCGCTCCTGCGCGCCTTCTTCAGCGCCCGCCGCTAGCCTTTGCAGGCCGCACCTGGAGAGGTGGCAGAGCGGTTGAATGCGCCGGTCTCGAAAACCGGTATGGGCGGCTTCGTCCATCGAGGGTTCGAATCCCTCCCTCTCCGCTGAAACACTGGGAATCCCGGCGTATGCGGGCAATTCCCGCGTTGTCGGGCAGTCGGCGCAGCCGCATCGTTTGCCACTTAAGGCCGGTCAAGGCCGCTCCACGAGGGGGTCTTCTGTCCCATAACTGTCCCACAGGTTGTCGGGGTCAGCTCGCCGCGCGCGCTCATGCGCCTCCGCAAGATAGGTGTCACTCATCGCACAGCCGGGGGTCGCACAGCCGGTAGCCGACGCCCCAGACGTTGACTACGAGCTTCCCGGCGCGCCCGTCACAGAGCTTGCGGCGCAAGCGCGAGGCGTGGCTGTCAAGCGTGCGCGTGCGGCCCATGCACCGAAAGCCCCAAACGCTGCGCAATAGCTCCTCGCGCCTGAACACGCGATGGGGCTCGGAAGCCAGTGCGAGGAGCAGCTCGTACTCCTTCGCCGATAGCTTCAGCCGGCGCTCGCCGATCCGCACGTCGCGCCCGGCGGTGTCGATCTGAAGCGGCCCGGCCCGCAGGACCCGCCCGTTGCTTGGCAGGCGCCAGCGGCGCAGCACGGCGGTGATTCGGGCGCGCAACTCCGGGTAAGCGAAAGGTTTTTGACGACATCGTCTGACCCGCGGTCAAGCAGCCGGATGCGCTGCAGGCGGCCGGCGTCGCGGCCAAGCGCAATCACCAGCGTGTCGGGATCGGCGAGGCCGGCGATGCCCTCGCCGGAGCGAACGACGTCGATCAGCGAAAGGGTGTCCCCGTTTATGTCGACGAGCAGCAGGTCGGGCTGCCCGGTCGAGAGCAAGGCCAGTGCCTTGGCCCGATCCGGCGCCACGAGCACGCGGTAGCAGTCGGCGCTGAGGGTTCGTTGTAGCCCGGAGGCCACTCTAGTCGGGGCCGGTCGCGAGTGCCCCTCTCGCTCGGGAGCAGAAGTCTTCCGGCGGCTGCTGCTGCTCGATCAAACCGGCTGGCGAAGGTGGCCGCGTTCACCGAGCCACAACGCTGAGGGCACACGGAGGATCCGTTGGCTGCGCGATGCGGTCGTAGAAGCGCGCTCATGCCGCCAGCGCATCTAGCCAACCGGTCGCTCGAGTGCTACACCGAAGAGTTCAAAGAGTCGTTCGCGCGGGCCAGGTGCGCGCTGGGCGCTAGCGCGAAAAGGAGAGGAGAGCAAGACATGACCGAGAGGGAAGACCCGAAGCAGGGGCACGAGAGAGGCGAAAAGCAATACGAGGACCCGACCCAGGGGGGCGACATAGGCGAAAAGCCACACGAAGACCCGACCCAGGGGGGCGAGAGAGGCGAAAAGCCATACGAAGACCCGACCCAGGGGGGCGAGATAGGCGAGGAACCGTACGAGGATCCCACCCAGGGGAGGTAAGTTCGGTATGCCCAAGCCCTGGCCACTACATATTGCGCTGCAGGACCCACGGGTTCGATCCGACCTAGTACGCATACGTCCGTCGAGACACCAGTTCAACGAGGGGCAGTAGATACCTGGCGCAATAGTCGAGGCTTACAGCTCTGGCTCCGGCCGCTCTGGCGTGCCGTGACCGAGCACGTCGACGGCGCAGCCGTCGATCGTGGTTACCGCCTGCTGGCCTGTGATGTTGAACGCGTCCACGCACTGCAAGGTGATCTTCGAGACCACGCCTCACAGCCCGAAATTAGGCGACATCGAGTAGAAGAGATCCGGATCGGCATCATCCCGTGACACCTCATAGATCTCGCCGGTGCCGTCGATCACGCGGAACCCCCATAGGTTCTCGTTCACCGAGAAATGGGGAGCTACCCGCCCGACGACTTGGTCGGTGTGAAGCCACTCACAGTCTGGTGCGTGATCCCTCCCGTGTCCGAGATCGCCCAGCCCGTCTCCTTCCACAGCGGATACAGAAGACTGCTCTCGAGCGTCGCGCCATCGGTCGGATCGCTGGGGTCAGCCCCCAGATGGATGCCGGCGTCCGCCTCGACCAGCTTGCGCTCCGCGTCCTTGGCCCGCCAGGAAGCGTACCTGTCGAGCATCACGTTCAGATTCTCGCCCGCGGGCGGCGACTGCTGCTCAACGCGGTTCGGCAGCGCGTCCACTCGATCCGTGTAGGTCACGTGCGCCATGGAGTGCGCCGCGCCCCGGACCGATGTCGAGAGTGCGGATTCGAGTGGCAGGCTTGGCCAGCCAACCGCTGCAGAGGGACAGGATGTCCCCGCTGCGCCGCTCGATATAGCCTACGGGAACGGTCTTTAGCGGCTCTTCGCCCCGAGCTGCTCGTAGACTGGCACCCAGAACGCAACGCCGGCCTGGATCCATGGACGATCCCACCCAGGTCCAGTCACCACTGGATTTGGTGGCGCTGCCAATACTGCGGCCACGAATGGCAGACCACACCAATCGGCCGCGGTCAGAGCCGCGGCGATGCCGATCATGCGCTCGTCAGAACGCGACCTAGCAGCTGCAGGCCCATTGGTTAGTCATCGCGGGCCAGCACGCTGTCCGTCGGGACCCGGCTAACGCAGCCGTGGCTAGCGAACGCAGAAGCTGGCGGAGCTCTGGTTCAAGCAGAGCAGCCCGGAGAGCTTGGCGCCGTCCTGGTCGAGCACCACCAAGGCGCGGCTCCCCGCTGCGGTCCAGGAGTTCTGAGGCGTCGGTGATTGGCGTTGCCGGCGTCACCGTCACGACGTCGCGGCGGGCGAGTGTCGCCGCGGGGGCAGAGTCGGGCGCTTGCGGATCGAGAGCCGCGCGGTCGATGGCGCCCCGGAACGCATCGCCGTCGACGAGCAGCATGAGACGCTGGCCGTGTTGCTCTAAGGCGCGCCGAACCCCCCACGGTGACATCGGGGCGAAGAGTCTTAGGGCGGGCTAGCATCACCTCGCCGACGGTCAGCCGGAGCGCCTGCTCGCGCGGGAGACGGAGGCGTGATGGATCGCGGGCGACCACCCGCTGGAAGGCTAATCCTTCGCGTGCTCGACCGGGTGTTTTCGCGCTCGGGCATCTAGCATCATTGGTGTGTTCGAGGCTGGCGCAATCATCCTGGCCGGCGGCAAATCCTCCCGGATGGGCTCGCCCAAGGCGGCACTTGCCTGGCACGGCTCGACGCTCCTCCGGCGGGTGACCGGCCTGGCCAGACGGACGGTCGACGGTCCCGTGGTGGTAGTGCGCGCGCGCGAGCAGGCGCTGCCCCCAGTCGATGCGGCCGTCGAGATCGTTTCAGACGCGCGCGAGGGCCGCGGACCGCTGCAGGGACTCGCCGCGGGGCTGGCCGCGATCAGCGATCGCGCCGAGGTCGTGTACGTCTCCTCGACGGACGTGCCACTGTTACACCCGGCGTTCATGCGCCGGGTGATCGGTGCCTTCACGCCGGAGATCGACGTCGTGTTACCAGAGGTCCGTGGGTATCGCCAGCCGCTGTCAGCGGGATATCGCACCTCGCTGCTGTCCCAGGTCGAGGCCCTGATCGCCGCCGATAAGCTGAAACCCGCGTTTTTGTTCGAGCAGTCCCACGTGCTGCGGCTCGACGAAGCGACCATCCTGCGCGATCAGGCGCTGGCGGCCGCGGACCCGGGCCTGGCGTCGGTGAGTAATCTCAACGAGCCGAGCGACTACGCGCAGGCACACGCGCTGCCGCCGCCGGAGATTGAGGTGCGCCGCTTCGGGACGCTCGCCGTGAACCGCGAGGCGCGGTCCCAGCACGTGCCCGCCTGGAGCCTGGGGCAGCTCGCAGACGGGATCGGACTGACGCTTGAGGATCACGTCGTCGCGGCGCTGAACGGCGACCAGATCACCCGCGATCGCGAGCTGCCGCTCGCGGCCGGGGACGTGGTGGGGTTCATGGTCGCGGACGCGGGAGGATAGGTAACTAGCATCGTGGCCATGCCACCCGGCGGATATTTCGGGAAGGCGCTGCTCGTGGACTTGAAGACGGGCTCGAGCAGGTCGGAGCCTATCGAGGAGCATCAGCTGCGCTCGTACATCGGGGGGGCTGGCTTGGGGACGTGGCTGATGCACAGGTACTGCGCTGCGTGCGTCGATCCGCTCGACCCGCAGGCGCCGGTGATGTTCGTGTTCTCGCCATTGGTCGGCACACCGCTCACGACCAGCGCGAAGTTTGCGGTCGTGGCCAAGTCACCGCTTACGGGTCGACTGACCGACGCGCTCGCGTCGAGCCACTTCGCGATCGCCGGCAAGCTGACCGGCCACGACGCGATCGTCCTCCGCGGCGCGTGCGAGGAGCCCTCGGTCGTCGTAATCGACTGCGACGGAATCAACATCGAGCCCGCTCACGAGCTGTGGGGGCTGCCCGCTGCCGAGGCGGAGGCCCGGCTACGGGATCGTCATGGTCCCGCCTGGCGGGTCGCGGCGATCGGCCCGGCCGGCGAGCGTGGCGTGCGCTACGCGACGATCTCGCACGATGGACGCCACGCTGGCCGGGGAGGTCTCGGCGCTGTGATGGGGTCGAAGCGGTGCAAGGCGATCCTTGTGCGCGCCGGCACGAAGGTCGGGTCGGCCGATCCCGCCGGGGTTCTCGCGGCAGCCAGGGAGCTGCGCGCGCGGTCGTTCGGCGCCGCGACCGCGAAGTACCGCGAGCTCGGGACGATGGCGAACCTGCTCGCATTCAACGCCATCTCGACGCTGCCTACGCGGAACTTCTCCGCCGCCAAGTTCGAGGGGGCGCCGGCGCTCGGGGCGGAGGAGATCGCGGATCTCCGCCACCTCGCCCGCAACTCGTGCGCGTCGTGCTCGATCGGGTGCGCACACATCTACAGGGGGCCGGGCGGCAAGAAGGCCAGGATGGAGTACGAGAACGTATTCGCGCTCGGGCCGCTGTGCGGAGTGAGCGACGCCGACGCCGTGATCGCGGCCAGCTCGCGTTGCGACGAGCTCGGCCTGGACACGATTTCGACCGGCGGGACGATCGCGTGGGCGATGGAGTGCGTGGAGAAGGGCATGATCGACGCACCCTGGCTTCGGTTCGGGGATCCCCAGGCGCTGCTACGTGCGATCGAGGAGATCGGGGCGCGTGAGGGACTCGGGGAGCTGCTCGCGCTGGGCTCACGCGCCGCCTCGCGGGAGGTCGGCCTCGGCTCGGAAGCGTTCGCCGCTCACGTCAAAGGCCTCGAGCTCCCCGGGTACGAGCCGCGAACGCTACAGGCGATGGCGCTCGGGCTGGCGGTCAACGCCCGCGGCGCCGATCACAACCGCTCCGGCGCCTACGAGGCCGATCTGTCGGGCGTCCACGACCGGCTTGCCGGCGGAGAGCCGCACGTTGCGGGCGCGATCGAGACCGAGAACCGGGCCGCGGTCATGGACTCGCTGATCCTGTGCAAGTTCCTGCGCG
>JAFAPR010000285.1 GCA_019247075.1 Solirubrobacterales bacterium
GATCGATGGGAATCACGCGGACCCTTGACTCGCACGCCTCGCGGCTGCGCAGGAAGCTCTCCGCCGGCGACGAGCGGTTCGTGGTCAACGTCTGGGGGGTGGGTTATCGGCTGGTGGACGGGACTCTGCCGTGATCTCGGCGCTTGCCTTCGCGGGGTGGACGGTCGCCGCGCTCGCGATCACGGCCGCCGTGATCGGCGAGCTGCAGCGCGCGCGGCGGCTGGAGCAGGTGGCGCGGGCGGCCCACGAGCTGCGCGGTCCGATCACGGCCGCCCGCCTCGGTGTGGGCCTAGGCGTGCGGATGGGCGCGCTGAGTGAGGGGCGGCTGCATGCGGTCGAGCTCGAGCTCGAACGCGCCGCTTTGGCGCTCGCGGACTTCGCGGGGACCGCCGCGGGCGCCCACGCGCCGCCCGGGCCGCGGGAAGTTCGCCTCCCCGCGCTGCTGGCCGCCTGCGCGGAGGCTTGGAGTCCGGCGGCGGCCGCGCGAGAAGGCGAGATTCGCGTGGTCTGGCCCCTGGGCGAGGTGGTCATTCACGGCGAACGGCTGAGAATCGCGCAGGCGGTCGACAATCTGATCGCCAACGCCATCGAGCACGGAGGCGGGACGGTCGAGGTTCGCGGGCGGCTCGACGCCGGCTCGGTCCGTATCGAGGTGACCGACTGCGGCGCCGGTCTACCCGCCCCGGTCGCGGAGCTGTCTCGCCGTGCGCGTCGAGGGCGCGGCTCCCGCGGCCGCGGCCTTGCGATCGCATCGGCGATCGCGCGCGAGCACGGCGGACGCCTGGCCGCCGCTCCCAGCGATCGCGGCGCGAGGCTTCTTTTAGAGCTCCCGCTGCCTGATCTTCCCCGCTCCGGTCAGCCCGAGCCGGCGAGCCGCCCCGGCAGCTGAGCTTCAGCTGCCGGCACGCCGCTCCCGGAGCTGAGGGTGCAAGCGGGCGACCAGCCGCCCGATCTGCACGCGAGCTCTCGCCCAAGCGCTCCATCTGCACGGAAACCTGCACCGGCACACCGGCGACAAAGGAGTGCCGCAGCCTGAAACGGCGGGCTTTCCGCGGCCCGGCGCAGCTCAAGGGGGTCGTGTGGGGGGGAAATTGGGATTTAAGTTGCAAAGTGGGGGAAAGTGGGGTAAGGTGTCGACCGCATGCAGAACCCGGGTGGCAGGGCTCCTCCCACCCAACCACCCGGGTTCAGATCCCCGGTCGCGAGCGAAGACCCTTGACCTTCCGCGGAACGTTCGAACACACGCTCGACGCGAAGCATCGCCTGACCGTGCCCGCGAAGTTTCGCGCCCCGCTGGCGGAAGGAGTGGTGCTCGCCGCCTCGCCGGAGACCAATCCCGGCACGCCACGATCGATCTCGATCTGGACGCCCGTCGCTTACGACGCCTATACGGGCGCCACACTCCAGAGCCTCAGTCCCATTTCGCCCAAGGCTCGGGAGCTCAGGCGGTTCTTCTTCGGGTACTCCCACGACACCGAGCTCGACTCCGCCTACCGGGTGATGATCCCGCCGCCGCTCATGCGGTACGCCGGCCTCGACCGCGAGGTCGTGGTCACCGGTGCCGGTGACTGTCTCGAAGTGTGGGACCGACCCGCATACCGCTCGTACTGCGATGACGTCCTCGTCCGCATCCCCGACATCGCTGCAAGCTTTGCCGACACTTCTTGATATGACACAGGCGCACGTCCCGGTGCTGGCCGGCGAGCTGATCGCGCTGCTCGACCCGCAGCCGGGGGAGACCGCCATCGACTGCACGTTCGGGGGCGGCGGCCACGCGCGACTCGTCGCCGATCGCGTCGGTGCCGAGGGTCTGCTCGTTGCGATTGACCGCGACCCCGCCACCGAAGACCGCTTCGCGCAGCTGGCCGCAGAGGTCTCCTGCCAGACCCGTTTCATTCGTGCCGACTTCGCCAGCGGCCTGCAAGGCCTGGCCGAGGAACAGCTCGCTGCAGATCTCGTGTACCTCGATCTCGGTATGTCCTCGATCCAGGTGGGCGCCGGCGAACGCGGGTTCTCGTACTCCTACGACGCCCCACTCGATATGCGTATGGATCCCGACCAGGAGCTGACAGCGCGGGAGATCGTCAACCGGTGGGACGAGCGACGGCTGGCCAGAGTTCTGCGCGAGTACGGAGAAGAGCGGTATGCGGCACGCATTTCCCGGTCTATAGCCCGTGCCCGGCAGCGAGGCGAGCTGCTCTCAACTCAGCAGCTTGTGGACGCAATCAAGGCCGCCGTCCCCATTCCCGCCCAGTTCGCGGGCGGCCATCCCGCCCGCCGGACCTTCCAGGCGTTGCGGATCGCGGTCAACGACGAGCTCGCCCAGCTTGCGGCGGCGCTGCCTGTCGCCTGGGAGATCCTGAGGCCGGGCGGGCGGCTGGCCACGATCGCGTTTCACTCGCTCGAGGACCGCCAGGTGAAACGGTTTCTCGCCGACCGTGCCCGGGGCTGCGTTTGCCCGCCCGAGCTCCCGGTGTGCGTCTGCGGTCGTCGTCCGCAGGCCGAGCTACTCACTCGCCGAGCGCTGGCGCCGACCGCGGGTGAGCTGTCCGCGAATCCTCGGTCCCGCTCGGCCCATCTCCGGGCGGCCCGCAAGCTGGAGGTTGCCCAGATATGACGCCCACGGGCGCGCGCGCAACGGCTGCCAAGACGGCCAAACGGGCCGGGCTCGAGGCCGGCGCCGTCCCAGGTCCCACCCGTCCGCGGCCACGATCCCCGGGCGCGCCCGTGCCGCGGCGTGTGTCAGGGCCGGCCGTCCCGAGACAGTTACCCGGCCGGCGCGCCAGGCCGGCCCCGGACCGGCGGCAGTCGCGTTCAGCGCGGCTCTTCGCGTTCGTGGCCTCGCTTCCGGATCACCCCTTGCTCGACCGCCTCATCCGCGGGCGGGCGTGGATTCCGCTGCTCGGGGTGATGCTCGCCGGAATCGTCGCCATGCAGGTCGAACTGCTCAAGCTGAACGCCGCCACGGGCCGTTCGATCGAGCTGATCGGCTCCGTGCAGGGCCGCAACGAGATCCTCCGCGCCCAGGTGGCCTCCGCCTCAGACCCCGCACGGATCGAGCGCCTGGCGGGGCGGATGGGCATGACCATGCCGGGTCCAGGGACGATCACGTTCTTGAGCGCGCGGTCCGCCAGCGTGCGCCGCGCGGTCGCGGGGATCCAAGCTCCGAACGTAGCCGCCTTTCAAGCGGCGCTGCAGGCGCTGCAGGCGAGCACCGCCGGCATGAGCTTGCTGACGACTCCGTCTACGACCCCAACGACAGCCTCCAAGAGGCCGAAGTCCACTACCGGGGCGACCTCCCCGACCGGTCCTCAGGCCAGGACCACTAGCGGCGCTACCGGGGCGACCTCGCCGACCGGCCCCCAGGCCACGACCACGGGTGCACCCCCCGCGACCGTGCCGTGACCACGCTGCACTCGATCGACCGGCGGCTGCGGGTGCTGTTCGTGACGTTCGTCGGGCTGCTCGCGGTCGGCCTGCTGCGCGCCGCCGAGCTTGGGACGGTCAAGGCCGCGAGCCTGCGGCGCGCGGCGGTCAGTCAGCAGGTGATAGTGGCCAATGTTCCCGCGCCTCGGGGGACGATCATGGATCGCCACGGCGTCGAGCTCGCGATCTCCGAGTCGGCCGAGGACGTGGTCGCGGACCCTTATCTCATCCAGCGGCCCACCGCGGTCGCGCAGCGCCTGGCGCCGCTACTTCAAGCGCCCGTCGCGAAGGTGGTGACAGAGCTCAGCAAGCCCCACACGGGGTTCGTCTACCTCGCGCATCTGTTCCCAGCCGACCGCGCTGCGGCGATCATGCGGCTGCGCATCAACGGAATCTCGCTGGTGCCGGAGGTGGCGCGCGTTTATCCGCGCGGGATGATGGCGGCCCAGGTGATCGGCACCGTCGGCTGGGGCAACAGGGGGACGTCGGGCTTGGAGTACCTCTACAACCGCGCACTGCGCGGGGTGGACGGCATTCGCAAGACGGTCGACGACGCGATCGGACAGCCGATCTCGATCGACGACCTGCGCCCCACGAAGGCCGGGGAGAACATTCGCCTGACCATCGACTCCGAGCTCCAGACCGAGGTCGAGCGGACGCTCGCCGCCGTCGCTGCGAAGTTCAGGCCCAAAGGCGCCACAGCGATCGTGATGAACCCCAACTCCGGCCAGATCCTGGCGCTGGCGAACTGGCCGCGGCTGAATCCGAACGACACTTCGACCGCGTCGCCTCAGGCATTCGAGGACCAAGCGGTGGGGCTGACCTACGAGCCAGGCTCAACATTCAAGGCGTTCACCGTCGGCGGGGCTCTCCAGGACCACCTGATCGCGCCTTCGACCAAGTTCAACGTACCGCCGGCGCTCGACTTCGGCGGTTACCAGATCCACGACGCCGAGGTCCACGGCTACGAGACCCTGACTGTCGCGCAGATCCTCAAGGTCTCGAGCAACATCGGCGCCGTGGAGATCGGCCAGAAGCTCGGGGGGCGGCGGTTCGACTACTGGGTGCACAGGTTCGGCTTCGGCTCGCCCACCGGCGTCGATCTGCCCGGAGAGCAGCAGGGGATCGTCCGTCATTGGTGGCAGTACTCGGGCTCCTCGATGGCCAACCTCCCCTTCGGACAGGGAGAGTCGGTCACGCCCATGCAGATGATCACGGCGTACGCCGCGATCGCCAACGGCGGCATTCTGCGGACCCCTCAGATCGTGGAGTCGGTCGGAGGCAAGCGGCTCAAGCCCCCGAAGGGCCGCCGCGTTCTCTCCCCCACGGTCGCCCACGAGCTGCGAGTGATGCTCCGCGGGGTTTTTGCCGACGGCGGTACCGCCTCCGGGGCTGCGATCCCAGGATACGACATGGCGGGCAAGACCGGTACCGCCAACATCGCCGTCGGCGGCCACTATTCGAACAGCGAATACATCGCCTCGTTCGTGGGGATGGTGCCGGTCAACCATCCGCGGCTGCTCGCGCTCGTGGTCGTCGATCAGCCACATGGCGGGATCTTCGGTGGCGCGGTCGCTGCGCCGGCGTTTCAGCAGATAATCGGTTGGGCGGTGCCCTACTTCGGGGTCACTCCGCGGTAGGTGCCCTAAGTACACTCGGGGAGCGATGCGGCTGGACGAGGTGATTTCCGGCGCCCCGGCCTCCGCTCGCGAGATCGACATCGCCGACCTTGCCTATGACCACCGCGTTGTGGGGCCGGGGACGCTGTTCTTCTGCGTGCCCGGTCTGACTCGCGACGGCCACGAGTTCGCGACCGAGGCGGTGGAGCGGGGCGCGGTGGCGCTGGTGGACGAGCGGACGCTCCTTGCGGGCGTGACGGAGATCGTGGTGCCCTCGGTGAGGGCCGCGATGGCACCGGCGGCGGCCCGTTTCAACGGCGACCCCACGGCCCAGCTGCAGGTCGTAGGCGTGACCGGAACCAACGGCAAGACCACCACGGCCTACCTGGTGCGCGCGCTGCTTGAAGCCGACGGCCGCGCGTGCGGGCTGCTGGGCACGGTCAAGAGCGTGATCGGCGGGGTTGAGCATCCGGTGGTGCGCACCACGCCGGAGGCGATCGACCTCCAGCGCACCTTCCGCGCGATGGTCGAGGTCGGGGACCGGGCGTGCGCGATGGAGGTCTCCTCGCACGCGCTCGCGATGCACCGCCCCGACGCCATCCACTTCGCGGTTGCGCTCTACACGAATTTGTCTCGCGACCACCTGGACTTCCACGGCACCATGGACGAGTATTTCGCCGCCAAACGGCGTCTGTTCAGCGATCTCGCCCCGAGCGCAGCGGTCGTGAACGTGGACGACCCCCACGGCCGTGAGCTGGCGCGCTCGCTTGCCGACCCGATCACGTATGGGCTGCACAGCGGCGGTGCCCGCTACCGTGCGGTCGACATCCACACGGGCCTCGAGGGATCCCGGTTCCGTGCGCTGACCCCCGACGGCTCGCTCGAGCTGCGCTCGCCGCTGCGCGGCGTCTTCAACGTGTACAACGTCCTTGGCGCGCTCGCGGCCGCCCGCGAGCTCGGCGTCCAGCAGGAGGTCGCCGCCGCGGCGATCGCGCGCGCGGGGCAGGTGCCCGGCCGGTTCGAGCCGGTCGACGAGGGCCAACCCTTTGCGGTGCTGGTGGACTACGCCCACACCCCGGAGGCGCTAGAGAACGTGCTGCGCGCCGCCCGTCAGCTCGCGCGCGGGCGGGTGCACGTGGTGTTTGGCTGCGGTGGAGATCGCGACCGCGGCAAGCGGGCGCCGATGGGGGCGATCGCCCGCCGGCTCGCCGACCGGGTCATCGTGACCTCGGACAATCCGCGCTCGGAAGACCCCGAGGCGATCATCGCCGAGATTCTCGCCGGCGCCGGACCGAATGTCAGATGGTGCGCCGACCGCCGCGGGGCAATCGCCGAAGCGATTGCCGGCGCTCATAGCGGAGACGTGCTCGTGATCGCCGGCAAGGGCCACGAGCAGGGCCAGGAGTTCGCGGACGGGGAGAAGGTGCCCTTCGACGACCGACAGGTGGCGCGCGAGGTGCTGCGCGGCGTCGCGGTCCAGCGGTGAGACCCGGCCGCGTGGCGAAGTACGCTCCCAGCCGCGGAGGCCACCCCCGGCCATGAACCGCTGGGGCCCCGAGCACATTGCCGGCGCAGCGGGAGCGCTGCTATTGGGCGCGCCGCTGCCAACGGCCGGCCCCGAGCGCGTCACCATCGACTCGCGCCAGGCAGGTCCGGGCGTGCTGTTCGTGGGCCTAAAGGGGGCGCGCCAGGATGGCGGCGCATTCGCCAAAGACGCGGTGGCCGCCGGTGCCTGGGGTGTATTGGTCGCTCCCGAACACGGCGCCGAGGCCGTGGAAGCCGTGGAGCGACAAGGAGGGCAACCGGGGGTCGTGCTCGTCGGGGAGCAGCCGCTTGCGGCCCTGCAGCGGCTGGCCACCGCCTGGCGCCGGGAGCTCGGCGCGAAGGTGATCGCCGTAACCGGCTCGACCGGCAAGACCACGACCAAGGACATCCTCGTCTCCGTGCTGTCGCGCTCCCGGCGGGTCGCTTTCACGCGCGCGAACTTCAACACCGAAATCGGGGTGCCGCTGGAGATCCTCGCGGCGCCGGCGGGCACTGAGGTGCTGGTGCTCGAGCACGCCATGCGGGGGGCAGGCCAGATCTCGGAGCTCGCTGCAGTGTCGGAGCCCGACGTGGGCGTGATCGTCAACGTCGGCCCGGTCCATCTCGAGCTGCTCGGGACGATCGAAGCCGTCGCGGCCGCCAAGGCGGAGCTGATCGCCGGGCTGAGGGAGGGGGGGACGGCGGTGGTTCCGGCGCACGAGCCGCTGCTTAAGCGCTACCTGACCGCCGCGCCTCACGTGATCACCTTCGGTCCGGGAGGCGACGTCCAGCTCCGCATCCCTCCCGGGGGAGACAGCCGGCGCCGAGTCGAGATCGACCTTGCGGGACGCATGGTCGAGCTCGAGGTGCCCTTTGCGCAGGCCCACCTGCGCACCAACCTGCTGGCCGCCGTGGCAGCGGCCAGCGCGGTCGGAGTGGTCCCGAGCGGCCGCGTAGAGGTAGCTTTCTCGCCTGGCCGCGGGCAGCGGACGGAGCTCCCGGGCGGCGTCACGGTGATCGATGACTGCTACAACGCCAACCCCATGTCGGTGCGCGCAGCGCTCGACGACCTCGTCGCAACGGCGCCGCCCGGCGGCGCTCGTAGGCGCGTAGCCGTGCTCGGAGACATGCTCGAGCTCGGCTCGGGCGAGCGCGAGTTCCACATGGAGGCTGGCCGGCACGCGGCCGAGGTTGGGGTCGACGTGCTCGTGACGGTGGGGCCGCTGGCCGCAGCCATGGCGCAGGGATTCCGCGGAGACAGTCACGGTGTGGCCACCGCCGCCGAGGCCGCGCCGCTGGTGGGAGAGCTGGTCAAGCCTGGCGATGTCGTCTTGGTCAAGGGCTCGCGCGGAGTTGGCCTGGAGCTGGTGTGCTCCTCCTTGACCGCGGGCAGGTACTGATGGCTCCGCTGGCCGTAGTCGCCGCGCATTCGATCTCCGGCCGCATCCTGATCGCGGGCACCGCGTCGCTGCTGATGTGCGTCTTCCTGAGTCCCAAGTTCATCGAGTTCCTGCGCCGGCGTGAGTTCGGGCAGAACATCCGGGAGGAAGGGCCGCAGGGCCATCTGCGCAAGGCGGGTACGCCGACGATGGGCGGGATCATCATCTTCGTCGCGATCGCGGTGCCGATCCTCGTGCTCTCGCACCGCGACTGGCAGGCGATGGGGGTCTTCGGGGTGGCCGTAGCTTGCGCGCTGGTCGGCTTTCTCGACGACTTCATGAAGATCGTCAGGCGCCGGTCACTGGGCCTGCGCGCGCGCACCAAGCTGCTGCTGACGGCGGTGATCGCGGTCGGCCTCTGGTGGGTGGCGACCCGGAAGGTAGGCCTCCCGCCGACGGTGCGACTGCGGTTCGTCGACGTGACCATCGACCTGGGTCCGTTCTATCCGATCTTCATCTTCCTCGTTGTCGCCGGCTCGACGACCGCGGTCAACTTCACCGACGGGTTGGACGGCCTGGCGGCCGGGTGCGCTGCGATCGTGCTGATGGCCTACGTCGCGATCACCTTCATCAGTGGCAACGCCGGTGATCTGACGATGGTCGCCGCTTGCCTCGTCGGCGCCTGCATCGGCTTTCTCTGGTTCAACAGCTTCCCCGCCAGCGTGTTCATGGGCGACACCGGCTCGCTTGGCCTGGGCGGCGCAATCGCCGGCCTGGCGGTCATGACCAAGACCGAGGTGCTGCTGATCCTGATTGGCGGCGTGTTCGTGCTCGAGGTCCTGTCAGTCGTGGCCCAGGTCATCTCGTTCCAGGCGGTGCGCAGACGGATCTTCCTGATGGCGCCGATCCACCACCACTTCGAGCTCAAGGGGTGGTCGGAGACCAAGATCATCCTCAGGCTGTGGATCGTGGCCGCGGCCTGTGCGGCGATCGGCTTCGTCGTCTATCAGCTCTCGATCCGTGGCTAGGCGCTCATCGGGGCACCGGACGAGGGCGAGACCGCCGCTTCCTCCCGGACCATTTCTCGTCGTCGGCCTGGCGCGTTCTGGCCTGGCCGCCGCGCTCGCGCTGCGGGCCCGCGGAGAGGAGGTGATCGGCTGCGACGCGGGCCCGGCCGACGCGCCGGCTCTAGGCGAGGCGGCGGGGAGGCTTTCGCGAGCGGGCGTAGAAGTACACCTCGATGCGTCAGGCGACGCCCTTGCCGCCCGCGCCGGGACGCTCATCAAGAGCCCCGGCGTCCCCGATCACGCCCCGGCCGTGGTCGCCGCGCGCGCACGGGGGCTTCCCGTGCTCGGGGAGCTCGAGCTTGCCTGGAGGCTGCTCCCGAACGAGTTCCTGGCGGTGACCGGGACCAACGGCAAAACCACCACCACGGAGTGGATTGGCCACATCCACCGAGAGGCCGGCGCACCGGTGGCGGTTATCGGCAATGTGGGCACCGCCGCCAGCTCGCTGATCGGGAAGCTCGCGCCCGAGGTCACCGTGGTGTGCGAGGCATCCTCCTTCCAGCTCGAGGACACCGAGGCCTTTGCGCCGGAGGTGGCCGTGCTGCTCAACCTCGCGCCCGACCACCTCGACCGGCACGGAACATTCGAGGCCTACGTTCAAGCCAAGCTGCGGATATTCGAAAACCAGGACGGCGGTGACATTGCGGTGGTGTCGGAGACCACGCCGGAGGCGCTGAGCCGTGCCGGGGTCGACCAGCCCTATTGGCGCGCGCGCCGGGTCACGTTCGGCGAAGGTTCGCGTGCAACGCTGCGCGTGCGGGAAGGCCGGCTGTGGTGGCGCGGTCAGCCGCTGCTGTGCGCAAAGGAGCTTTCCTTGCCGGGAGCCCACAACCGGTGCAACGCGATGGCCGCCGCCGCTGCCTGCCTTGCCCGCGGGCTCGACTTCGGACCGGTGGCGGCGGGGCTGAAGAGCTTTCCGGGCGTCGCCCACCGCCTCGAGCCGGTCGCCACCCGCGGCGGGGTGGCGTACGTCAACGACTCGAAGGCCACCAATGTGCAATCCACGCTCGTTGCGCTGGAAGCGTATGCGGGCGGGGTCCATCTGATCGCAGGCGGGCGCTCCAAGCGGCAGGACTTCACGCCGCTTGCGCCGCTGGTAGGCAGCCGCTGCCGCGCCGTCTACCTGATTGGCGAGGCGGCGGGGGAGCTCATGGTCGCGCTCGGCCGCATCCGGGTGCCGATCCGCCAGGTCGGCGATCTCGAGCGCGCGGTCGCGGCCGCACGCGCAGCTGCCAAGCCCGGTGAGGTGGTCCTGCTCTCGCCGGCGTGCGCCAGCTACGACGCCTACCGCAACTTCGAGGCCCGCGGCGATCACTTCCGCGCGCTCGTGGAGGACGCGTGAGCCCCGCCTCCGCGCTGCGCGAGCGAGTCCCCCGCGTCGCGGCCGCCGACCCGGGCCACGCCCGCGTCCGCCCCAAGGCCGGGGCGCCCCCCATAGAGCACCGCATGCTGATTACCGCCACGCTCTGCCTGCTCGCCTTCGGGTCGGTGATGGTCTACAGCGCCTCCTCGCCGCTCGGGGTGATGTCGGGCCGCGGCTTCGGCACGGGGACGTTCGTGCGCTACCTGGTCTTCGGGGCAGTCGGCCTGATCGCCATGCAGGTCCTCTCGCGGCGAGGCCTCGCGCTGTTCGACGAACGCTCGCTCAGGTTGTTCCTGATCGGCTCGTGCGCGTTCCTGCTCCTGGTGCTGGTCCCGGGCGTGGGGCGGGAGGTCAACGGTGCGCGGCGCTGGTTCGGAGCCGGGCCAATCCAGTTTCAGCCCTCCGAACTGGTGAAGCTGGCGCTTGTGCTGTACGCGGCCCGGTACCTCGCCGACCACCCCAAGCGGATCGGCTCGGGGCTCATACGGCTGATCACCCCGATCGCGATCGTGGCCGGGCCGGCGTGTCTGCTGATCGTGCTCGAGCCCGACATGGGAACCGCTCTGGTGATCATGTTGACGCTCGCCGCCCTCCTACTGGCCGCCGGCGTGCCTGCGCGCAAGCTCGCTCTGCTCGCGGCGCTCGTCGGGATGATCGCGCTGCTGTTCGTGCTGACGCAGCCCTACCAGCGCGCCCGGCTCGAGTCCTTTCTGCATCCCTGGTCCTCCAAATCAACGGCCGGCTTCCAGGCGGTTCAGGGTCAGATCGCGCTCGGGTCGGGAGGGGTATTCGGGGTTGGTCTGGGCCGCTCGGTGCAGAAGATCTACTACTTGCCGGAGGCGCCCACCGACTTCATTCTCGCGGTGGTCGGGGAGGAGCTGGGGGTGATGGGCATCGGTTTGGTCGCAGTGCTGTACGGCATGGTTGGCTACGCCGGCTTCCGCACGGCGCGCCGGGCCCGCGATCGGTATGCCAAGCTGCTCGCGAGCGGTCTGACCTCGCTGATCCTGTGCCAGGGGGTTCTCAACATCTTCGTCGTGCTCGGCCTCGCGCCGCTCACGGGCGTGCCCCTGCCCTTCATCTCCTATGCCCCGACAAACCTGTGCGTGATGCTCGCCTCCGTCGGCCTGCTTCTCAACATCGCGCGGCCCGTCAAGCGGCTGGCAGTGGTGGAGGCCCCTTCGCGTGACTCCGACGCCGATCGTGATCGGCGCCGGCGGGACCGCAGGACACGTCGTCCCGGCGCTGGCGGTCGCAGACGCGCTGCGGGCTGAGGGAGCACAGGTAGTCTTCCTCGGCGGCGAGCGCGCCGAGACAGAGCTCGTGCCAGCCGCCGGCTATCGGTTTGAGCCTCTCGTGGTGAGACCGCTGGCCCGCGGAGGGGCGGGCGTGACGGAGACGGTGCGCGTGGCGGCCACGGACGCGGCCGCGCTGGCGCGCGCTATCGCGCTCTTGGGCGAGCTGCGTCCCGCCGCGGCGCTTGGTGCGGGCGGCTACGTCGCCGGGCCGACGGGGCTGGCGGCGGTCCTGCGGCGGGCGCCGCTGGTGCTGATGGAAGCCGACAGCCACCTTGGCCTGACCAACCGGTTGCTGGCCCCATTTGCCCGTCGCGTTTGCCTGGCTTTCCCGATCAAAGGGCGCGCCGGCAGCCGCTACCGCGTCTACGGGCGCCCGGTGCCGGCGCCCGCGACCGATCGCGAGGCCGCCCGCGCGCGCTTCGGCATGGCCCGGGACGAGCGGTGCGTGCTGGTCTTCGGCGGCTCCCAGGGAGCCCGCTCGATCAACCGGGCCGCCCTCGAGGCCTTCCGAGGGGCCCAGTTCCGCGTGCTGCACGCCGTCGGGGAGCGCAACCTCGCCGAGCTCGAGGCGCCCGGTCGCCACTACGACCTGCGCGGCTACATTCCGAACTTCGGCGAGGCGTTGCTCGCCTCGGACCTGGTCGTCGCGCGGGCCGGCGGCTCGGTGTTCGAGGTCGCCGCCCACGGGCGGCCCGCCGTGCTCGTCCCGTACCCGCACGCCACAGGCGATCATCAAATGCTCAACGCCCGCTTCATGGCCGATGCAGGCGCGGCGGTGGTGATCCCGGACTCGGAGCTGACGCCGGCGCGGCTCGCGGACGAGGTGGGACGGCTGCTGGCCGAGCCGACGCGCGCCGCGGCGATGGCAAACGCGGCCCTGGCGGCCGCTCGCCCCCGGGCCGCGCAGGAGATCGCGGCCGAGGTGCTGGCCGCTGCGCGACAGGGGCGACCACGGTGACCGAGCGCGCGTTTGCCTCGCGCCGGCTGCATTTCGTGGGCATCGGCGGCGTCGGGATGAGCGGCCTCGCGCTGGTCGCTCGCGAGCTGGGAGCCCGCGTCACGGGGTCCGACCAGACGACATCCACTTACCTGGACGTCATCCGAGAAAGCGGCATCGAGGTGAGCATGGGCAACGCCGCGGAGCACGTCCCCGCCGGCGCCGAGGTGGTCTACTCGACCGTGGTGGCACCCGATAACCCCGAGCGCCAGGCCGCTCGAGGGCGCGAGCTTCACCGATCCGAGCTGCTCGCGCAAATCGCGGCGCTCCGGCGAGCGATCGCGGTCACCGGCACGCACGGCAAGACCACCACGGCTGCGATGGTGGTCCATGCCCTGCAGGCGTGTGGTTTCGATCCCGCATACGTGATCGGGGGCGAGCATCGCTCGCGCGGCATTTACGCGGCCTGGGGAAAGGGGGAATGGATCGTCCTCGAAGCAGACGAGTCCGACCGCTCCCTGCTCAACCTTGCGCCGGAGATCGCACTTTTGACCAGCGCCGAGGTCGACCACCACACCGCCTACGCATCGCGGCTCGAGCTCGAGGCGACCCTGCGGGAGTTCATGGCCCGCGCGAGCGGGGCCGCCGTGGTGTGGAACCGCCCCGCGCTGCGCGCCCTGTGCCCCCCCGGGACGATTCCGTACGACGCGCCGGATCCCGTGCTCGAGCGGGGACGGTCGCGGTTTGTCTGGAGAGGTTTCGAGGTCGCTCTCCGTGTTCCCGGAGCTCACAACGCGATCAACGCGGCTGGGGCGCTCGAGGTGGCCGCTGCGGCCGGAGCGGACGCCGCCACCGCCGCCCGCTCGCTTTCGGGCTTCGCGGGCGTCCACCGCCGGCTTGAACTGCTCGGCCAGACCCCGGCGGGCGCCAGCGTCTACGACGATTACGCCCACAACCCGACAAAGGTCGCCGCCGCGATCGACGCCGTGCGTACCTTTCAACCCCGACGGGTGGTGGCGGTGTTTCAGCCCCACCGATACTCGCGCACGGCGGCGCTGTCGCGGCAGCTCGGTGCCGCCCTGGCGCGCGCCGACGCCGTGGCAGTGCTCGACGTGTATCCGGCGCGCGAGCGCGCGCAGGACTACCCCGGCGTGAGCGGCATGCTGGTCGCGGCAGCCGCCGCCGAGCACGGCTCGGGGCGTCAGGTCGCCTGGCTGCCCGGCTTCGACGAGGCCCACTCGTTTCTTGCCGCGACATTGCAGGCGGGCGACCTGTGCCTGGTGATGGGCGCCGGCAATGTCGACGCGCTCGGGCGGTCCCTCGTGGACGGCGTGCGAAACTGATCGCAGCCGGGGCGCCATCTACGCTGCGAGCGATGTCAAGCCTGCCTGAAGGGGTCTTGCGCGACCATCCGCTCGCCCGGCTGACCACTGTCCGGACGGGCGGCTCGGCCGAGTTGTTCGCGCGCGTCGGGACGCTGGAACAGCTCCAACGGCTGCTCGGGTGGGCCGCCAGGCGGGGACACCAGGTAGGGGTTGTGGGCTCCGGGTCGAACCTCCTGGTGGCGGACTCAGGGGTCCGCGGACTGGTCTTGAAGCTGGATGAGGAGCTAGGCAAGATCGAGATCACGGGCACGCGTGTGCACTGCGGCGGCGGCGCCCGGCTGCCTGCCATCGCCGCTCGCGCGGCGCAGGCCGGGCTCGCGGGGATCGAATTCGGAGTCAGCATTCCCGGCACCGTGGGCGGCGCCGTCCGCATGAACGCCAACGCCTACGGCGGCGACCTCGCCCGCGTGCTCGAGTGGGTGGAGGTCGCCACGCCCGCGGGGATCGAGCGGCGCGCGCCCGCACAACTCGGCTTTTCCTACCGTCGCTCGACGATCCGCCCGGGCGAGGTAGTGGCGCATGCCGCCTTCGCGCTGCAGCCAGACGACCGCGCCACGGTTGCGGCCAGGCTGGCGGATCTGCGGGCCCGGCGTAAGGAGACCCAGCCCTCGGGGATCCGCACCTTCGGCTCCACCTTCAAGAACCCCGAGGACCCGCGCGCGGAGGGGCGCACGGCGGGCCAGCTACTCGAAGCTGCCGGCTGCCGGGGCCTCCGCATCGGCGGTGCCGGATTTTCGGCCAAGCACGCGAATTTCATCGAAAACCCCGGCCGGGCGACGACCGCCGATGTGGTCGCGGTGATGGCAGAGGGACGCAAGCGCGTCCGCGAGCGGTTTGGAGTCGTGCTCGAACCCGAGGTGCAAGCGTTGGGACCGGTCGAGTTTCCGCCGGATTGGGAGCGCTCGTGAGCGTCTCTCGCAGGGCGCCCAGGGCGAGGCCGGGCGCGAGCCGGAACGCCTCCACGGCCCCGACCGGCCGGTTGCGCCCCATGCGGGGTCCGATCGGGCGGGCGTTGCGGCGGATCGGACCGGCCCGCTTGGTGGCCGCGCTACTGGCGCTGCTGGCGCTCGGCGGGGCGTGGTTGTGGTTCCGCGGCTCATCGCTGGTGGCTGTCGAGCAGGTCAAGATCACCGGCGTCAGCGGTCCTGGCTCGGCTCGCATCCGCTCCGCGCTGGCCGCGGTCGCGCACACGATGACCACGCTCGATGTACAGGCTTCAAAGTTGTACATGGCCGTGGCGCCCTACCCGATTGTCAAGAGCTTGCAGGTTGCCGCCAGCTTCCCGCACGGCCTTCGCATCCAGGTAGTGGAAGAGCGGCCGATCGCGGTCCTCGTCGCGGGCGCAAGCAGGGTCGCGGTCGCCGACGACGGCGTGGTGCTCAGAGGGCTGCCCATGGGGGGGCTTCCGACCATCTCGGTGGCCGCGCTTCCGGTCGGATCGAAGCTGGGCGACCGCCAGGGCCGGCGGGAGCTGACTGTCCTGGCGGCTGCGCCGCCGGGGCTCAGGAGGCACGTGGCCGAGGTTCTCGACACGCCGGCGCACGGCGTGGTGGCGAGGCTGCGAGCGGGGCCCGAGCTCTACTTCGGCTCCTTGAGCGCGCTCCACGCCAAGTGGCTCGCCGCCAGCGCCGTGCTCGGCAACGCCGGCTCGGCTGGGGCCGCGTACATCGACGTGACCGATCCCTCCCGCCCCGCGGCCGGCTAAATCCTCAACTACAGGTTGAGCTTCCTGTCGAGCAAAGGCTCGGTGTTGGTAGAGAGTTCGCCGATCTGCAATCGCGCTTGCGTTTTCCGAATCGGCCATTGACTTCCTTCATCCCCAAGCCATAACGTGCAAAACTCCGCTTCGAGGCTCTTAATCGGGAGCCGTGCAGAGAACACTCAACTCTATCTCGAGGGTTGGAGAAAATGGAGAGCGGCAGTTACCTGGCAGTGATCAAGGTCGTCGGCGTAGGCGGCGGGGGAACCAACGCGGTCAACCGCATGGTCGACGCGGGCCTGCGCGGGGTGGAATTCATCGCCTGCAACACCGATGCCCAGGCGCTCGCCATGTGCGACGCCGACATCAAGCTCAACATCGGCCACGAGCTGACCCACGGCCTGGGCGCCGGCGCGAACCCGGATGTCGGGCGCGCGGCCGCGGCAGAGTCGCGGGACGAGATCAAGGAGGGGCTGAAGGGCGCGGATATGGTCTTCGTGACCGCGGGCGAGGGCGGCGGCACGGGAACGGGCGCCGCGCCGGTAATCGCGGAGATCGCCAAGAACGAGATTGGCGCCCTGACGGTGGGCGTGGTGACGCGCCCGTTCGCATTCGAGGGGACCCAGCGGGCTCGTCAGGCTCAGGCTGGGATCGACGAGTTGACGAGCCACGTCGACACGCTGATCGTGATCCCCAACGAGAAGCTGCT
>JAFAPR010000092.1 GCA_019247075.1 Solirubrobacterales bacterium
GCGGCGCTCGTGCCGATCCGGGTGCTCGCGCTGCTCCCGGCGCCGCTCGGAGATCAGCTCGTACACCAGTCGGTCGGCGTTCTGGCGCAGCCGCCAGAAGGAAGCGAAGGGCCCGACCCGCCGGAGCAGACTGGCCAGCCTGCTATTGACCGGCGGCGGCATCAGGCTGATCGCCCTGTCGCCGAACGCGAGCATCGCCCCCAGTCGATCGCGCAGGGCGTCGAGGCGCGGTCCAGGCTCGAGGCCGAACACCGCCCGCAAGATGATTTCGAGCGTCAACCGCTGCAGGGGCGAGTGGAGCTCGAGCGGGCGCTCCGCCGGCCAGCTTGCGATGTCACGCTCGGCGACCGCCGCGACCAGACCGGCCAGCCGCTCCATGCGCTCGCCGTGAAATGCCGGCAGCATCAGCCGCCGCTGTTCCATGTGGGCGCCTCCGTCGAGCAGGATCACCGACGTCGAACCGACGATCGGCTCGAGCACGCGCGCTCCTCGCCCCGGCGCGAGCACGTCTGCCGGCGCCGTGAAGATCTCCTTGATCTCCTCCGGACGTGTGATCATCACGAACGGAGGCGACGCGGGTAGCCGGATCGTGAAGCGGTGACCGTAGCGGTCTCGGCACCGCTCGAGGAACGCAAGCGGCTGGTCCAGATGCCGACACCCTGGAGCGGCGCCGGGTACCTTGGGCCGGGTGGGAGATTCGCTGGAGGCACCTGCGTCTCTCTGACGGGGAATCTTCACCGAGCGGGACCCGGCTAAGTGTGACAACGCGCACACTACGGCGCGGGTCCGCCACGCCAATGTTGGTTGCGCCACCGCCAGGTAGACATAAGCCCGCTTATCGAGCATTGTCGAGGCTCTGCGGCCGCCGCCTAGCCAAACGCATCCCCCGCCGCGGAGGCGATCACCTTCGAAAGCTGACTGCCCTGCCACGCGAGCGGGGAGCGCCCGGGCCGGTCGGCGATCAGGCGCGCGCCCGGGATCGCCTCCGCGTAGGCCTGCGCCAGCGCTTGAGGATGCTCGGGGTCGGGCTCGTCGGCGCTCGCGATCACGACGGTCGGCGCCGGGATGTCCGAAAGCTCCTCCAGTTCCCCGAACGGGCGCGAGCGCGGCACGACCTTGAGCGCGTCGGCCACCGCCTCTGGGTGCTCGTGCAGCGCCATCCGCTGGCGGATCGCCCCGATCACGGTCTCTCGCCACGCCTCCGGCACCCTGGGCTCCCCGTATGCCTCCAGGAAGCCCTCCACGCCGCGATCGCGCAGGCCTTCCGAGAGCGCGTCCCAGCGCGCCAGCCTGTCGCCGTCTTCGACGGCGGCGGGGTCGTATCCCGGCGTTATGACAACCAGAGCCGCGACCCTGTCGGGCCTGTGCAAGGCAAGCCACAGGGCCGTGTGGGCGCCCATCGACGCGCCCGCCACGACAGCTCGCTCGATCTCGAGCTCGTCCAGGACCGCGACCAGGTCCTCGCCCAGCTCCTCATAACCGTAGGACCGCGCATCGGGCGCGGGCGACGAGCGACCGTGGCCGCGGGCGTCGTAGGCGATCACGTTGTGGTTGGAGCGCTCCAGCGCCTTCGACCCCATCACGACGTACCGGCGCGTCGCGGTCAGGCCATGGAGCAATACCACCGGCGGGCCCCACCCCGCCGTCTCCGCGGCCAGCGAGACGCCGCCGTGCTCGATCAGGAGCTCGGGCAAGCGCGCCGCCCACAGGTGATGCTTTCGGCCGAAGCTGGCGTGGCGGGGAGCTTAGTCCGCAGCCGACGCGAGGCGCCGGGAGAACATAGACTGCCCCGGTCGGGCAGCTCCAGGGAGGCGTCGCAAATATCGAAGGAGGAACTCGATGAGGAGGATGCTTGTCGCAGTAACGGCGGCGGCCGCGTTCGCGTGTGTGGCTTCCCTGAGCGCGGTGGCCGCGCAACCCGCGAGTCACGGCCGCGAGTACTACCTCGCGCTCGGGGATTCGCTCGCACGCGGTGCCCAGCCCAATGCGAAGGGCACCACGGTCCCCACCAATCAGGGGTACGCAAACGATCTCAAGGCGAAGGAGAAGTCGCGCTTTCACCACCTCGCCCTCAAGAACCTTGGGTGCCTCGGCGAGACCACGACAACGATGCTCAAGGGCGGGACCTGCAAGTACCGGTTGGGCAGCCAGCTGAACCAGGCGGTCGCGTTTTTGCGAGCCCACAAACGCCATATCGCGTTCGTGACGATCGACATTGGCGCCAACGATGTCGACGGCTGCCTCAAGGGCACGAGCGTGAACCAGAAGTGCCTGGCCAAAGGCGTGAAGAGCATCGAGACGAACCTGCCGAAGATCGCCGCGGCGCTGCGCAAGACCGCCGGCCCGAAAGTCCCGATCATCGGCATGACCTACTACGACCCGTTCTTGGCGGCGTGGTTGCAAGGCAGCAGCGGGCGGCAGCTGGCCGCCGAATCACAGCTGCTGGCGAAGTCGGTCAACAGCGACATCTCCAGCGCCTACCACTCCAAGCGGGTCACCATCGCAGACGTGGCGCGCGCGTCCCACACCTATAAGCCGTTCTCCGATAAGACCACCCTCAAGGGCAAGAAGGTCCCAGTCGCCGTCGCCGACATCTGCGAGCTGACATGGATGTGCGCTCCTGCGCCCCGGGGACCCAACATCCACGCCAACGCGACGGGTTACAGCAAGATCGCCGCGGTGTTCGCCAAGCTGCTGTAAGCGGCGGCTCGGCGCCGGCGTCGGCTCGCCGGGTGGCGGACGCGCTGATCTTGGCCGCCCAGACAAGCCGGGCGGCCAAGATCGGCCGCTACCATCGATGCCATGGACGTCGCCGAGCACGATTTCCAGACCGCCGTCATCGAGCGCTCTCGCTCCGTGCCCGTGGTGGTCGACTTCTGGGCCGCGTGGTGCGGGCCTTGCCTGATGCTCGCTCCGGTGCTCGAGCGCGCGGTCGCCGCTCGCGCGGGGAAGGTCGAGCTGGCGAAAGTCGATGTGGACGCCAACCCTGGATTGGCGTCGGCCTACCAGGTGCAGGGCATTCCCGCCGTCAAGGCGTTTCACCACGGCGAGGTGGTAGCCGAGTTCACCGGCGCCCAGCCCCCACCGGTGGTGGAGCGTTTTCTCGATGGCCTGCTGCCCTCCGAGGTGGACGCGCTCGTCGAGCGCGGGGACGAGCAGTCGCTGCGGCGGGCGTTGGAGCTGGAGCCGGGTCGCGCCGACGCCGCGCTTCCCCTGGCGCGAGCCCTGCACGCGCGCGGTGACTCGGAGCAGGCGCTCTCGGTCCTGCAACGCGTCAGTGGCAACTTCGCCGCCGAGGGCTTGGCGTCCCGCATCGCGCTCGAGCGCGGCTCGGCGGACGGAGGCCTCCCCGACCTAAGCGAAGCCTTCGCCGCGCTCGACGCAGGCGACCACCGCCGTGCACTCGACCTGCTGCTGGCGGCCCTGGCATCGCCCGACGGCGCGCGCGAGGATCTTCGCCGCGTGATCGTGGGCATCCTCGACGAGCTCGGCGTGGAAGACCCACTTGCTCGAGAGGCGCGCCGGCGCCTCGCGGCGGCGCTCTACTGATCTCGCTGCCGCCCGAGCAGCGTCAGCTGCGCCTCGACTCCGCGCTCGAGCCCCGCGACCCTCACGCCGAGGAGCCGCACGGGACGGCGTGGCCCGAAGCGACGCAGGAGCTCGAGCGCAACCGGGCCGACGCGCTCCGCGGCCGCCACCGGCTGGGGCAAGCTATGGGCGCGGGTGTGTGTAGAGAAGTCGTCAAGCCGGATCTTGATTCCCACGGTCCGACCGCTACGGCCGCTTTGCTCGAGCGCGCCGCACAGCCGCTCGACAAGCTGGGCGAGAATCCGCTCCAGCTCCCGCGGGTCGGCGATGTCCCGGTCGAACGTGGTCTCGCGCGACTCCGAGACGACCCTGCGCTCCTGGCACACGGGCGTGTCGTCTTCGAAGCGCGCCCGCCGGTGAAGCTCGGCGCCCAGCCGCGGCCCGAAGCGGGCCGCCAGCTCCGCAGGCGGCGCCGCCGCCAGCTGCCCCAAGCTCTCGATCCCGATCGCCACTAGCCGTGCCGCGGTCTTTGGTCCGATCCCGGGCACCAGCGCGGGCGGCGCGGAGGCAAACCGCGCGCAGGCCTGCTCGCGCGTGAGCACCACGAACCCCCGCGGCTTCTCGGCGTCGGAGGCGACCTTGGCCACCAGCTTCGAGGGCCCGATGCCCACCGAGCAACTCAGCCCCTCCTGGCGCTCGATCTCCGCGCACACCATGCGCATCGTGGCGTGCGGTGCCGGCAGCCCCGTCAGGTCGAGGTACGCCTCGTCGAAGCCCACCGCCTCGACGCGCTCGACGTGGCCGCGCACGATGCCCATCACGCGCCCCGAGACCTCGCGGTAGTGCGCGAAGTCCGGGGACACGAAGACCCCCTGCGGGCACAGCCGGCGGGCGCGCGCCGCCGGCATCGCCGACCCCACCCCGAACCGTCGCGCTTCGTAGGAGGCGGTGGTGACCACCGCCCGCGGTCCATTGCCTGCCACGATCACGGGCCGCCCGCGCAGCTCCGGCGCCCGCCGGAGCTCGACCGCGACGTAGAAGGCGTCCATGTCGATGTGGGCGACGCAGCGATCGTGCACGCACCCCAGCGTACGGCCGCGGGCAGACGGGCCTCGACGGAGCGGCCCGCAACGGAGCCGGGTTCTAGGCGACCGGCTCGGGGAACTTCAGCTTCGCCGACGGATGGGTGAGTGCGAGCCGGCTGCGCGCGTTCTCCATCAGCGACGACGACGGCGGCGTGGTCGTCAGTGTCTCGAGCAGCGCCGCCCGCTCGATCCTTTCGCAGCGGCATGGCGTCAGCGCCCGCACCGTGGCTGTGCGCGGACTCCGCTGGAGCACGCCGATCTCGCCGAAATAGCTCGGCGCGCTCATCGTCCGCAGGAATCGCTCGGAGCCGCCCAACTCGCCGCGCGCGCCCACCTCCACTTCCCCCTCCCCCAGCACGTACAGCGCGTCCGCGCTGCCGCCTTCGCGCACGATCTCTGCGCCGCTTGCAAACTCGATCTCGGTAGCGGTCGCGGCAAGTCGCTCCAGCACCGGCCGCGAGGCGGTGGCGAATATCTCGAGCCGCTGAAGCAGCTCCACTCGAGGGGCGAGCGCGGCGGCGCGGGCGGCCGACCTGCGATCGATCGCCCGCAACGCCGGCCACCCGAGCAGGCCGAGCGCCGT
>JAFAPR010000248.1 GCA_019247075.1 Solirubrobacterales bacterium
CCTCCGACGCCCGCATCTCCATCACCCAGCAGGTGCAGCTTGACGCGCTCCTTCATCGGGCCCAGAGGGACGGCGTGCAGATCCGTGTCGCGATCATCTCGAGCCGCTCCGATCTCGGCGCGGTCACGAGCCTGTGGCGGAAGCCCCGAGCCTACGCCCGCTTCCTGGGGCTCGAGCTGTCGCTCGCGTACAGAGGTCGGCTCGTGGTCGTGATGCCAAACGGGCTCGGTTTCAACTGGCCGGGCCACTCGGCAGCGCAGGGCTACCGCATGCTCGGCGGGCTCACGATCAGGGCGGGCGGCGCGGGGCTTGCGAGCGCCGCGCAGGGCGCGGTCAAAACGCTCGCTGCCGCAGACGGCATCAAGCTCGCCGCTCGCCAAGCCCACGCAGGCCCGGCGCGCAGCGTGAATACGAAGGGGGGCACGGGCGCCTTCGCGGCCCACGGCTCGGGCGCAGAAGAGACCATCGTGCTGATCGTGCTGGCGGTGCTATGCGCGGTGCCCTTGGGGATGCGTCTGTGGCGGGTTTGGCGCACCCGTCGACGCCAGCCGGGCCCCGACCGCTCACCTCCGCCCGCCACCGAGCCGCCGCCATCATCGGCTCGAGGGCCAGCCGCGCTGCGGGCACCGCGACCCGGCCTGGCTCTCGCCGGGGTCACGGTCGTGGCCGCCGGCGTCGCGGCGGGCGTCGTCCTCGCGGTGCTCGGCTCCCCCGGCACGGCCCGGAGCGATGCGCTCGCGCGCAACCCCTACCTCGACCCGGGAACGACGCTGTCCCGTGCCGCGCCCGCTTTCGCGCTCACGGATCAGTTCGGCCAGCCCGTCTCGCTTCGCTCCTTTCGCGGGAGGGTGGTTTTGCTCGCCTTCACCGACTCGGAGTGCACGACGATCTGCCCGCTGACCACCACCGCGATGCTCGACGCCAAGGCCATGCTGGGCGCTGCCGGCAGCCGCGTGCAACTGCTCGGTATCGACGCCAACCCCAAGGCGACGGCGCTCGACGACGTGTTCTCCTACTCGCGCGTTCACGGGATGCTCCATGCCTGGCACTTCCTCACCGGGTCGCTCGCGCAACTGCGCCGCGTGTGGCGGGCCTACGGTGTCCAGGCGGCGATTCAGGCAGGAGAGATCGCCCATACGCCCGCGCTGTTCGTGATCGACCCGCATGGCCGCGAACTGAAGCTGTACTTGACCCAGCAGTCCTACGCCGCCGTCGGCCAGCTGGGTCAGCTCCTGGCTCATGAGGCCTCGCGGCTCCTGCCCGGCCACCCGGCGGTCGACTCCCATCTCAGCTACGCGCGCATCGCAGGCATCACCCCCTCCGTCGCCGCGACGCTGCCGCATGCCGGCGGCGGAAACATCCGCATCGGCCCCAGCCGTTCCCCGCGGCTGTACCTCTTCTTCGCCACCTGGGACCAGGAAACCATGAGCCTGGCTGGCCACCTCGACGCGCTCAACCGCTACCAGGACACGGCCGCCCACGCGCGGCTGCCCGCGCTGACCGCCATCGACGAAGGCAGCGTCGAGCCGTTCCCGACCGCCCTGGGCCGATTCCTTGCCGGGCTCCCTCGCCCTTTGGCCTACCCCGTGGCCATCGACCGCAGCGGTCGCGTGGCCGACGGCTATCAGGTCCAGGGACAGCCCTGGTTCGTGCTGACGACACCCACCGGCCGGATTCTCTGGTACCGGCAGGTCGCGACGACCGGGTGGCCCAGCCCACGAGCGCTGGCCCGGGATCTGCGCGCCGCGCTGGCCCGCGTGCCGTCCACGTCGGCGAGCAAGGTCCAGCGGCAGCTAGCCGGCTCGCCCCCCGCGCTCCAGGCGCTTCACCGGCAGGCCAGCCGGCTGCTGGGAGGGGAGCCCGCTCTGGCCGCGCGGATCCGCGCGCTGCGCGGCTACCCGATAGTGATCAACGCCTGGGCGTCCTGGTGCACCCCCTGCCGGGCCGAGGCGAGCCTGTTCGCCGCCGCCTCCGCCCGTTACGGGCGCCGCGTCGCGTTCATCGGCGCCGACACCGACGACTCGGGCTCCGGCGCCGGCCAGTTCCTCGCGCAGCACCCGGTCAGCTACCCGAGCTACCAGTCGACGATCACCGACCTAGCTGGGATCTTCCCCCAAGGGCTGGCAGGCCTGCCCACGACGATCTTCCTCAACCGCGCCGGGAAGGTCGTCTACGTCCACGCCGGCCAGTACGCCTCGCAAGGGACGCTCGACGCCGACATCCAGAACTTCGCGCTCGGGGGCTGACTCGCCTCATCCGCTGACCGAATCCGGCCGCGACCGCACCAACTCGGAGAGCCTCCCCGATGCGGCCGCGCGCGCGGCGGCGTCGCCTCCCGGGCCTCGCAGAATCCAGGCACATCCGACGGCGAACAGTGCTCCCAGCAGCGGCCCGGCCACGTACACCCAGTAGGAGCTCCAGTCGCCGGATACGAGCGCCGGCCCGAAGGAGCGTGCCGGATTCATCGAGGTGCCGCTGACGGGGGCGGCCCACAGCCCGGCCAGCGCGATATACGCGCCGACGCCGAGCGCTCCGATCGTGCCCACGTTCTGCGCGGCCGACGCCGTGCCAAGGATCACGCTCACGAGTCCTCCAGTCAGGGCGATCTCCATCAGGAACGCCTGCCAAGCGTGATAGCCCGGCCCCGGTAGCGTGGCCCCGAGGTGCTCGACATTGCCGAAGATGGCCAGCAAGAAGAGGCACGCGAGCGTCGCTCCGAGTAGCTGGGCGACGATGTACCGGGGCACTCGCCGCCAGGGGAAATCTCCGCGCAACGCGAACGCCACCGACACCACCGGGTTCAGATGGGCCCCCGAGACTGCACCCATGAACAGGATGATCGCCAGCACCATCAGCCCCGGAGCGACGACCGCCGCGGCCAAGCTGATTTCGCCTTTGGCGTGCAGCAACCCGCCGCCGGCAGCCACCAGCACGAGCAGGAACGTGCCGAACACTTCCGAGAACCCCCTCCGGTACCACAATCGAGGATCCGCGAATTCGTCCGGCGAGCCGAACGCCAGCCAAAGCCGGTAGCCCACGCGCTGCTCGTGCGTCGTCATCGAGGGTTGCGTGCGCTCAGCCACCACAAACGAAGTTCGCCAAGGAGCCGTCGAGCCCTCTCGGAGATGAGTCGCTGCGCCAGGGCGATCACCATTGGAAGAAACCTGCGCATAGGGTCCATAACTTCCAACAGTCGGGGCGGACGTACTACCCCGCGCGCCGCAACCGCGGTCGCACGTCGGCGTGCAGCGCATCGAGGTCAAAGCCTCGGCGATCGCTTCCGAAGCTGAGCGGCCCTCACCCCTCGGTTCGGAGCGCCGCTGCCGCCGTGGCGATGTCGGATTCCTCGATCGAGGGATCCGGCCGCGGGGCCCTCCCGCTCGTCTCCCGCGTCACAGGTATCACGTGCACATGGAAGTGCATCACCACCTGTCCAGCGGCTTGGCCGCAGGAGTTCCACAGCACCACGCCGTCGGGCCCCAGCCTGTCGCTCATCCGGGCGGCGAGGCGCCTGGCGGCCGCGAAGGTCTTGCCGAGATCCTCCGGGGCGATCTCGAGCAGGTTCTCGTAGTGGCGCCTGGGTATGACCAGCGCATGCCCCCGCGCCCAAGGATTGATGTCCATGAATGCGATCGTGTCAGCGTCTTCGTCGACGATCGTCGCGGGCGCAGCGCCAGCGGCAATGGCGCAGAAGATGCAGTCCGCCACGAGCGGCAGCCTAGCGCCTCCGGGCTGGCTGCCCTCGCCCTCCCCCGGTTCTCCTCCCACCCAAAGCAACGGTTAAAGCTCGGCGAATCCTTAGTAAAACCAGGCCGGAAAATTGCCCTCTCGGGGTTAACCTAGGCATGCGGACCCTCCCACTCGACCGGGCGCGACCGGACGCCTCCCAATCGGATGGTCGCGGATAGCGGCACCCCTATCCCGCCCCCCCGCTATACGGGGGGGTCCGCACTTGCCGATGCGCCGCGGGCGGCGTGAGGGGTGCCGACTAAGTCCTCCCGGCCCTCGCCAGCTCCCGGTAGTGGTCGCGCCAAATCAGCTTGTAGACCGGGATCCAGCGGGGTATATCCCTGACTCCGGGTATCAAGGGGACCAGGATGAAAGCCAGGCTGAGCGCGCCCATGATGGTCATCACCAGGATGTCGGCGTTGGCAGATGTCGAAAACGGTTTGATCTGGTACCAGAACGTATACAGCCAGAGCCACGACTGGCCCGGGAAGCTGCCTGTCTCGTTCATCATCCCCCACTGATCGCCGAGCAGGTGCTCGGCCTGGGCGCGGTTAGCGAGCACCGAGCCGTCGGCCATGAACAGCAGTGGCTTGGTGTAGTCGGTTTGGTAGAACTGCTTGCTCGTCAGAAGTGCGCCGTCGAGGCCGCCGGTCTGGGCTATGCCAAGCAGCGAGCTCATCATGATCGGCACCGGGCCGTAGCTCCCGGACGGGATCGTGACCGAGTCGCCGGGTCCGACCTTGGCCTTGCCAAGCGCGTTGCTGTAGGCGGTCGTCCAGGCCGCTTGCTGTTTGCTCGAAGCGTGCTCATAGGTGGACACCGCGCTGTGCACCGCGGGCTGACGGTTGATCGATGAGAGCGGCGCGAGCACGTAGTCCCGAGCGGTGTCGATCGGATGACTTACGCCGAGCCACTTCTGGGGGCGAATGAACCACATGTGCTGACCCGGCCCGTTGTGGTTGTACGGCGGGCCATAAGTTGCCGTGCCGCTCGTGCCGTCGAGCTCGGAGACCGCGGTGGTCACGAAGTCGACCGGATCCGAGCGCGACCACTGCTTGATCGTGGTCGGCTTCTCGTCTGGCGAGGAGAAGAGGATCGTCAGCACGAGCGTGATCGCTAGCACGACGCCGAAGGCGATCGAGAACTCCTTGATGAGGTCATAGGAGCGGTAGCCGCCCTTCCATTCGCGGTAGGGGTCGGCGCTAAGCGGTCTACGCCCGCGGCGCATCACGGGCCGACTCCGGTCTCGGTTTTGATCGGCTCTGCCGGGGGCGCCGTCGTTGACTCTTTTTCCCTGCTTCAAAGGGCGGCACGACGCCGTGTTTGCGCACCAACAGGACGTGCCCGATTACGAGGACGATGACGACCGCGGGGAGCACCAGTATGTGGTAGCTGTACATCTGGCCGAAGTTCATGAGGTTGAAGAAAGCGCCGATGCCTGCTGAATTCATCGCGTCCTTGGCTTGGGTCGAGATCCACTGGGAATCGAAGTTCTGCTGAGAGACATAACCGGTCAGCGCCGTTGGTATCGAGACCAGGAATGCGAGCGCACCCGTGACCCACGTGCGGACACGACCGCCGCGCCACGCGGCCATCCAGAACTTTCCCCACAGATGGATGACGAGGAAGAAGAAGAACAGCTCGACCGACCACAGGTGCAGGCTGTTGAAGAACAGCCCCACTCCGGTGTCGTGCCACCATGCTGGGCCCTTCAACGTGAGCACCAGCCCTGAGCCGATGCACACGAGCAACGCAGCCAGCGAAAGCACTCCGAACACGTAGATCCACGAGGACACGTACGACGGCTGCTCGTCGGCGAGGAGCTTTTCCGGCGGCCAAGCCCCAACCGCGCGTTCGCGCACCGCGAGCGTCCAGGACCGACGCCTCGGGGGCGCCGGTTTCGGCGAGATTATCGTCACGGTTGCTCCTCGGCGGGTTGGTGGCTGCGCGGGAACGGGAGGGCGATCGCCAGCGCGAACACCACGAGCATCGTGATGATCACGATCAGATTCGGCCACGACATCTGGAAGAAATGCCAGTGCACGTAGCCCGCATGGTGGTTGAGGTTGAAGATCGCGGCCATGAAGCGCACGCTACGTGCTCGGCCGGGGTGGCTCATCGCGGATTCGGCCCCGTTCGGGTGCGGAGAACTACCGATAGCGGGCCGCGGGCCTAGCCGCGCTGAGGATGGCGGCGCGCGCGCTGCATCTGCATGACCCGCTCGATTTGGAGCCTGCGCCCTCGCTGCTCCTCGAGCAGGCGGGCGACCCGGGCGCGACGTTCGTTTCGCCTGCGCAACTCCCGATAGAACTCTGGCCGCTTGCTGGCGGGGGCGTCCCGGCCGGGGTCATGCGTACCGGACTGCATGTCTGTCACCGTAGCCCAATCAGCCGGTCCGAGCATCCGCGGCCCGCCGCAAAACGGGTGGGGAGCGTGCGCAAGTCCTACCGGCTTTCCCCGGATGCGACCCAGGTGACCGGCGCCCCATCGCCGGACCAGCGTTTCGGGATGGCTAGTTACCGATCAGTCCGTGCTCCAGCGCGTAGCCGACCAGCTCAGAGCGCGAGTTGAGCCGCAGCTTCTGCTGGATATGCGCGCGGTGGGTCTCTACCGTGCGCACCGACAGGAACAGGTGCTCGGCGACCTCGGCGTTGGTGTGGCCGAGCGCGATCAGGCGCAACACCTCGACCTCGCGCTCCGACAAGCCGTCGGGCAGGCCGGGCGGGGGCTCCGCCGCTACACGGGCGCCGAGTCGCGGGTTGAGATACGTGTCACCGTCGGCGGCGCGACGGACAGCCTCCACCAGCTCCGCTTCGGCCGCCTCCTTGAGCACGTAGCCGAGCGCGCCAGCCGACAGCGCCTGACGGGCGTATGCCGGCTCGTTTTGCATGGTCAAGACCACAATCTGGGTGTCTGGGAACTCGTCCCGGAGCCCCGGAATCGCCGCCAAGCTCGGTCCCTCGGACAAGTTGAGGTCGAGCACCAATACGTCGGGATGGTGTCCCCGGACATACCGGCGGGCGTCTGCCAGGTCGGACGCCACTGCGCAGACCTCGAAGCCTTCCTCGACCTCGAGCAACTGCCGCAAGCCGCGGCGAACTACCGCGTGGTCATCGGCTATCACGACCCGGATCCGGCGCGGATCGCCGGAGTCCTGAGGAGCTAGCGCTGCGTCGCCTTCGGCCACCGACCGTCACCGTATCGCGCTCCACACGCTGGCCCAGCGTAGGACCACGAACCTTTGTGCGGGAAATTACGTACAACTGACGCTTCGCGTACCCGGGCCAGCGGTGATCCGCGAACGGCCGCGCGTTCTTCTGTAGCGCTTACCTTCCGAAGGCACTCCGGCGGTACGTAGCTAGGTGCACTTTGTCGCTTGGAAACCGTAGGTACATCAGGGCAATTCAGGCAACAATGACCAAAGATGCGTTCCGACCCGGCGAGCCCACAGACCGAGCCCGACCTGCGCGGCCTCTCGGTGGTGCTCGTGGAAGACGAGCGATCGATCGCCGAGCCATTCGCTCGCGCCCTTGAGCGCAGCGGCTTCCGCGCTGCCGTCGCACACACTGGGTCCGAGGCCATTGCGCTGGTTGGAAAGCTCGACCCGGATGTGGTGCTGCTCGATCTCACGCTTCCCGACATCGACGGCCGCGATGTGTGCCGGATGCTGCGCCGAGAGTCCGATGTGCCGATCATCATGGTCACCGCCAGCGGGACCGTGACCGACCGGGTGGTTGGCCTGGAACTGGGCGCCGACGACTACATCGTCAAGCCGTTCGCAACCTCGGAGGTGGTCGCACGCATACGCGCGGTGATGCGTCGCGGGCGCGTGGGTGGGGACGCCGGCAAGCTCAACATCGGTGAGCTGACCATCGATGTCGGCGCTCGCCGCGTGTGGCGGGCAAGGCACGAGCTGGAGCTCACGCGCAGGGAATTCGACCTCCTCGTACGGCTCGCGCGGGACACCGACAAGGTGGTGACCCGTGAGGAGTTGATGTCAGACGTCTGGGACATGAACTGGTTCGGTTCCACCAAGACCCTGGATGTGCACATCGCGTGGCTGCGGAGAAAGCTCGGGGACGATCCAGCCGCGCCCAAGTTCGTCCACACCGTCCGCGGGGTCGGCTTCCGACTGGCGGGCCCGCCGGAGGCGTCCGCTTGACGCTACGCATCCGCCTGCTGGCTGCACTGGCCTACGTGCTGCTGCTGGCGGTGATCGCTTTGGGCGTGCCGCTCGCGATCAACTTGAGCGCGCGAGTCAAGGCGGAGGTGCGTACGCAGGCCAGGGCACAGGCCGATCTCGTCGCCGCGACGTCAGCCGACCTGCTGCAGCGCCCATCGCTAGCACTGTCGCGGCTCGCCCGGAAAGCCGCGGTCTCGGTGCGGGGCCGCGTGATCATCGTGAACTCTCGCGGAACCATCCTCGTCGATAGTGCCGGACCGCGAGAGCTCGGTGCAAGCTATCTAAGCCGGCCCGAGATTGCGGCTGCCCTGCGGGGCCGACAGGTTCAGTTCGAACGAAACTCGCGCACGCTCGGCCAGCCCATCCTGGCCACGGCGGCCCCGATAATCCGCAACGGCCGGCCGATCGGAGCAGTCCGCGTGACCCAGAGCACAGCGGCGGTGGACAGCGCCGTGCGCCAAGGCCAGCTCGGGCTAGGGTTGATCGGAGCGATCGTGCTCGCGCTGGGACTATTCGCGGGCGCGATCATCGCGGAGCAGGTCGCCCGCCCCTTGCGGCGGCTTGAGTGCGTGGCCCGTCGTGTCGCCCAAGGCGATCTGCGAGCGCGGGCCCGTGTCGAGGGCAGCCGCGAGCAACGGTCGCTGGCAGCTTCGTTCAACGAGATGACAGACCGGATCGCCCGCCTGGTCGCGGCCCAACGCGGGTTTGTCGCAGACGCTTCCCACCAGCTTCGCACGCCGCTGACCGGCCTCCGCCTGCGCTTGGAGGAGGCAAAGGTCCTGACCGACAGCCCAGCCAGCGAGGGCGAGATCGACGCGGCGGTCGGCGAGGTCGACCGCCTCACCCGGACCGTTGACGAGCTGCTCGTACTCAGCCGCGCGGGCGAGCGTCAGCTGACAGGCTCGCGGCTGGATCTTAGAGAGTTGGCGGCGTCGGCCGTCGAGAGGTGGCGGGCGCCAGCGGCAGCTCGTGGCATCTCGCTCCAACACCGCCGAACAGAAGCGGAGTCACCAGTCTGGGCCGCGCGCGCCGATGTCGAGCGGGTGCTCGACATTTTGCTCGAGAACGCCGTTGGCTACTCCCCGGTGGGTGGCCGGGTGACGGTCGTCAGCGCGCCCTCTCGCCTGGAGGTGCATGATCGCGGCCCGGGGGTGGCGGCGGACGAGCGCGAAGCCGTTTTTGACCGGTTCCGTCGCGGTCGGGCGGGAACCGCGGGGCCACCCGGCAGCGGTCTCGGACTGGCGATCGCACGCGAGCTGGCGCGTGGCTGGGGAGGCGACGTGACGCTAGAGGATCGCCCCGGGGGCGGAGCGGTCGCGATCGTGTCGCTCCCGCAGCACAGAGATCCAACACAGGGTTTGCCGGCGATTAACCCGACCATCGGTACGTTGCCGTGACCGTGAACAGCAGGACGGCATTGTTGATCGTCATCGCCGCGCTCGGGATCGCGGCATCCGCCGCGGTGGCCTGGACGGCAAGCCAGCTGGCAGGGCAACATGTCGGGCTCTCCTCC
>JAFAPR010000254.1 GCA_019247075.1 Solirubrobacterales bacterium
GGCGCGTCGAGTCCGGGGGAGAAGTCCTACGTCCTCGAGATGCTCCCCTATCCGAGCGGAGAGCCTCACATCGGCCACCTGAAGAACTACGCGCTGGGGGACGCGATTGCTCACTTTCAGCGACGCATTGGCCGTCGCGTGCTGCACCCGATGGGGTATGACGCCTTCGGACTGCCCGCGGAAAACAACGCGATCAAGTCGGGCGTTCATCCGCGCGAAGCGACCAACCAGTCGATCTCCGCCTACCGTCACTGGTTCCACCGCTGGGGGATCTCGATCGACTGGAGCCGGGAGCTTTCCACTGCTGATCCGTCCTACTACCGCTGGACGCAGTGGATCTTCCTGCGGCTCTACGAGCGGGACCTTGCCTATCGCAAGGAAGCCGCCGTCAAATGGTGTCCCAACGACCAGACCGTCCTGGCCAACGAGCAGGTAATCGACGGCCGCTGCGAGCGTTGCGGCTGTCCGGTCGAGTTGCGACAGCTCGAACAATGGTTCTTTCGCATCACCGACTACGCCGACAGGCTGCTCGACGACCTCGAGCTGATCGAATGGCCGGAGTACGTCAAGGCGATGCAGCGCAACTGGATCGGCCGCAGCGAGGGGGCCGAAGTGGTCTTCCGTTGCGAGGAGCTCGGGATCGACTACCCCGTATTCACGACGCGTCCGGACACGCTCTTTGGCGCCACCTTCTTCGTGATGGCGCCCGAGCACCCGGATGTTTTCAAGCTGGCCGCGGGCACAGCGCACGAGCGCGAGGTGCACGAGTACGTGAACCGCGCGGTGACCGAGGCTGCGGACGTGCGCGAGGACGCGGAGAAGCCCAAGACCGGCGTTCCCCTGGATCGCACCGTCACCAATCCCGTCAACGGTGAGCAGATTCCGATGTTCGTGGCCGACTACGTGCTGATGGAGTACGGAACGGGCGCGATCATGGCCGTTCCCGCGCACGATCAGCGCGACTTCGAGTTCGCGCAGGCGTTCGGGCTCCCCATCCGTCACGTGGTCGGGCCCGCGGGATCGGAGCCTCCCGAGGGAGAGGCCTTCGTCGCTCACTCCGAGCACGAGCGGCTCATCAATTCAGGCCCGTTCTCCGGTATGAACGCGGTGGCGGGTCGGCATGCGATCGTCGAGTGGCTCGACCGCGAGGGCAGGGGACATCCCTCCGTCAGCTACAAGCTGCGCGACTGGCTGGTGTCGCGCCAGCGCTACTGGGGTTGCCCCATCCCGATCATCTACTGCGGGCGCTGCGGCGTGGTGCCCGTGCCGGATGACAGGCTGCCGGTGCAGCTGCCGGACATCGACGACTACCAGCCCAAGGGCCGCGCCCCGCTGGCGACCGCCGAGGACTGGGTCAACGCCAGGTGCCCCGAGTGCGGCGGCCCCGGCAGGCGAGAGACCGACACCATGGACACTTTTGTCGACTCGAGCTGGTACTTCCTGCGCTACTGCGACGCCCGCAACGAGGAGGCGGCGTGGGACCGCAGCGCGCTCAGGCAGTGGATGCCCGTGGACCAGTACATCGGCGGGGTCGAGCACGCGATCCTGCACCTGATGTATGCGCGCTTCTTCGTCAAAGCGCTCTCAGACATGGACTTCGTGGACGTGCAGGAGCCCTTCCGAGCTCTGTTCACGCAAGGAATGATCCTGGGGCCCGACGGCAACAAGATGTCGAGCTCGAAGGGCAACGTGATCCTGCCGCGCAGGATCGTCGACCGCTTCGGCGCCGACTCGGCGCGGGCGTACGTACTCTTCGTTGGCCCCGCCGATCAAGACGCCGCCTGGTCGGACCGGGGCGTCGAGGGCGTCTACCGATTCCTGGCGCGGCTGTGGCGGCTCGGCGATCAGCTGGCGGGCCAGCCCGGGGACGTCGACCAACCCCCGGGCCCGATCGGCGAGGACGAGGCGCTTGTGCGCAAGACAAACTGGGCGATCGAGAAGGTCACCGGCGATCTCGGCGAGCGGTTTGCGTTCAACACCGCGATCGCGGCCGTCATGGAGTTGGTGAACGAGATCAACAAGCGCGCCGGCGCGAGCGTGCACACTCGCC
>JAFAPR010000260.1 GCA_019247075.1 Solirubrobacterales bacterium
GGGAGAATCGTGGGCACCCCGCTGAAGACCCGCGTCCTGCTCGCAGACGACCACGCCGTCGTGCGCAGCGGCCTGCGTGCCGTTCTGGACGGCGAGCCGGATCTCGAAGTCGTCGCGGAGGCCGGGGACGGCGCGGCGGCGCTCGAGAAGGCCCTTGCGGGGGATATCGATCTGGCGATTTTGGACGTGTCCATGCCGAGACTGACGGGGTTGCAGGCCACCGCCGAGCTGCGGCGACGCGGGATCGACCTCCGCGTACTGATCTTGTCGGTCCACGACAACGAGCAGTACTTCTTCGAGGCGTTGAGAGCGGGAGCGTCCGGCTATGTGTTGAAGTCGGCCGCCAACCACGACCTGGTCGATGCGTGCCGTGCGGCGATGCGCGGGGAGCCGTTTTTGTACCCAAATGCGGTCACCGCACTGATCCGCGAATACTTGGAGCAGGCGAGGAGCGGGGAGGCCACGCCCGAGGACCCCTTGACGCCGCGGGAGCTTCAGGTCGTGAAGCTGATCGCGGAGGGCCACAGCAGCGACCAGATCGCCGAGCAGTTGGTGATCACACGCAAGACCGTCGATCACCACCGCGCGAACATCTTTGGCAAGCTCGGGATGCGCAGCGTAGCCGAGCTGACACGCTACGCGATCCGCCGCGGCCTGATCGAGCCGTAGACACGAGCGATTCGATTGCTGGGTGACGGCTAGTTGGGCAAGATAGGCACTTGTACCCATAGACTCGGCGCTGCGCAGCTGTCAGCCTGGCGGCGTGCCAGAGGTGCTGATTCGCCTTGAGCGGCCAGCGTCGCTGACCCCTGAGTTGCGCGCGTGGATCAGGCAGCGGCTGGGTTCTGGTCGAGCTCTGCTTACGCGGCGGCGCCTGAACGGCTCCGACCCTGGCGCGCTGCTTCTGCGCGTGGAGGTGGCGCCCGATGCGAGGGCCGGCGTGCAGGAAGAGGTCGCGGATCTGATGACCGACCTACGGCTGCTCGGGCTGCGTCCGACGCTCGTCTCGGAGCCGGTCATCTGGGCTGGAAGGGGATATGAGCCCGCCGCCCGGACGACGTAGCGTCCACGAAGCCGCGCACAAAGGCGACCCGGCGGCGGACGGCCACAAAGGTAACGGGATGCCAGGTGGCGCCCGCCGAACGTTCTATGAGGCGGCCCACAAGCTCAACTACTGGCCCTCATCACCGCTGCCGGAGCCGCAGGTCAATGGGCATCGTCAGGCGGCGGTCGACGATGAGCGCGACGTGGTCGCGCACGCAGGCAGGATGGTCTTGGCCCTCGGTGCACTCGGCGTGGTCTACGGCGACCTCGGCACGAGCCCGCTGTACACCGAGCGCGTGATCTTCAGCCAGCACGCCGATGCCGCCCACCCCACTCCGGCGGGCGTGTTCGGAATAGTGTCGCTGATCTTCTGGGCGCTCGTGATCGTGGTGTCGATCAAATACGCGGGGCTCCTGATGCGCGCGCACAACCGGGGCGACGGCGGCGGGATGTCGCTGGCCGCGCTGATCCAGCGCCGGCGGGTGGGCCGCACGGTGGTGCTGGTCACGCTGGGGATCTTCGGAGCGGGCTTGTTCTTCGGGGACGGCATGATCACGCCCGCGATCTCGGTCACCTCCGCTGTGGAGGGGCTGAAGGTGACCTCGCCGGGGCTCGCTCATCTGGTGGTCCCCATCTCGCTCGGGATCCTGGTCGCGTTGTTCGCGATTCAGCGTCGCGGCACCGCCGCCGTGGGATGGTTGTTCGGCCCGGTGATCCTGGTGTGGTTCGCAGTGATCGGAGTGCTCGGCGCACGCGAGGTTCTCGCTCATCCCGCCGTGCTCCAAGGGCTATCGCCGACGTGGGGGGCGCGGTTCATGTTGGATCATGGCGTTGCCGCCTTCCTCACGCTCGGCGGCGTGGTCTTGGCGCTGACCGGTGCAGAAGCGCTCTACGCAGACCGGGGCCACTTCGGCGCGACGCCGATCCGGCGCACGTGGTTCGCCATCGTTTTCCCATCCGTGCTTCTGTGCTATCTCGGCCAGAGCGCGCTGATCCTCGCCCACCCCGCCAGCATCAGGAATCCGTTCTACCTGGTCGTACCGGCCGGCGGTCGGATCCCGATGGTGTTCCTCGCCACCTTTGCGACGATCATCGCGTCGCAGGCGGCAATCACCGGCTCCTTCTCGATCGCGCGCCAGGCGATGCAGCTTGGGTTCCTTCCGCGCCTGAAGATCTCGCATACCTCCGACCTCGAAGGCCAGATCTACATGCCCGTGATCGGCTTGACGCTGGCCGTCGGCGTCATTGCGCTCGTTCTCGTTTTCCAACACTCGGGCGCGCTGGCTGACATCTACGGGGTCGCCGTGACCGGCACCTTCGTGCTCGACACGATTCTGTTCCTCGCCGTGGCGCACTCGCTGTGGCGCCTGGCCACTTGGAAGGTGGTAGCGATCGGCGCCGTGTTTCTAACCGTGGAGCTTTCGTTCTTCGCCTCAAACGTGAGCAAGGTCGGGCATGGTGCCTGGATCCCGCTCTGCGTCGGGCTGCTCACCGCGATCCTGATGATCACGTGGCGGCGAGGACGCGAGATCGTGACCCGCAACCGCACCGACGAGGAGGGGCCCCTCGATGAGTTCCTTTACCGGGTCCGGATGAGCGATCCGCCGATCCATCGCGTGCGCAGCGTCGCCGTCTACCTCAGCCCGAGCAAGGAAACCACTCCGCTCGCTCTGAAGGCCGACGTCGAGCACCACGGGATCTTCCACGACAAGGTCTTGATCGTCTCGGTCGAGCCCGTCGGCATCCCCCACGTCGACCCGCCCGAGCAGCTGGTCACAGAAACGTTGGGGAGTGGTCTGTTCAAGATCAGGCATGTCACCCTGCGAGCCGGCTACCACGACGCGACCGACATCCCGGCGGCCCTGGCGCTAGCCCGCAAGCGTGGCCTCCTGGAGCGCAACCTCGACCTCGAGCACGCTTCCTACTTCATATCCCGGATCACGATCACACCCAACGCTCACCCCGGAATGAGCAGGTGGCGCAAGCTGTTATTCGTCGGCATGGCGCGCAACGCGGCCAGTCCAATCGAGACCTTCCGGCTCCCAGTTGACCGAACCGCGACCGTCGGCGCGCTGATCGGAGTCTGACCGAACCAGCCAGACTCGCGACGGACTCAGACGTAACTGCCGGGGCGCGGGGCGTGGCGGCCGCCACACCTCGTCGGACCGCCGGCGAACCGGCCGCCCCCGTAGCGCCAGCGAAGCGGACGGTAAAGAAAGAAGAACGCCGGAACGAGGAGCCACAGCAGGTGACCGTGGCTGACCAGGATCGCGGCGATCAGCACGAGTGGCGGCAGGGTCAGGGCGGGCCGGCGCCAACTCGGAGCGGGCGGCTCAGGCTCTTCGCGCGGCAGGTCGGCGACGAGCCGGTCGAGCTCGTCGTATATCCTGGCGGCGTAACAGCGGTCGAGGCGCTCCTGGAACTCGTCACTTCCGAGTCGCCCGGCGACATGGTGCTCGCGGAGGAGGTCCGCGACCGCGTCGCGGTCGCTGTCCGCGGCGCGGAGGTTGCGGTCCCGTGGGTCGCGGTGCCGTTGATAGCTCTGGGACATTTTGAGATCCCTTCCGTCGCGGGGTGTGTCGCGGTACATTCTAATTAATCGCCCTTGATAGTCAAGTACTCTTGAAGAACATTCGCCCTCATGTCTCGCGCTTAGCGCCGTTGATGCCGGAGCTCGCGCTCACGCTCCGGCGGGCACGGGGTCAGTTGCCACCGGCGCTACAGGAAGCGGGACGGCTCGGGGACCGTCATATCTCCACGCTGGTCTCGCTCGCCGTGGCCGGGCCGGCCACCGTCTCGGAGCTCGCCGAGCGGATGAACATGAGCCTCGCGTACTCCAGCCTAGTCGTCGGCGAGCTCGCCGGTTCCGGACTGGTTGACCGCGACCACCATGAACGCGATCGCCGGCGGATCATCGTCTCCCTATCGGACAAGGCGATACCGGCGGTCGCCGAGATGCGAGACCGGCACGCAGCGCCGCTGCACCGCTTCCTCGCCGAACTCAGCGACGAAGAGGCCAGACGCTTCATCGACCAGCTCATGGCGCTGATCGCGCATCTGCGCGCCGAAGCCGACGCGTACCCTGAAGAGCGACGACGCTATGGCCAGACGCGAGGAAATCAGGCACTCTGACTCATCCCTGAGCGCGGTGCCTGGGCGCATCGGGTTGGTGGTCCATCCCACCAGGGCCATCGACGAGCCGCTTGGTCAGCTTCGCGAGTGGGCGGACGTGCACGATGCCGAGCTCCTCCAGGTTCCCGCCTCCTGCCAGCAGCAGCCGGTTGCCGAGGCCGGCGACGCCGACGATTGCGACCTACTCGTGTCGATCGGCGGCGATGGAACGGCGCTGGCTGCGATCCGCGCCGGAGCGGTCGCAGCTCGCCCGGTGCTCGCGACAGCGTGTGGCAGCCTCGGCATACTCACGTCCGTCGCGGCCTCCGACGTCGCTGGCGCGATCGAGCGCTTCAGCCGCGGGGACTGGGTGCCGTGGTCCCTGCCCGCGCTCGAGGCCACCCCCGACTCTGGGCCGCGACTGTTCGCGGTCAACGACATCGTGATCGTGCGCGCCGGGGCGGGCCAGATACGTCTGCTCGCAGAGGTCGACGGCAACGTGTTCGCGCGGATCGCCGGTGATGGGTGCGTAGTGAGCACGGCGGTGGGGTCCGGGGCCTATGCGTTAGCCGCCCGCGGGCCGCTCCTCGCGCCCGACCTCGAGGCCCTGCTGATCACGCCGTTGCCTGCACATGGTGGCTCTTGCCCGCCGCTCGTAGTGAGCGCCGCGTCCGCGGTTCGGCTTCACCCCATGCCAGGCCACAATGAGGCACGGCTCGAGGTCGACGGACAAGCCACCGCCGAATTGGCTGGTCCCTTGACGATCAAATTCAGAGCAGCCGTCGCGACCGTGGTCAACTTTCCCGACCAAGAGCCGCTCCTCTCGGTGCTGCGGCAACGGCAGCTGATCACCGACAGCCCGCGGCTCCTCGCCGAGGACGCCCGCATCGGGCGGCGGCCGGGGAACTAGCCTCGCTTTGCCGGCAGCAGCGCGCGCAGATCGTCGATCGTGTCGGCTTCGTCCGCGTTCTTGTCGGGCCGGTAGCGCCTTACGCGGGCGAAGCGAAGGGCCAATCCAGCGGGATACCGGGTGGAGGCTTGGACGCCGTCGAGCGCGATCTCTACGACGAGCTCGGGTGAAACCACCACCGCGATCCCATGTCGGCCGGTCTCACGCGAGAGCAGCTCCTCCGTCTGCCACTTCAGAAGCTCGTCAGTCAGTCCCTTGAAGCATTTGCCCACCATTGCGAACCGGCCCGAGCGGGGGTCGCGCGCGCCGAGGTGCAGGTTCGACAGCCAGCCTCGCCGGCGCCCGTGACCCCACTCCGCGCCAAGCACGACGAGGTCGTAGGTGCGCACGGGCTTCAATTTGCGCCATGCCTTGCCGCGCCGACCGGCGGCGTAAGTCGACGCGGCATCCTTCACGACGATGCCCTCGTGGCCGGCGCGAAGCGACTCGTCCAACACGCGTCGTGCTTTCTCCGGATCGGAGGTGAGGACAGACGGGATCTTGAGCTGTGGCGCGATTGCCTGAAGTCGGCCCGCGCGGATCTGGAGTGGCGCGTCGAGGAGATCTTCGCCGTCGACGTGCAGCAGGTCGAAGAGGAACGTCACGACCCCCTCCGGCGGGGCGTCCCGGTCGATCCGCGAGACCGTGTCCTGAAACGGGGCGGGGGTGCCGTCGGCTACCCACAGCGCCTCCCCATCGAGCACGGCTTGGTTCACAGGTAGGCGCAGCGTCGCGGCCACGATTCCGGGCAGCGCGGCGGTGATGTCGTTCAGGTTGCGCGTGTAGACGCGCACCTCCCGTTCGCGGCGATGGATTTGGATCCTGATTCCGTCGAGCTTCCACTCGACCGATGCGAGCTCGAAGCCAGAGACCGCCTCGGTGAGGTTCTCAGCAGTGGAGGCAAGCATCGGAAGTATCGGCCGAAAGATCTCAAAGCCCACCTCCCTGAGCCCGCTCTCGCCGTCCGTCATCGCGATCTTCGCCATCCGCGTGAGGTCGCCCGAGAGCATCAACGCCCGTCGCGCGATCCCGCCGGAGACCCCTGCCGCTGAGGCAACGGCGTCCGCCATCAACCCGGCCAGGGCGCCCTGCCTCAGCTCGCCGGTGAACAGTCGCCTGAGAAAGTCGGCTTCCTCCTCGGTCGCGCGCGCAAATAGCCGGTGGAGGAGCCGCTTGCGCTCGGATATGGATCCGCCTCCGGTGGCCGCCTCGATCTCGCTTATCGCGCGGTCGACGTCCCCGACCGTAAGCGATGGCTCGCCCGCCGGCGGGGCGTCAAGCCCGTAGATGGCCGAGCGGCCGATCCCGACGCGGCCCTGCCACGGCACGCCCGACAAGAAGCCGACACCGACCGGAACCTCGCTGGGGTGAAGCCTTCTCAGCAGCTCCGCCAGGATCGCCACCTTCCTGGAGCGCGAACCGGTCTCGCTCACTTCCTTCGAGACGGCGACGACGTCCGCGAGCAGAGTCATCCCAGGTGAGCCTTCCATTGCAGTGGTCATAGTGTCGAAGCCTCGAAACGATGTTGACGCTCGCACGGAGCGCGTGGCGGAAGACCCGTCCGCCATGACGTCTAGCTTACGAACTGATGTTCGGCCTTCACTCGGCAGCCAGCACCGTGCACGCCGCCCGGCCTTCGGATCCCGACTGGCTCGCTGATCTGAACCCCGAACAGCAAACTGCGGTGCGCCATCAGGGGGGACCGTTGTTGATCCTGGCGGGCGCGGGCACCGGGAAGACCACCACGCTGTGCGCGCGGGTCGCGTGGCTCGTGCGTGCGGGCGTGCGGCCGGAGCGGATCCTGCTGCTGACGTTCACCCGGCGCGCGGCCAGGGAGATGCTGCAGCGGACACGGGCGATCGCCGCCCTGCCCGCGGGCAGGGGTGGCGTGCTCGGGGGCACCTTCCATTCGGTAGCGCATCACTTCGTGCGCGGGCATGCGGCCGCGCTGGGTCTGCCAAGCGGCTTCGGCGTGCTCGACGCGGGCGACGCGGCCGACCTGCTCGACCTATTGCGCGAGGAACACGGCCATGCCCAGCGCGAGCAGCGCTTTCCCAAGAAGAGCACGCTGCTCGATGCCTACTCCCGGACCGTCAACGCGCAGCGACCGCTGGCGGAGGTGCTGGCCGAGGCTTTCCCGTGGTGCGAGGAACATCGCGACGACATATCCGCGCTATTCAGGGCCTACACGGCCCGTAAGCGCGCGCTCGGGGTGGTGGACCTCGACGACCTGTTGATCTACTGGCGTGCTCTCGCGGCCGACGAGGTCGTCGGCCCCGAGCTCGAGGGGTGGTTTGATCACGTCCTGATCGACGAGTATCAAGACGTCAACCGGGTGCAGGTGGACATCGTGCGCAGCCTGCGACGCGGCCGCCGCGATGTGACGGCAGTGGGCGACGATTTCCAGGCGATCTACGGCTTCAGAGCGGCGTCGGCCAGGCACATACTCGAGTTCCCCGAGCACTTCCCGGACGCCACGATCGTCACGCTCGAGCGCAACTACCGCTCGACGCAGCCGATCCTCGACACCGCCAACGCACTCGCCGCGCAGACGCAGCGCACGTTCCCTAAGCGGCTGCAGACGAACCACGACGGCGGCATCACGCCCGAGCTGATCTTCTGCCCCGACGAGAGCGCGCAGGCGAGCGAGGTCTGCGACCGCGTGCTCGCGGCCCGAGAGCGCGGGATGCAACTCCGCCAGCAGGCAGTCTTGATGCGCACCTCCCACGACAGCGATCTGCTGGAGCTTGAGCTGGCGCGCCGCCGGATCCCGTTCGTGAAGTACGGCGGGCTGCGGTACCTGGATGCCGCCCACGTGAAGGACCTGATCGCCCTGTTTCGTCTCGCCGACAACCCGGCCGACGAGCTTTCGTGGTTCCGGGTGCTCCAACTGCTCGAAGGGGTCGGCCCTTCGACCGCACGGCGCGCTCTTGACGTGCTCTTGGCCGCGGATGGCGACCGACTTGCCGCGTGGTCTGCCGCCCGTGAGCGCCTGCCGGCCAACGCCCGCCCGCTCGCCGACGGGGTGGTAAAAGCGCTGCGCCGAGCCCGCGATGAGGCCAACGCAGGCGTGCGAGCAGAATGTCTGAGCCAATCGCTCGCACCGCTTATCACCACCCGCTATCCGGACGGGGCGTTGCGCCTGAAAGACCTCGAGCAACTGGTCGCCGCTGCCCGAGAGGCCTCTGCGCTGGGCCACTTCGTCTCCGAGCTAGTCATCGATCCTCCAACCTCGAGCGCGGATCTCGCGGGACCACCGCACTTGGACGAGGACTATCTCGTGCTCTCGACCATCCACTCCGCGAAAGGCCTGGAGTGGGAGGGGGTCCACGTACTCGCTCTGTACGACGGCAACTTCCCCGCGTGCCTGGCGGCCGGTTCGAGCGAGACGATCGACGAGGAGCGTCGCCTGCTGTATGTAGCCATGACGCGTGCACGTCGGCAGCTACATCTCTACGTCCCCATTCGCTACTACCACCGGCCGGCCGGCGTCGACGACGCCCACGGCTACGGGAAGCCGTCGCGCTTTTTGACCGAGGAGGTAAAAGGCTGCTGCGAGATCGTCCGCCCGCGTGATCCGACCCACGCGATCGGACACGGTCCGGCGGGGCGACGGGTCGAGGTGTCGGTCGACTCGCTGTTCGATTGAGACGATCCGCGGTTAGCCTGGGTGCACCCCCAGGAGGCGGCCCCCTAGTCGCTTGGCCGCCACCGAGGAAGGAGCAACCATGGTAAGACTCGTCGGGATCAACCACATCGCCCTCGAGGTGGGAGACATTGAGGAGGCTCTCCGTTCGTACGGGCGGTTCTTCGAGCTCGAGCTCCGCGGTCGTGGCGGAAGGATGGCTTTCA
>JAFAPR010000174.1 GCA_019247075.1 Solirubrobacterales bacterium
CCCTGGATGAAGCGGTCGTCCTCCTTGCGTTTGATCGACCGGCCCAGCCAGGGGGCTTGCTTCTCCTCGACGGCCATCTCGACCTCCTTAGTGGTTCTCTTCGTAAGTACGGCGACACCGAGAGGCGTCACTGGGGGATGACTGGCGAGGACGCAGGAGGCGACGCGTAGCAGCGCTACGCGAGCCGACGAGGACGAAGGCAGCCGCCGGCAGGGGCGGCTCGAATGTCGTCGTATTTGCGAAGAGAGCCACTTACGCCGCGCCCTCGGCGGCTAGCTCGGACTCCACACCTTCAGACGCCTGCTCTGACTGCATCGTCCGCGCCGCCCAATGGACCGCCTTGACGATGTTCTGGTAGCCCGTGCAGCGGCAGATGTTGCCGGACAGCGCCCAGCGGATCTCCTCCTCTGAGGGGTTCGGGTTCTCCTCCAGCAGCGCAGCGGACACCAGCATCATCCCCGGCGTGCAGAAGCCGCACTGGAGCCCGTGCTCCTCCTTGAACCCCTGCTGAATCGGGTGCAGCGCGCCGTCGCGGCGCAGGCCCTCCACGGTGGTGACCCCGCGCCCGCTCGCCTGTACGGCGAACATCGTGCACGACTTGATCGGCACCCCGTCGAGCAGAACCGTGCAGGCGCCGCAGCTGGTGGTGTCGCAGCCGATGTGCGTGCCGGTCAAGCCGAGCTCACCGCGCAGGAAGTGAACGAGCAGCATCCGCGGTTCGACCTCGGCCGCCCGGCGCTCGCCGTTGACCACGACCTCGATCGACTGGACGTGGGCCTCTGTCTCAGCCATCGTCCTTCTCCCTAACCTCGTCCATCACGCCTTCGACCGTCTCTTCGCCGGCGAAGTAGTCCTCGCCGCTGGTCTCCCCGCCGCGGGTCTCGGGGGCGCGCGGGACGTCCGGCGAAGGTGCTGCCGACTCCTGCTGGGCCGCCTCGGCACCCGGCTTATCGAGCGCCACGCTCGCGCCGCAGTTCGGACACTGCACGATCCCCGCGCTCGGGGTGGTGGCGTGCTGCCCCGTCTCCTCGGGCACCTCCGCACCGCAGTTTGGACACCGTCGCTCCGTCATCCCGATTCAGCCCTCCCCGCGCACCGATCTTGCGACCTGGTGCAGCGCCCGCTCCGTGAAAATCCGCACGACGCCGCGCTTGTAGTCAGCACTGCCGCGGAGGTCGCTGCGCGGCTCGGCGGCGTCCGCCGCGAGGCGCGCCGCCGCCCCGATCGCCTCGTCGCCGAAACCGCCGTCAAGCAGCGCCTGCTCGGCGGCTGTGGCGCGGAAGTTGATCGGCCCGACCGCCGTGAGGGCGATGCCCGCGCGCGCCACGCTCCCGTCGGCCAGCGACACGTGAACCGCGACGCCCACGGTCGCGAAGTCTCCCACCTTGCGCTCGAGCTTGCGGTAGGTGCCGCCGGCGCGCGATCCCGGATCGGGTACGCGGACCTCGGTCACGATCTCGTTGGGCTCGAGCACCGTGGTGAACGGTCCCTTGAGCAACTCATCGAGGGGGATGGTGCGCTCCCCCGCGGCGCTGCGGGCGACCACCTCCGCGCCCGCGGCGAGCAGCGCCGAGGCCCAGTCCCCCTGTGGGTCGGCGTGTGCCAGCGAGCCTGCGACCGTGCCAAGGTTGCGCACGATGGGGTCGGAGATCAGCGGCGCCACATCGTGCAGGACGCCGAAGCGCCCACGCAACACCTGCGAGCGCTCACACGCCTTGTGCCTGACGAGGGCGCCGATGCGCAGGCCGCCGCCTTCCTCGGTGATCTGATCGAGACCCGGCACGCGGTTGATATCCACGAGCGCCGCTGGCGCGGCGAAGCGCAGCTTCATCAGCGGGATGAGGCTCTGGCCGCCCGCGAGGACCTTGCCGTCCTCGCCCAGGCGATCGAGCAACGAGAGCGCCTCGTCGAGCGAGGACGGCGCGTGATACTCGAACCGCGGCGGATACAGCTTCCCGAACCCTCTCTTTTCGCCTGAGGCCCCCCGTCTGGGCGGCCAGATCAGACTCTACAGCGCGTCGCAGGACGGTCGCAAGCGCGCCGGCCCGGCGCTAGGGTGAGACGCTGGCCGGGCTCAGGCTGCCGCGGCGGGGCGCGGGCCGGCCGGCTCCGCGGCTTGCACTTCTGAAGCCTCAGGTGGACGGGCCCCCGCCTTCGCCCACGGCTCGTCGAACTCGACCCGCCAGCGGCCCTCCTCATCCTGCTGGAGCGCCAGCCGGGCGCGGAAGCTCCGGCCCGAGCGCCCCTTGAACCCCGACACCGGTTTCTCGGTGCGGCCGGCCTTGATCAATTCCCTCGCGACCGACACGGGCAGTTGCTTGGAGGCCTTTCCCTTCCACACCACGAACCCGCAGCCGGGGTCATCGCGCGACCAGCACGAGTACCCCCTGCGGTTCTCCACGATCTCGCGCCCGCAGATCGGGCAGGGCCCCAGCGTGGCGCGTGGGATGCGGACGCCCTTCAGCCGCTGATCGAGCTCGGACACCGTTGAGCTCGTGAACTTGACGATGTCGCCCATGAAGGCCTTGCGCGAGTCCGCGCCGGTCTCGATGTTCGCCAGCCTGTGCTCCCAGTCGCCGGTCAGTCCCGGCGAAGTGAGGGCGTGCTCGCCCAGCAGGCGGATCACGTTCAGGCCCTTCTCCGTGACCGTGAGCGCCCGCCCGTCGCGCTCCACGTAACCAACCTGGATCAGCCGCTCGATGATCGCCGCGCGCGTGGCCGGGGTGCCGATCCCCGAGTCCTTCATCGCCTCGCGCAGCTCTTCGTCATCGACCAGCTTGCCGGCGGTCTCCATCGTCCGCACCAGCGAGCCGTCGGTGTAACGCCGAGGCGGCTTGGTCTCCTTCTCCTGGGAGGCGATTTCTGATACCGACGCGCTCTCACCTTTGTCCAGGACCGGGAGCTGCTGCTCGCGACCCTCGTCGTCGTCGGCGCGCTCGGAGTCCAGCTGCTCGCCGTACACCCCGCGCCAGCCGGGCACGAGCATGAGCTTGCCGCGAGTGCGAAAGACGTGCTCGAGCACCGTGGTCTCCACACGCGTGTTCTCGAACACGGCGTCGGGGTGGAACGCCGCCAGGAAGCGCCGGACCACGAGATCGTAGATCTTGCGGTCGTCGTCAGAAAACTTTTCGATGGGGTGACGCTCCGCCAGCGTCGGGATGATCGCGTGGTGGTCGGTGACACGCGCGTCGTTGACGACGCGCCCGAGCGGCAAAACGTCGAGCCCGAGCACGTACTGCGCACTCTGGGCGTACTCGCGCTGGCCGCCGACCAGGCGAGCGATCGGCTTGATCACGCCCGTCATGTCGCTGGGGAGAAAGCGCGAGTTCGTGCGCGGATAGGTGAGCGCCGCGTGCTCCTCGTAGAGCCGCTGCGCGGCGGCGAGCGTCCGTCTAAGCGTGAACCCGTACCGGCTCGAGGCGTCACTCTGCAGGGAAGTGAGGTCGTACAGCAACGGCGGGCGCTCACGCCGCTGCGACTTCTCGAGCTTGGTGATCTCGCCGGTCTCGCCCCGGCACGCCGCGACGATCGCCGCGGCCTGCTCGGCGGCACCGATCCGCGGGTTGGCCCCCGCGTGGTAGCGGCCCTCGTAGACGCGCTCGGCGGAGGCCTCGAATACCGCGTCCACCACCCAGTAGGGCTCCGGAGTGAAGGCTCGGATCTCCTGCTCGCGCTGGGCCATGATCGCGAGCGTCGGCGTCTGCACGCGCCCCAGCGACACGGCGCCGTCGAAGGCCGAGCGCAAGCGGATGGTGGCGGCGCGCGTGGCGTTCATGCCCACGATCCAGTCGGCTTCGGAGCGCGAGCGGGCGGCGGCCTCGAGCGAGGCCATCTCTGGCCCGGGGCGCAGGCGCTCGAAGGCAGCCCGGACCGCGGATCGGGTCATCGAGTTCAGCCACAGGCGCTTGACCGCCTTCTTTGATCCCGCCTTCTCGTACACGTAGGCGAAGATCAGCTCCCCCTCGCGGCCGGCGTCGCAGGCGTTGACCACGAGCTCCACTTCGGCGCGCCCGAGGAGGCGCTTGATCGCGGTCATCTGCCTGCGCGAGCGCTCGTCACGGATCACGAGCTTGAAGCGGTCGGGCACGATCGGCAGGTCCGCCATGCGCCACTTCTTGAAGCGGGCGTCGTACTCGTCGGGGTCGGCGAGCTGCACGAGATGCCCGACCGCCCAGGTGACGATGTACTCGGGCGCCTCCAGGTAGCCCTCGTGCTTCTCGAAGGGACCCGGCAGCACGCGCGCGAGGTCTCTCCCCACCGAGGGCTTCTCCGCGATCACGAGCGTCTTGGCCATGAGCTTGGGGAGGGTAGCGCCGCGGAACTCGCCGCCTCAAGCGAGTGGAAAAAGGCCCAGCCCCTAGCCGGCGCACGCCCCGGTGCTGACGGAGGCCCGCCGTGACTGCGCAACGCGCAGCTGCGCCCGGACCAGCGCGTTGGGGACGGCAAATCCTCCGTGTCGCGCGTTCGGAGAGGCGATCGCCGCGAACACCGTCGCCAGCACCTGGCCGGCCGAGCCGATGACAGGACCGCCCGAGTTTCCGGGGCGGACCAGACCCCGCAGCTGGGTCACCGCGCGCAGCACCGGTCCCTGGCCATAGGCGTTCTCGGTCTGCACTTTGAGCGTCTGCCCGACCCGCCCCGGCTGGGCGTCGAACGGGCCGTCCTCGGGATAGCCGAGAATCGCCCCAGAAGCACCGGCCGGGGCGCTCGAGGCGAGTGACAGCGGGCGCAGCCTGAGCCCGGGCACGCGCAGCACGGCGATGTCGTCGTGGGGGTCGAAATCGAGCACTTCGGCAGGCATGCCGGGCGCGTTGCCGTCCGTCTCCACGCGCGTGTCGCTCTCGCCCGCGACCACGTGCGCGTTCGTGACCAGGATGTCTGGCGCCGCCACCCAGCCCGAGCCCTCGATGCCGAGACCGCAGGCCGTGCCGACGACCCTCACCACGCTGCTGGCGGCGGCCCTCACCCCCGGTGCGGCCAGGATCCCCCGCGTGGGCGGCGGCACCGCTGCGGCGGGACCGTGGATCGTGGGCAGCGGGTCGAAGCGAGCGAGCGCGTCGAGGATCGGCCCGGAGGGCGGTAGCAACTGGTTCAGTTGGCGCAGGATCACCGACTGCTGGACCTGCTGGCGGAGCCCCGGCGAGGTCGTGGACTGGATCACCACCGCTCCCACGATCCACGCGATCCCAAGGCCCACGCACGCCGTCAGCCCCGCGCCGAGCAGCCCATCGATCGTCTGCAGCCCGGGCAGCCTCAGCATTCGGCGCGCACGAATGCCGATTCCCTCGAGTCCGGTGGCCAGGATCCCGCCCGCCAGCAGCGCACCGAGCAGTCCGAACAGCGGGGCGTACTGGGAGTGAGAGCCGTGGGGCAGTACCGACGGCGCGATGCGGGTGCCGACGAATGCCCCGAGCGCGAAGCCGAACAGCGACAGCGCGCCCACGATGAAGCCCTGGAGGAACCCGTAGAGAGCAAGCAGCGCGCAGAAGGCGACGATTAACCAGTCGATCGAGGTCACGGTCCCGGGAGAGTAGTGAGACGCGGCGAGCGTCAGGCGCTGGGCGCGGGAGAACTCACTTCATGGCTTTCAGAGCCACGCGCACCGAGCCGCTCTGAAAGCTCACAGATCGAGCGACATCGTCGCCCACACCCTGTCCCCCGAGGGCGCCCGGATCTCCAGCGAGAGCGGGCGGTTGTCGTAGATCGAGGCGTTGAGCTTGAACAGGAGCAGCTTGCCCCCGGAGGCTCCGTTAGCCGCGGTGGTGTTCGGGGTGGGCTCCGTGTCACCCGGGGCGAGCGTCTGGGCGGTCCACGCGAACTGGTTGACGGTGGGGTTGAGCTTCAACGGTCGGTACACGTTGCCTTGCGTGTCGACGAGGTCGAAGTTGTCCGTGGTCCTATAGATGCGGTTGGTCTCGTTCTTGGCCCACAGAAACACACCGAACCACAGCTGCGTCGGCGACAGCTTCAACGCTGCCTTGGGCAACCCGATCATGTAGCCGGCGTCCGACGGGAGGTACTGGTTCAGCTCGCGGGAGATCTGAAGCTGGTAGGTCAGCGGGCCCGCGTTGATGTAGGTGCCGTTGTTGTTGGCGTCCGCCGCGTGCATGGTGCGCTCGCCGCAGGCGGACAGGACAGGGACCGCCGCCACCACCAACACCAGGGCCAGAAAGCCGCGAGCTCGCACCGCCAAGAGTCTAATTCCGGCCCGCGATCGTCGCGCGACGTCCACGGCCGCGGTTCTCCTCCAGGATGGTCCGCAGCCGCCGCAGCGACTTCGCCACCTGGCGACGGGTCCAGGAGCGCCCGGCGAGCATCTCCATCAGGCGGTCCGAGGGCATCACGGGCTCCGTCTCAAAGGTGTACTCGACGACGGTGCTCCCGCTCGGGCCCGGGCTGAGGGTGTAGGTCCCGAGCATCCGCACCCGGTTGTACTTCCCGCTGCGGCCATGCTCGACGATCCGGTAGGGGGGCTGGACGTCGGCGAAGGTCATGTCGCCCCAGGAGAAGCGGTGGAGCGGCGCCTTGATGCGGAAGCGAGCACCGGCGCCCTGGCCGTACGTGTTCTCACGCGTCAGATGCCAATCGACCAGGTAGTGGTCGGTGAACTCGGGGTGGTTGGAGATATCGGCCAGGTACTCGAACACCTCTTCGCGCGGCCTCGAAATCGTGGCAGAGACGGTGATCGGATCCACGGTTTCAAGCAGTGTATGCGGGGTGCGATAGGGCGGCGCCGGGGACCGGCCCAAGCGATGCGCGGGGCTAGGTCCGCGCGCGGATCCCTGCCGGTCGCCCCTGGCTGCAGCGGCGATCCACGATTTGGATCGTCCGTCCCACCTCGGTACCATGCACCAGGCGCGACACCCGCGGCGGATTGGGCTCGAGCGAGATGCAGAGCCCGCACACGATGCGCTCGCCGTCGCAGACGAATATTTGCTCGCCGGCGAGGGGACTGCGATCACAGTGAGAGCAGCGGTCGCGCGTCTGCGCGTACGCGTCCAGGCTGTGGCGCAGCAGCCCGGCCTGGAGGTCCGGCATGTCGCGGTTCGGAAGCTCGCGGCCTGTCGTTTCCTCGCGCGGCAGGTTCATCGACCCCCACCCGTTCGACATTCCCGAGATCCTTCCTTTGGCCTTTTTGGCCAATCTCAGCCTGTCTTTACCGCCTCTTTGACAGGGGCGTTAGGATCATATTTGCGGGCGATTGCTGGCTCACCCCACGTCCAGGTCCGAGCCAGCGCTCGTTGCTGTCCCCAAACAAGGAGAAAACGGATGAAAGCCTGGATGTCGGGCAGTGTCGCGGGGACCGGCACGTTCCGCTGCACCAACTGTGATTACGCCTTATCCCTTGACGCCGTCGACGAGTTGCCGGCCTGCCCCAACTGTGGTGGCAAGGAGTTCGTCAGGGCCTCGCTGTTCACCACTACCCAGTCGGCGATCGTCGACGTGCCTTCCGCGGACGAGGACCGCTTGTGGCTCGAAGAGCTGCGCGGTGGCCTCGGGGAACCGGGGCAGTACCTCGCCTACCGGTCGCCCGGCGGCGATGTGAGAACCTTCCCGCTGGAGCGAGAATGGACGCGCATCGGCCGCAGCCTGGCCGCCGACGTGCGCTTCGACGACCCGACCGTCTCGCGCCGCCACGCCCTGATCGTGCGCCAGCCCGACGGGCTGAGGGTGCTCGACGACCGCAGCCTCAACGGCGTGTTCGTCAACGGCGAGCGGGTCGAGTGGAGCACCCTCGCGGACGGAGACGAGGTCGTGATCGGGCGCCATCGCCTGCACTTCGTCGACGTCCCGGTCGTATCGGGAATGCGATTCTCGAATACGGCCGAGGAGGAGCGCACACCGGCCTAAATGTTCGTTGGGGCCGGCTCATGAGCCGGCCCGCCCGGCGGCGCATGCGCCGCCGGGGGCCGGGCCACATGTGGCCCGGCCATAAGACTTATAGTCAGCCCCTCATGGCGGTCACGATCGCGGTTCTCTCGCAGAAGGGCGGCACCGGCAAGACCACCGCTGTGCGGACGATCGCGGACATTTTGCGCCGCATCGACGTCGGCGTGCTCGCCGTGGACCTCGACCCGCAGGGCAATCTGTCGGACTACTTCGACATCGACCCCGACGCGTCGCCGACGGTCGGGGACGTGCTGAGCGGGAGAGCGTCGCCGGCCGACGCCATCCATGGTGACGTCATCCCCGCCAACCTCGGGCTCGCCGAGGCCGAGCTGATGCTGGGCGGGCGGATGGGGCGCGAGCTCGCGCTCAAGCGGGCGTTGCGCGAGGTCAAGGGCGCCTACGAAGTGGTGCTGATCGACTGTCCGCCGGCACTCGGGCTGCTGACGGTCAATGCGCTGGTGGCTGCGGAGTACGCGCTGCTGTCGGCCGAAGCGCAGTACTTCGCGATCCAGGGGGTCGAGCAGGCGCTCGAGGTGATCGAGCTCGCGCGCGACAGCCTCAGCCCGGAGCTCGAGTGGCTCGGCGTGCTGCTGAACATCGCCGACATGCGTACCCGGCACTCGCGGGAGGCGTTCGCTTCGCTCCGCCAGCACTACGGCGAGAAGCTGCTCGACACCACCATCAGAGCCTCGATCGCATACGCCGAGTCGGCCGAGCGCGCCGTCTCGATCCTCGACTTCCGCCCAGACCTGGCGACCGACTACCTCAACGTCACCGACGAGCTGCTTCGCCGGCTGGGCATGGACGAAGCCCGCGGCCGGCTAGGGGCGCTGGTGGGCGGCACCCACGCGACCGCTTAGACCGAGCGCTGGTAGGTCCTGAAGGCGCGGGTAGCAAAGGCCAGGCAGACCAGCAAGAGCGCGACCAGGAACCCGGCCCGGGAAGCGATCAGGCCCCAGTCGGGGTTCGCGGACACGGCAGAGCGGCCCGCGACGACCGCCCAGTTCACCGGGTTGAAGTCGGCCACGTGCTGCATCCACGTCGGAATCAGGTTCTGCTGCATGAACGCGGAGGAGAGAAATGTCAGCGGCAGGAGCACGAAGTTCATGATCGCGATCAGCGTCTCCTCGCGACGGGCCAAAAGGGCGAGCCCGTTCGAGAGCGCGCCGAAGGATGCGCCGAGCAATATGGCGACAGCGATCATCACCACGACCCCTCCGAAGCCGCCCGCGAAAGCTGCGCCGTCGATCAACGCCAGGACGACGATGATCACCGACTGGATCGCGATCGTCAGCGAGGAGTGGACGAGCCGGCCCGAGATCAGCGCGGTGCGCTTGACAGGCGAGACCAGGAAGCGGTCGGTGACGCCGCGCTCGATGTCGTCGATCAGCGGCATCCCGCCCCACCCCGACGCAAACAGCGCGGTCATCACGATGACGCCCGGCGCCAGGAACTCGATGTAGTTCGTGCTGTTGAAGCCTGGGATGTTCACGACGTTCTTGAACAGCGCGCCGAAGAGCAGAAGCCAGATCACCGGCTGGACCAGCGTGACGGCGATCCACCACGGCTGGCGCAGCAGCTCGCGCACGTGCCGGATCGTCATGAAGTAGCTGTGGCGCACAACGGTCACTTCTTCACCTCCGTCTCCTCGGATTCGGCCTCCTGGAAGGTGCGGCCGGCGTAGCGCAGGTAGACGTCGTCGAGCGAGGGACGCGCAACTCGGACAGACAAGACCTCGATGCCGCGGGCCTCAAGCGCCTGCAGCACCGACGGTACGGCGCGCCCACCGTCCTCGGCGCGGGCCCGCAGCGCGCGGCCGTCGACTGCCACCTCCCGGACGCCGGCGATGGGCGCGAGCGCGTCACGCACCGCCCCGTCGACCGCCGGCTCGGCCAGCTCGACGTAGACGGCGTCGCCACGCAGCTCGGACTTGAGCTCTTCGGGGGTGCCCTCGGCGACCACCTTGCCGCGGTCGACAATGGCGACCCTCGCGGCGAGCTGGTCGGCCTCCTCGAGGTAGTGGGTTGTCAGTAACACGGTCTTGTCCTGCTCGGACGCGAGCGCGGCGATCTGGTCCCACATGTCGGCGCGGACCTCCGGGTCGAGCCCGGTCGTGGGCTCGTCGAGGAAAAGCACCTGCGGGTCGTGGACGAGCGACATCGCGATGTCGAGGCGGCGGCGCATGCCCCCCGAGTAGCCCCGCGCGATGCGGTCGGCGGCATCGGCCAGGCCGAACCGCTCCAGCAGCTCGCTTGCGCGCTCCTCCAGCCGACGCCCCCGCATCCCATAGAGCTGGCCCTGTAGGCGCAGGTTCTCCCGCCCGGTAGCCTGGATGTCGACCCCGGTCCCCTGCGAGACCACGCCGATCGTGCGCCGCACCCGGTCGGGATAGGCGACGACGTCGGTGCCCGCGACCAGGGCCTGGCCCTCATCGGGACGGGTGAGCGTGGTGAGGATCTTGACGGCGGTCGACTTGCCGGCCCCGTTCGGGCCGAGCAGCGCAAAGACAGTCCCGCGCCGCGCCCGGAAGGAGAGGCCGCCGAGCGCTCGCACCGCCTTGTCCCGCTTCCCGTATGTCTTGACAAGGCCCTCGGCCTCGATCATCGCCTCGACCACAACGGCGCCGGACGACTCGATTTTGGTTCCGCTTTCCATTAGCATTGTTGACTTATACCACATCTCATTATCTAAGCGTTTCGTGACTACAACAAAATTACGCAGAGAGAGCCTGATGCAGCAACTCGGCGCCGAGATCCGCGCCAACCAGCGGGCCACCGACGAGGTCGACGAGCTGGTCGTGGAACTGCTCGGAGTGAATCGCACCGCCGGGCGCTGCCTCGACATCCTCGAACAGCACGGTCGCATGAGCGCCGGCCAGCTGGCCAAGCGTAGCGGCCTGACCACGGGGGCAGTCACCGCCGTCATCGACCGGCTCGAGCGCAATGGCTACGCGCAGCGGGTCAGGGACCTCGCCGACCGCCGGCGCGTCCTGGTGGAGCTCACGGCCACCGCGCGCGAGATCATTTGGGAGCTGATGGGAAGGCCGATGAGAGAGGCCGGGCGACCTCTGATCGACGCCTACAGCGACGCCGAGATCGAGCTGCTGATCGACTTCCAGCGCCGGGGACGCGAGATGCAGGAGCGCCACGCGGAGTGGCTGCGAGAACGGCTTCTGCGCCGTGCGGGCAGCTAAAGCTCCCTGACGTGAGCCGCCGCCGAGGGCCCTCCTCCGGAGGCTGGGCGAAAAAGCGACGCTATATGTCGTTAATTCGCCCAGCCTCGGGGGTGTCGTTGCCCGGGCAGCTAAAGCTCCCTGACGTGGGCTCCCTGCGTCTCGAACGTGACGCGCTGCACGGTGGCCCAGTCGCCGACCTCGCGTTCGAGCATTCCGACCACAGTGCCCATCTGCTCGAAGTGCGTCCAGACGAGCACGCTCGGACCGGCGCCGGAGATCGTCGCGCCAAGCGCGCCGAGCGCCGGTGCGCGCTTGAGCAACTCGGCTGAGCGGGGATAGAGGTGGGCCCGCGGGGGCTGGTGGAGCCGGTCCCGCAGGCCGGCCCCGATGAGCTCCCAATCGCTTGAGCACAGGCCGAGCATCAGGGTGGCGGCGCTCGCCACGTTGAAGACCGCGTCGCGCAGAGTGACCAAGTCGGGCAGGGCGGCGCGCGCTGCGCTCGTGGCGACGGCCTCGCCGGGAACCACGAGGAGCCCCTCGAGACCCGACGGGGGGTCGAACCGGTA
>JAFAPR010000001.1 GCA_019247075.1 Solirubrobacterales bacterium
ACGCTGGTGCACTCATATCCCCACTGCTGGCGGTGTGGCACGCCGCTGCTCTACTACTCCAAGCCCTCGTGGTACATCGCCACGAGCGAGATCAAGGATCGGATGCTCGACGCCAATGAGACCGTCACCTGGTATCCGGAGCACATCAAGCATGGACGCTTCGGCAACTGGCTGGAGGGCAACGTCGATTGGGCGCTGTCGCGCGAGCGCTACTGGGGCACACCTCTGCCGGTGTGGAGGTGCTCGGCGGGCCACCTGCGCGTCGTAGGATCGCTCGTGGAGCTCAAAGCGCTCTCGGGCGTCGAGGTCGGCGACCCCCACCGCCCCTTCGTCGATGAGGTGACCTTCGCGTGCGGCGTGTGCGGGGCCGAGATGCGGCGGGTGCCCGAGGTGATCGATGTGTGGTTCGACTCGGGCGCGATGCCGTTCGCTCAATACGGCGCGCCCCACGCGGGAACCGATCACTTCGAGCGGCGGTTCCCAGCCGACTTCATCTGCGAAGCGCTCGACCAGACACGGGGCTGGTTCTACTCGCTGCTGGCGATCTCCGCGTTGCTGTTCAACCGGTCTCCGTACCGCACGGTGCTGTGCCTCGGCCTGATCGTGGACGAGCAGGGACGCAAGATGTCCAAGTCGCTGGGGAACATCGTCGATCCGTGGCAGGCGATCGAGCGCTTTGGCGCCGACGCCTTGCGCTGGTACTTCTTCACCTCGCGCCAGCCCTGGGCCGGGTACCGCTTCTCGATGGGGACGATCGAGGAGTCGGTCAGGGAGTTCCTGCTGCCGCTATGGAACACGTATTACTTCTTCGTGCTGTATGCGGAAGCCAACGGCGTCGCTCCGCGTGCGAGCGCTCGTGCACAGCCGAGCTCGGACCTTGATCGCTGGCTGATGTCGCGGCTGCAAGCGACGATCGCCGAGGTGCGGTCGGCTCTCGACGACTATGACGCGACCTCCGCGGGTCGCGCGATCTCGGTGTACGTGGATGAGCTTTCGAACTGGTACGTGCGGCGGTCACGGCGCAGGTTCTGGGATGGCGAGGAAGCCGCCTTCGCGACGCTCGAGCGGTGCCTGGTGACCGTGGCGCAGCTGCTCGCCCCGTTCTGCCCTTTTCTTGCCGACGAGATCTACGACAACCTCGACGGCTCAGCTCCGAGCGTCCACCTGACCGATTTCCCGGTTGCCGGCGAGCGCGAGCTCGGACTCGAGCAGGCGATGGCCACCGCGCGCCAGACTGTCCGTCTCGGTCTCGCGGCCAGGGCCCAGGCGCGGCTCAAGATCCGCCAGCCGCTGCGGGCGGCGATCATCGTCGCATCGGGCCAGGAGCGGGACGCGATCGAGCGGCACGGCGCACTGGTGCGAGAAGAGCTGAACGTGCATGAGCTGCGGTTCGTCTCGGCGGCTGACGAGCTCTCGACCCTCGAGGTCAAGCCCAACTACCGCACACTGGGGCCCCGGTTCGGGCCGCAGATGCCCACCGTGGCGGCGGCGGTCGCGGGGCTCGACGGCGCCCGCGTCGCGGCCGCTGTGCGCGAGGGGCGCCCGGTGGCGGTGTCGGTGGGTGGGCGCGAGCACGAGCTCGAGTCCGCCGATCTGGTGCTCGCGATGAGGCCCGTGGAGGGCTACCAGGTGCAGCGGGAGGGGTCGCACGCGGTCGCGCTCGAGCTGTCGCTGGACGACCATCTGCAGGCCGAGGGATGGGCAAGGGAAATCGTTCACGCCGTGCAGGCGGTGCGCCGCGATGCGGGTCTCGAGGTGAGCGATCGGATCGCGCTGACGCTCGCTGGCGATGCGGATCTAATGGCAGCCGCGCGGACCTACGAGTCCAATATCGCGGGCGAGACGCTCGCGGTGGTGCTCAGCTATGACCAGCGCGACGGTCGCGCGGGCGTCCGGGACGAGGGGGCGACAAGCTCCTTCTGGATCGACGGCCGGGAGCTTGCAGTGTGGTTGGCGAAGGTCTCGGGCGCCGCCCCTTAGGCCTTCGCGCTAGCAAGGCACTGCCAAGGCGCTAGACCAGTGCCGGCTCCAGCTCCTTCTCGAGCTTGCGCTTCGGATAGGCACCGATGACCTTCTTCACCACCTCGCCGCGGTTGAAGACGATCAGCGTCGGGATCGACATCACGTCGTAGGACATGGCGGTGTTCTGGTTCTCGTCGATGTTGAGCTTGACCACCTTGAGGTTGTCCGCGCGCTCGTTTGCGATCTCCTCGACCACCGGCGCGACCATGCGGCATGGCCCACACCAGGGCGCCCAGAAGTCGACCAGCACGGGGGTCTCGGCCTCGAGTACTTCCGCCTGGAAGTTGTCGTCGGTGACTTCGGTGACGGTTCCTGCCATCGGTGCTCCTTTTCGGACTGGGTGTGCTTCAAAAAGTATAGCGTGCAATCCGGCACCCTACGCTCGAAGTACGCTCTCCCCAATGGCTGAGCCCACTAACCGCGAGATCGCCGCGGCGCTTGACGAGCTCGGGGACCTCTCCGAGCTGGACGGGGCGATCGTCCATCGCGTGGTGGCCTATCGCAACGCCGCCAAAGCCGTCCGCGAGGCGCCCACCTCCGTCGCCGCACTCGCGCACCAGGGCCGCGCCACCGAGCTGCCGGGAATCGGCCGCACGATCCAAGAGAAGGTGGTCGCGCTGTCAGACGAAGGCGCGATCCCGGCCGCCGTCAAGCTACGAGCGAAGTTCCCGCCCGGGCTGCTCGAGATCATGAGGTTGCCGGGGCTTGGCCCCAAACGGGCCCGCCGGCTATTCGAAGAGCTCGGCGTCGACTCGCCGGCCGCCCTGCGCGAGGCTGCCGAGACGCACCGGATCCAGCAGCTCAAGGGTTTCGGGGCCAAGGCCGAGGCGACGATCCTGCGCTCGCTCGAGACCAGGCCGACTGGAAACTCGCCCGCTCGCGACGTGCTCGACCACGCGCTGGAGGTCGGAGAGCGGCTGGTGGCGCAGCTGCGCGCGCACCCCGCCGCCGAGCAGGTGGAGATCGCCGGCTCGGCGCGGCGGATGACCGAGACCGTCAAGGACCTCGACCTGATCGCGACGGCCGCCGACCCCCTGGCCCTCGCGCACGCCGCCGCCGGCCTCGACCTGGTTGAAGCCGCGCAGACGCCGCGAAGCGCTGGGGTCAGGTTGCGGCTCCACACCGGGCTCGCGGTCGATCTGCGCATCGTCGCGCCCGACCAGTTCGGCAACCTCCTCCAGCACCTGACGGGGTCCAAGCAGCACAACATGGCCCTGCGCGAAATGGCGGTGCGCAAAGGGCTTCACGTGTCCGAGTACGGGGTGCTCGAGGACAGCACCGGCGTCACGCACCGCTGCGCGACCGAGGCCGAGATCTACGGACTGCTCGGGCTCGAGTACATCGAGCCCGAGCTGCGCGAGAATCGCGGCGAACTCGAGGCCGCTGCGGCCGGCGAGCTGCCCGAGCTGGTTGCGCGCGGAGACCTCAGGGGCGACCTGCACTGCCACACCGACGCCTCCGACGGGACTGCCTCGATCGCCGAGATGGCGCGGGCGGCCCGCGATGCCGGCTACGAGTACCTCGCGATCACCGATCACTCGGCGACCTTCGGTTTCGGTGATCAGATAGCGCCGGACCGTCTGCGGGAGCAGATAGAGGCGGTGCATGCCACGGAGATCGAGGGGATTCAGCTGCTGGCGGGAAGCGAGGTCAACATCTTGCCTGACGGTTCATTGGACTACGACGACGAGCTGCTGCAAGAGCTTGACTGGGTGGTAGCGAGCGTCCATTCATCCTTTCGCATGAGCGCTGAGGCGATGACCGAGCGGATCGTGCGCGCGATCGAGCACCCCCTGGTTGACGCGATCGGCCACCCGACGGGACGCAAGATCGAGCGGCGCCCTCCCTATGAGGTCGAGCTGGAGGGGGTGATCGAGGCCGCAGCGCGGACCGGGACGATGCTCGAGATCAACGCCAACCCCGACCGCCGCGACCTCGGCGAGCTGCATGCTCGCGCCGCCGCGGCGGCGGGCGTGATGCTCGTGATCGACACCGACGCCCACCGCGTCGGCGGATTCGGCGTCGCGCGCTATGGCGTAGCCACCGCACGGCGTGCCTGGCTGACCGCGGCGCACGTCGCCAACACTCGCCCTTGGAGCGAGCTGCAAGCGATGCGCAAGCGGGCGCGGGCCGCCCACGGGTAAGGTCGCCCCCGGGCCGCCCAGCGTCAGCCCGGAATTCGCGAGCGGCGCGCTCGACGGCCGGCAGCCGGTTGCGGCCGCGGTGTCGCGGGAGGCCTTTGCGCGGCGGCGACCGTCGTCGCGGCCGCGATGGGTTCGGTTGGAGGAGGCTCCTTCCCGAGCAGCCGATACCACGGATGCCAGCCGAGCTGGACGCCGACGAACCAGAGCAACCCGATCGCGCACAGGATGCATGCGATGAAGAAGTTCACTCGCAGGCCGAGGAAGTAGTTGGAGTAGTCGATCCGCTGCGTCTCCTCGAAGATGCGCATGGCCGAGTAGCCGGCGACGTACAGCGCGAAGATGCCCGGCGGGCGGACGCTCTCGCGGTGCCGGCGCACAAGCCAGGCGAGGAAGCCCGCCAGCAGCAGGTTCCAAACCAGCTCGTAGAGGAATGTCGGCTCGAAGGTGGCGTACTGCAGGTACCCCGGGGGCCGGTGGGCGGGGGAGATCTCGAGCGCCCACGGCAGCTTGGAGGGAGCACCGAACAGCTCCTGGTTGAAGTAGTTGCCGATCCTGCCGATCGATTGGGAGACCAGCAACGCCGGCGCGACACAGTCCATGAGCACGCGTATGTGCGCGCGCGGCATGTGTTTTCGGTGGACGCGCCAGAGACCCACCGCGACGCCCGCCGCGATCCCGCCCCAGATCCCGAGCCCGCCCTTCCAGATCGCAAACGGTCCCCACCAGTGCGGCGGGATCTGCGACGGCGTGGTGATCAGGAAATAG
>JAFAPR010000006.1 GCA_019247075.1 Solirubrobacterales bacterium
CGACCATCACATGCGCGTCGACGTGGTCTCATCGACGCCGAAGAAGGTGCTGATCGTGGTCGCGAACCCGTCGCGCTCGACGACCATGGGCTGGCCGGTCGGGTTCTGGGGCGCGGAACTGACGCACCCGTACTACGAGCTCACGGAGCGAGACGTGGAGGTCACAATCGCCAGCCCCGATGGCGGCAAGGTCGAGATGGACTCGCTCAGTGACCCGCGGGACGAGTCGAAGTGGTCGGCGGAGGACCTGATCACGATGGGCTTCGTCAACACACCCGAGCTGATGGCGCTGTTGGAGGACACTCCCAAGCTGTCCGACCTCGATCTCGATGACTTCGACGCGATCATGGTCGCCGGCGGGCAGTCGCCGATGTTCACCTTCCGCGAGAACGACGATCTCAAAGCCGCAATCCGTCACTTCTACGAGTCCGAGAAGCCGACGGCAATCTATTGCCACGGCACCGCCGCGCTGGTCGACCTGAAGCTCTCGGACGGGTCGTACCTCGTCGACGGCAAGACGGTGACCGGATTTGCGAATGTGGAGGAGGAGTTCAGCGACACGTTCGTCGGCCAGAAGGTGATGCCCTGGCGTGTCGAGGACGTGCTCAAGCAGCGCGGCGCCAATTACATCAACGGCGGCTTGTTCAAAGCGTTCACGGTCCGCGACGGGCGGCTGATCACCGGGCAGCAGCAGTACTCGGGCCGCAAGGTCGCGCAGATCGTGGCCGAAGCGCTGGGGATCTGAAAGCACTCGTCGCCGGGCTGATCAAGGACACGGGTACGTCACCGTCGACCTCGCATTACCGGTAACCGACCCGGCCCACGCCTATGCGCGCAGGGCCGCGAGCGCGATTAGGACGAACCCGGCTACGTCGAGCGGAATCCGAATGCTGTGGAGTCGGTCCCAACGTCGGCGCAATCGGCGCCACTCCTCCGGGTCTCCGCGCTGTTCGTCCCAGCGCAAGACGCGAAGGTTGATCGGCATATTTCCGGCCAGCGTGATCCCGAGCATCGTGGTGTAGCAGCCGCCGGCGGCGAGGGCCAGTGTTGCTGATCTGCCGCGCAGGCCAGACGCAGCAGCGAAACAAGCCGCGGTCGTTGCGGTCATAAGGAACGGATCGATGCACCCGAACCGCTTGTACACCAGCTTCTCGGCGCGGACCTGGTCGCTGTGGTCCAGCTTCCACAACGTCGGGTGGACGATGCCCCACGAGGTCAGCTCGCTGCCTGTAAGCACTCCGGAGAGCACTACCGCGCTAAAGGACCGGCCGTCCATCCGGGAGTTGTACACCGCGGTCGGCGTCAAGAGCCGAATGTCCGCGCTGCGGGTGAGTCGGCCTCAGACCGCCTTCTCAAACACGAGCCGGTAGTGGTCGACTAACTCTCGCTCGAAGCAGACGCTGTTGGCGCTCACGCCGGATGTAAAGGCGAGGCGGAAGTCGGCGCTGGTCAGCCAGCGGGGCACCAGGGCGAGCTTGAGCAGCAGCTTGCTCAGGCTAGGTTCCGCGAACCGCCGGCGCCACTGCCGGATAGTCTCAAGGTAGTCGAGTCGGCCGCTCACGCTTGAGACAAGGTGGAAATATGGTTGGGCGCAGCGCGCGATCTGCTCTTGGCTTAGGGGGAGCCAGGAGCCCGGAAACTGGCGGCCCATGAGCGCCAGATACCAGGCGTCCGAGCCACGTTCGGCGTGAACGTCCACCTGCTCGAGCGTCTCGAGGGGGATCATGTTGCGCCCGAACACCATCGTCTGCAGGTAAAAGCGGCCGCGGGCAGGCAGCAGCCCAGCGATCCGGGCGAAGAGCCCACGGTAAATCTCCTCCTGGCGTCCCGCGCGGTGCTCCGCAAGCGAGCAGAAGTGCTCGAAGGCTCCCAGGCTTGCCACGGCGTCGAAGCCCCCGAACGTATTGCGACTCACCTGGCGCGCGTCGTAGAGGTGGACGTCAAGGTGATGGCGCCTGCAAGCCGCCGCCTGCGCGGAGGACAGTGTCACTCCGACGCCGGTCGCGCCCCGTTCGCGGATGAAATTGAGCAGCGGGCCCCATCCGCACCCCAGATCGAGCACGCGTCGCCCCGGCGCGATGCCGATCTGCTCGCAGACGTACTCGTGCTTGCGACGCTGGGCCTGCTCGAGCGTGAGCGAGAAATCGCCGTCGTATTTCGCCCCGCTGAAGTCCGCGAGCTCTCCCATGCTGAGCCGGAAGATGCGGTCGATCAGCGAATATGTGAACTCAAGCTCCTCGCGGTCAGCCATGCGCCCCCAAGGCGGTCAGCTACATCGCGCTGGGCGCAGAGGGCGCTACCCCAGGCGTGACGCCGGCTTCCTCCGCAACACCCGCGCGAGCTTGAGCGAAGGTCACCAGTCGCCCGCGCTCCTCGTCCCAGAGCTTGAGCCGCACCGTGCGTAGCCCGTCCCACAGCGAGAGCGGCGGAACGTCGTGGAAGAACCGGTTCTCGTCATGAGCGCGCTGCAGGTTGTAGTTGGGGATGCGGGCGTTGAGATGGTGTACGTGGTGCAGCCCGATGTTCCCCGTGAAGAACTGCAACACCGGCGTTAGCTTCAGATACGAGCTGCCGCGCAGCGCCGCGTCGGCGTAGCTCCAGCCGTCGGCGCTCTGCCAGTAGGTGTGCTCGAACTGGTGCTGGACGTAGAACAGCCACACGCCGGCGGATCCGGCGAGCAACGCGGTCGGCACCTCGATCAGCAGGTACGCGCGCCAGCCAATCAGCCAACACAGCGCTCCGACCAGGCCTACGACCGCGACGTCGGTTCCAATCACGCTGCGCCGGATGTGAGGCCGGTCCGAGCGCGACACCAGCCGCGGCTGGAACACCATCGCGTACAGGGGGCCGAGGCCGAACATCACCACCGGATTGCGAAACAGACGGTAACCGAGCCGTCCGCGCCACGATCGCGCCCTGTACTCGGCCACGGTTAGCGTGACGACGTCGCCCACCCCCCTCCGATCGAGGTCGCCGGCGGTGGCGTGGTGGACCGCGTGGTTGTGTCTCCAGCTCACAAACGGCGAGTAGACCACCAGCCCGAGCACCACGCCCAGCCACTCGTTGGCGCGCCGCGACGGCAGGAAAGAGCCGTGCGTGCAGTCATGAAACACGACGTAGGTGCGCAGCAGAAAGCCGGCGGCTGGCACGGCGATCGCCAGCGTCAGCAAGTAAGAAACGTCGAGTGCCAGATACATGAGCACTGACAGCGCCAGATACGGCACGATCGAGGTCGCAAGATCGAGCACGCTGCGGCCGACGCGCGGGTGCGCGTACGAGGCAAGCGGCTCGCGCCAGAACGCCCCTTCCGGGCTACGCCTTCCGCTCACACCACTGCTCCGGTAGTCCCCCATCCGCGCCCTGGGTCCTCCTAGGATCGGACAACCATAACTTTGCGATCACCCGGCGACCATGGCGACCACACCTTTCACCGGCGACCGCCGAGCACCCGTCGATCGCTCGCGGTGATCGCACGAATCGCTAAACCGGCTGGGTGTTGACGGCTTGGGGCCCCCTCGCGCTGCTCTCGGCGTCGCATGAGACCTTGCTGAACCACTTGACGGTTGCGGTAGCCATCGTTCCTCCGGCCTTGGGTCGTGCTGCGAGCGTCGGCGATGGCGAGAGCAAAGCCTGTAGCGCGAGCACCATGACGTTGGACAGCCCAACCTGACGCACGCACGCTACCAGCCTTCCAAGCCGCTGAGCGCGTCGTTGTCGAGATCGGACACACCTGCTACCCCATGAACCGGTCTTGTCAACACTGTCGCCTCGCCACCGGCTTGACCAGCCTCGGCGAGCAGCTCGACGCGGCGCTTACTGTAGGCGTGGAGCGATCGCGGTGTCACCACGGCACGGCGGGGGCGATTAAGTTCAGCCGTTTGATTGCCAAGATCCGCCTATGACTGGATCGACCGACTCGCCGGCCAGCGTCGCAGCCGCCTACTTCGAGGCCTGGAAGAGCAATGACATCGAGCGGGTACGGCCGTTGGTTCACGACGAGGTTGCCTTCGATGGGGCCCTGGGAGCCACGCGGGGTATCGAGGAGACAATCGTCAACTGGAGTCACGTCGAAGCTGGGCGCATTACCCGGATCCGGGTGACCTTCGACCCACGCCCGCTTCTACCATAACGATCGAGTACTTCACCGCGCGAGTACCACTCGGCCTGGTCACTTTTGCCCCCGGCGCGCAAACATATCCTCGTGACCAGGGCCACGATCGCCGCAACCACGGTTCTCGCGGCCGCGGCGCTGCTCCTGGCAACAGCCGCGTTCACCGGAAACCTCACAAAGGCGAAGACGAAGGCCTACATCCGCGTAGACCAGTTCGGCTACGCCCCCAACGCGCCCAAGCACGCCTACCTGATCAGCACGACCCCCGAGACTGGCAAGGCGTTCGCGGTCCAGAAAGCGCACGGCCAGACCGTGGTGAGCGGCACCATCGGCCACTCGATCGGTACGGTCAACACGACCTACCGCTACGTCTACCTGCTTGCCTTCGGGAAGCTCGCCCATCGGGGCACGTACAAGGTCACCGCCGCCAAAGCGACCTCGCCGCCGTTCCGGATCGCAAGCGCGCAGGCCCGCTACGCTAAAGCCCTCGCCAACGCCCTCTCCTTCTACGAGAACGAGCGCGACGGGCCCAACTTCATCCGCTCCCCGCTGAGGACCGCGCCCGGGCACCTCAACGATCGCCACGCGCGCACCTACCTGCCGCCGAAGACAAACGGCAACGGCAACTTCAAGGGGAGCCTGAACGCTCTGCCCCAATTCATTGACGCGGCTGGCGGCTGGTGGGACGCGGGCGACTACCTGAAGTTCGTCGAGACGACGAGCTACACGGTCGACCTGATGCTCACCGGCGTCAGCGACTTCCCCACCGAGATGGGCTCAAGAGCCAAGCGCTCGAACTTCACCGACGAGGCGCGCTTCGGCCTGAATTGGTTGCTCCACATGTGGGACGACCACACACGCACGATGTACTTCCAGGTGGGGATCGGCGCCGGAAACAGGCACGCGATTTCGGACCACGACATCTGGCGCCTGCCACAGGCCGACGACCACTACGGCGGCAACAACCCGCTCTATCGCTACATCCGTCACCGCCCGGTCTTTCCCGCAGGGCTTCCAAACTCACCCGTAAGCCCGAACCTCGCCGGCCGCGACGCGGCCGCCTTCGCCCTCTGCTTCAAGGTCTTCCGCGCCAAGGACCCCGCTTTGGCAGCCGGTGCCTCAAAGCCGCCGAGCACGTGTACGCGCTCGCCAACACCCACCCGAAGCGACTCGTGACCGCCGTCCCCTACGGCTTCTACCCCGAGACCGAGTGGCGCGACGATCTCGAACTGGGAGCCACCGAGCTCGCCACGGCGCTCACCGAAAAACCCCGCCCGCTCGGGCTGCCCCGGACGAACCCGACCTACTACCTGCGCCAGGCGGCGAGCTGGGCGCGCCTACATGGCCCATGAGCACCCTGGCGACACTCTCAATCTCTACGACGTCAGCGGGCTCGCCAACTACGAGCTTTACCGCGCGATCCAGCGCGCAAAGAATCCGGGCAAGCTCGCGGTGACCAGGGCCATGCTGCTTCATGGCATGCGCAGGCAGCTCCACGCCGCCGTCGCCCAGGCGCGCAAGGACCCCTTCGGCGCGGGCTTCCCGTGGAACACCTATGACACGGGCTCGCACCTCGCGGGGCTTTCGGTGGAGGCCAGCGAGTACGCGGCCCTCACCCATAGCTCGCGATACCTAGCCTGGAGCGTCCACTGGCTCGACAACCTGCTGGGCGTCAACGCCTGGGGCGTGTCGCTGATCATCGGCGACGGCACCACCTTCCCCCATTGCCCCCAGCACCAAGTCGCCAACCTGGTCGGTTCGCTCGATGGCTCGCCGCCCGTACTGAGGGGCGCCCTGGTCGAGGGCCCCAACTCCTTTGCGGCCACCGGCTTCGTCCAGCACATGCGCCGCTGCCCGACGAACGGCATCGACCAGTTCCGCCAGTTCAACGGCGGCGGAGCCGTATTCAAAGACAACGTGCAGTCGTATTCGACAGTCGAGCCCGCCATCGACCTGACCGCCAGCTCGCCGCTAGCGTTTTCCTGGCAGATAGCCTCTCGACATCATTAGCAGAGGCCTAGCCGAAGCCCCACGGTTGACGGTCAGGCTGCCGGGTCGCTCAAGCGCCGGTAGAGGACGTGCTCAGCGCCCGAATATCCGTGAGTTTCGTAGAACGCTCCTGCACGCCCGTTTCCAGCCATCACCGCGATCTTCACGGTGTCGCATCCCCGATCCCGAGCGATCCCCTCTGCGGCGCCAAGTAGCGCTTGACCGACGCCGGTCGAGCGCCGGGCTTCGGTTACGACGAGCGTGACGATCTCCCCCGTGCCTTGTTCTGTTTCGAACGTGTCGTCTGGTCCGGCCTCGATCGCGACCATTGCATAACCGATAAGGCGCCCTTCGTCGTCGCTCGCCGTTAGGTACGAGGCGCCACCCTCGAGCAGACGCCGGTACCAGGCCAACCGTCGCTGCCACGATGCGGCAACGTCCTGCACCAACGCTCGATACTCGGAAACGGTGCGGTGGTGGCGATGCAGCTCCATCCAGAGCGGCGCAAGATCCTCGAGGCCGTCTACGTCGATCCTCGGGCCGCTGATGTGGTGGGGCATCCGCCGAGTATCGCAACGACCCATCCGTCGCCAGCCGAACGGGGCAGTTGTCGAGATGCGCGGTGTTGGCGTGGATGAGCGACCGTCGGCCGAGCCGGGGGCTGCTCGTGCGGCTAGGGGCCCGTTTGTTTGAGCAACGCTCGGCACACGGCAATCTGAAATGCGGTCGCGTGGGCGAGATCGTCGACGTGCACGCGTTCGTTGTGGCCGTGCACCGTGCTCGACCAGACCTCGTATGGGGTGGAGAACGAAGGCCAAAACCCGTATGCGACCGACCCGAACGCGGCACGCAGGTAATGGGAGTCCGTGAAGCCAGTGCAAAGTGTCGGCAGCAAGATCGCGTCCGGGTCGGTGGCGTGGAGGAAGTCCGCGCATGCGTGGAACAACGCCGAGTCGGTCGAGGAGATCGTGCCGCCGACGGGCGCATCGAGCACCTCGAGCTCATAAGGCAGGTCGGTGCCGAGCGCCAGCTCGAGCTCCTCGCACAGCTGGTCAACGGTGCTGCCGGGCAGCAGCCGGCAGTCGCAGTCGACGCTGGCGCGGCCTGGCAGCACGTTCAGCGCGTCGGACCCATGCAGGCGCGTGGGTGCGATCGTGGTACTAAACAGCGGCTCGAGCAGCTGCTTGAGCGCCGGGTGCAGGGCGGTCGCTTGGCCAAGTGCTGCGTCGACCTCGTCGATCGGCCCGACGAGTTGCTCGAGCAGCGCGCGCGTCGCGGGCAGCAGCCGGCGCCGCGGACGATACCTGGTAAGGCGCTCGATTAGCTGGGCCAAGACAGGAACCGCGTGAACGACGTCATAGGGCATGCTGGTATGCCCCGGGGTGCCCAGTGCAGTGATCCGGACGGCGGCCGCCGCCTTCTCCCCCACGGAGATCGTCACCACCGCGCGGCCGTCGGCTAGCTCCAAACGCTCGCCGGCGCCCTCGTTGAGCACGTAGGCGGTCGCCATATCAGGGCGTTCATGGACCAGCCACGACATCCCCACGCCAGTGGTCCCGTCCTCCTCGTCAGCGACCGTGACGAACACCAAATCGCCGTCTAGCGGCTCGCCTGAGCGGGCGATCACGGCGGTGGCCACCGCGCGTGTGGCGACCTCGTTCTTCATGTCAAGCGCGCCTCTCCCCCACACATAGCCTTCATCATCGAGCTCGCCCGCGAAGGGGGGACGGCGCCAGCGCTCCGGTTGCGCCGGCACCACATCGGTGTGCCCGAGCAGCATTAGCGATGGCGCCTCGCTGCGGCGGCCAGGGACACGCGCGACTAGGTTCGCGCGAGCGGGATCACGAGAGACCAGCTCACACTCAACGCCGTTGTCTTCTAGGTAGCGCGCCAGCAGCCGCGCGGCGGGGGTCTCATGGCCAGGAGGATTGGACGTATCGATCCTGATCAACTCGCGCAGCAGCGCGACTGCCTCCGCTTGCAAAACCCCAAGTTCAGCCGTGCTAGCGCCCACCAGGTCATATTTGTACGCGATCGTCGAAGAGATCCCCTCGCTCGGATCGTCGCGGAGCACACCCGCAACTGGCCCGACGCCCGCGACGGGGCGGGTGACGGTCAACGAGCAAACCGCAACCTTTGGTTGCGGTTTGTGTTAGCATGTCCCGCAACATTCGGTTGCACGTCAACAAAGGAGGCTGCTTCATGGTTCCCGACAGCATCGAGCGTGAGGTCCTGATCGACGCATCGATAGAGACGGTGTGGTCGGTCGTCACCGAGCCGGAGCACATCGCCCACTGGCTGTGTAAAGCCGCCGAGGTCGATTTGCGGCCGGGCGGTGAGTTGGTGCTGCAGTTTGATCGGCTACCCCTGCCGGCGGTGGGCACAGTCGAGCGGGTTGAGCGACCGCAGCGGTTCGCGTTTCGGTGGGTGACACCCGGAGCCTGACCGTGATCCGAGCGCGCTTGACCCGAGCGCTCGGGAGCGCTACTCGACGCTCGTCGAGTTCCTGTTGCGCGCCGAGGGCGGGGGCACCGTGCTGCGCGTAGTCGAGAGCGGCTTTGCCAGCGTCGCCGGGACCGAGGAGCAGAGAGCCCAGCTCGTCGAGCGCCATCAGGGCGGGTGGGGCGGGTTCCTCGAGCAGCTCCCCAAATATGCCGCCAGCGTGGAGGTATCGGTCTGAGCGAGAGCGCCGCTGGCCGCGAGAGCGACGTCTTGTGGGCTGCCGTCGGTGACCCCACCCGGCGGCGGCTCCTCGACGTACTGCTTGCGCTCGGGGAGGCGACCGCCACCAGACTGGCCCGAGAGCTGCCGGTGACACGCCAAGCCGTCGCCAAACACCTCGCGGTACTCGATCGCGCCGGACTGGTGGACGGCCGGCGGGACGGACGCGAGATGCGCTACACGATGCGCCTGGACCGCCTTGACGAAGTAAGCCGGGCGATCGCCGAAGTCGCCGCAGGCTGGGAGCAGCGGCTCGCAGCCATCAAGCGCCTGGCCGAGTCGGCACAGGCCAAGAAAGAGGAGGAGTAGACCCGCTGGCGAGCGGAGCGAGCCCTACGGCGGCGACTCTCCAGCGCCCAGCCGTATGCGGCAGCTGCTTCTCGCCGATCGGTGGGTCCCATGCCTCAGCGGTTGTGGTTGACGAGCTCGACGTTGTGCCCATCGGGGTCCAGGACGAACGCGCCGTAGTAGCCCGGGTGATAGACGGTGCGTTCACCGGGACCGCCGTGGTCCTCGTAGCCCGCGGCGAGCGCGGCGGCGTGGAACGCCCGTACGGTCGCGTCGTCCTGCGCCGGGAACGCAAGGTGGACGTGCTCCGTGAGCGGCCGCTCGTCGTCGATCAGCGAGAAGCTGAAGTTCTCGCCGACCATCTGGACCTGGTCCGGCCTGTCCACGCCGATCCGCAGCCCGGCGTGCGGGGCGATCGTCATGTAGAAGCGCTTGGACGCGCCGGGGTCGCCAACGCGGATCCAGAGGTGGTCGATGCGGCCGTCGGGCACGGGGTGCTCGCGCTCGGTGTGCACCGCCTCCGCGCTGTTGCCGTCCGGGTCGAGCAGGAAGCCGCCGTAGTAGTCCGGGCCGTAGATCGTGCGCGGGCCCGGCGTGCCGTCGTCGTGGTAGCCCGCGTCGATCCCTGCCTGCCAGAAGGCGTCCACGGCCGCTCGGGACGGCGCTCGGAAGCCGACGTGCAGGCCGCGGGTCACGGGGTGCTCGCGGTCTGTCGTCCCGATGTCCCAGTCGTCCCACTCGACGAGCTCGGCGTCCGCGTGACTCGGCACGGCGCCCAGCACCGAGAGGACGGTGCGGTAAAAGCGCTCAGACGCAGCGAGGTCCGCGACGGCGATTGCGACGTGATCGAACATCCCGGCCGAGGCTACCGTCGCCTCTGCGACCCGTACCACCATGATCTCGCGGCTGCCTCTTAGCGCAGCGCTTGCGAGAAGCTGAACGCGCTGAGATCGATGTCGGGCTCGCACCCGGTGAGCCATTGCGCGACCGCTTCGCCGATCGCGGCTGAGTGCTTGAACCCGTGCCCCGAGCAGGCGGACACGATTAGGACAGAGTCGTGCTCGGGGTGACGGTCGATCACGAACCGGCTGCCGCGGGTGCATGTGTAGAGGCAGGACACGGTCTTGAGCGGGCGAGCATCGAGCCAGGGCAGGTACGGCGCGATGCACCGCTCGTACATTCGGTCGATCTCGCACTGAGTCCCCGGGTGCTGGCGGCCGTCCGGCGCCGTCGTGCGTTCGTAGGACTCCGCCGCTACCTTCACGCCGCCGCCGGAACCGTCGATGGCCGGAAAGCCGTAAAACCCGTCGAGGTGAACGAAGCCCCGCTGGCTGCCGCCCAGGTCCCAGACGAACGCCGGCATATCGCGCAGCTGCGGGTATCCCTCCCGGATCGAAAACCAGTAGGAGAGCTGCCGGTAGACCGCGAACATCTCGCGGCCTTCCGGGAACAGCTCGCGGATCCATGCGCCGGCGCACAGAAGCAGCTGCCCCGCAGCGTATGTGTCTTGGTCGGTGGTGACCGCGATGCCGTTTGCTGACGCCGTCCAGCGTCTGACTCGCTCCCCGAGCCGGAGCTGGGCACCGCGCCCGCGGGCAAGCTGTAGCTGCGAGGCGACCGCCGCCTCAGGCCTGACGTACCCGCCCTCGGGCTCGGAGTAAGCCACGGTCTGCTCGTCCACCGCGAACATCGGGAAGCGGGCACGGACCACCTCGTTGCTCAGATCCCGATGTTCGATCTCGTAATGACACGCCGACGCCCACGTCTCACGCAAAAACGGGCTCGACGGGTGCGCGAGAATCACGGACCCCCGCCTCGGTCAACAGCTGCGTACCGGTCTCCCCCTCAAGCTCGCGCCAGAGCTCGTGAGAGCGGCGCACCAGCGGCACATACTCCCGCCCCTCCCCGATCGCGAGACG
>JAFAPR010000019.1 GCA_019247075.1 Solirubrobacterales bacterium
CGGTAGCCGAAGGGCAGCGGGAGTTCGGCAAACGAGACGACTTCGGGCGCGGTGAGGACCTCCTCGGCGGCGAGAAGCTCTCCTCGGTCGACGCGCAGCCGCGCACCGAATAAATAGAAGGCCGCCGAGGCCAGGCGATCGCCGCCGCGGCGAGATCGCTCCAGCGCCTCGTCCATCGCCGTTAGTGCTTCATCGGAGCGCTCAGCGAGCAGCAGCGCCCAGAGCGCGTCGACGCAGTAGAGCCGCTCTCTAGTGCTTGAAATGTTGCTGGCGACCGCTCTGGTGGCCAGCTCGACCGCTCTTTCCGGGCGAACTCCTCGGCGCGCCTCCTCGAACGCACCCGCTGCAAGCAGGGTGCCCGCCTCGATCGGATCGGCGGCGTCCCGCTCGCTGGCGCCGTCCCAGCGTTGCCGCGCGCCCGGATAGAGCGCGGGATCGTAGTGCGCCGCGATCACGAGTTGCGCCTCGACTCGCTCGTGCAAGCCACGGTCATTTCGCGAGCGATCGCTCAGCTGCTCCAGCAGCTCGAACGCTTCGCGGGTGCTCTCGGTTTGAGCAGATAGCGCGTTGACGTACGCCAGGATCAGATCGGGTCGGCGGGCAATGTCGTCAAGTCCCGCCAGCGACTGACGCAAATGGAGCGCGGCATCGTCGCTTGCGAACGCCTGGGTTTCGGCGATTCCCAGCTCGGCAAGCACTTCACGCCGCTCGGCCGTCTCGGGTGATTCGTCGAGCGCGCGGCGTAGGTAGGCGATCGCTGCCTCGGGGGCTCCCTGCGAAAGTGACCGTTGTGCTGCGCGGCGAAGGGTGTCCACGACGAAGCCATCCCTACCGCGCACGGTCGACATCAGATACGTCGCGGCTTGCTCGGGGAGTGCGCCGTCGTCGAGAAGGACCTCCGCAGCGCGGCGTTGCAGTCGCATCCGCTCAGCGACACTCAGGTCCTCGAGGACGGCGCTGCGGACGACGGGGTGTCTGAACGCGAGCGGGTTCTCGCATTCGAGGAGATCGGCATGAACGAGCGCGCCGGCGGCCTCGAGCGCAGCGGCCGTGTCAACTTCCGCCAGCGAGGCCGCGAGCGCGAGCTCGGTCTGGTCCCCCAGGATCGCGGCAGCCTGCACGAGAGCGACTGCCTCACCCGGAAGCCGAGAAAGACGTAGCGCAACACCGCGTGCCAAGGCCTCACCGCCGGCCTCCAGCAGGCGCGGCGCCTCCTGGGCCGTCGGCGCGATCTGCTCGCGAGCGACCGCGTCAAGGATCGCGGCCAGGTAGAGCGGATTGCCCCCGGATGCATCCCGCAGCGCGGCGGCGAAGTCCTCATCGGGTTGCAGTCCAAACAACTCCTCGGCGAGCGTCGCGGCCGACGCTTGGCCAAGCGCGCCCGGCCGAATCACGGTCGCCAGCGGGTCGGCCAGGATCTCAGTCACGAGCGCCGGCGTGTGCGCCTGCCCTGGCGAACGCGTCGCCGCCACCACGAGCAGAGGCAGCCCTTCAAGGCGCTTGGCTAGATAGCCCAGCCAGCGAAGGGACGGCTCGTCCGCCCAGTGCAGATCGTCGACCGCGATCAGCGTCGGCCGGCGCAAAGCGAAGTTCGCCGCTAGCCAATACAGGCCGTGAAGCACCGCGAACGACGTTTCCGTCATGGCCTCGTCAGATTCGCTCGGGACAACCACAAACAGCGGCGCGGCGAGCGCCGCAGCACCCGAAAGCAGCTCGGCCCTCGCATCCGCAGGCGCGGTCGCGAGAGCGCCCTCGAACAACTGGCGCACGATCCCAAGCGCGAAGTCGCTCTCCAGCTCCCCGCCGCGCGCGCTCAACACCTCAAACTCGGTCGCCACTAAGCGGGCTTCCACCAGCAGGCGTGTCTTACCAATCCCGGCTGGTCCCTCGACCACCACGAGCTGACCGTCGCCGCTCCGGGCGTCTTCGATGAGGGCACTCAGAGCGGCCAGCTCCGCCTCACGCTCAAGCAACGGCCGTACCGGCGAGCCACGCTCGCGCCGCGTCCCCGTTTCAGGAATCACCGTCATGTCGGCCCCTTTCCCGGGACCTATCGTACCCCCACCCAGGGAAGCCGGGCACCAAAAGAGCCAAGAGCCGGCAGTACCCCGACACGTCTTGGCCGCTGCGTAAGGCCCCCTCTCAGACCGCGACGGATATCTCATCGGCGCAGTCGGCT
>JAFAPR010000021.1 GCA_019247075.1 Solirubrobacterales bacterium
TGCAGGACTTCTCCGCAGTACCCCCAGCCGGATTCGAACCGGCGATCTCCGGCGTGAAAGGCCGGCGTCCTGGACCACTAGACCATGGGGGCCTCGGGGCGATTGTATGGAGCCTACGAGCTCGGGCCGGGCCAGGCCTGACTATTCTGAGACGCCGGGGCCGCTGGCGTAATGGCAACGCACGAGCCTTTTAAGCTCTGAGATCCGGGTTCGAATCCCGGGCGGCCCACCACTTCGTCCCAAGCCGGCTCAGTGCCGGAAGTGCCTGCGGCTGGTGAAGATCAGCGCCGCGCCGGCCTTGTCGACGGCGTCTATCACCAGCGGGTCGCGGATCGAGCCGCCGGGCTCGATGATGACGGTCACTCCCGCGGCGGTGGCCAGCTCGGCGCTGTCCGGGAAGGGGAAGAAGGCGTCCGAGGCCATCGCGATCCGCTCGCGCAGACGGGCCTCAGTGTCCGGCATGGACCCATCTCGAGCTGAGTCAGCCAAGGCCGAGTGCTTCTCGAGCGCGATCCTCACGGCGTCCACGCGACTCATCTGGCCCGCCCCGACCCCCACCGTCCGCAACCCCGCAGAGAGCACGATCGCGTTGGAGCGCACGTGCTTGCACACCTTCCACGCAAACAACGCCTCGCTCCACTCGGCCTCGGTCGGCTGACGGGCCGAGACCACGGTCATCTCTTCCCGCTGCTCGAGACCCGTGTCGCGATCCTCGACCAGCATCCCTCCGGCGACCTGCCGAAAGTCGGCCTCGATCTGGCTTCGTGAGCGCTCCTCACGATCGTCCAAAATGCGCATGTTCTCCTTGGCGCGGAGGACCTCCAGCGCGCCGGCGTCATATCCGGGCGCGCACAGAACCTCGATGAACTGGTCCACCAGGGCCACGGCCAGCTGACGCTCGACCCGCCGGTTTAGGCAGACGATCCCGCCGTATGCGGACAGTGGGTCGGCGGCGAACGCGCCCTGGTAGGCCTCCAGCACGTCCGACCCGAGCGCCACGCCGCACGGGTTGTTGTGCTTGACGATCACGCACGCCGGCACTTGGAACTCCCCCAGCAGGTCCCGGGCTGCGTCGAGGTCGAGCAGGTTATTGAACGAAAGCGGCTTGCCGCCCAGCTGCGAGACCGCCGAGAGCAGATGGGTGGGAGCGCCGAGCTGGGCGTAGTAGGCGCCCCGCTGGTGGGGGTTCTCGCCGTATGGCAGCTCGAGCACCTTCTCGTAGGCGCGCACCAGCAGCGGGGGGAAGTCGTCACGCTTCTCCTGGAACCAGCGGGCGATCGCGGCGTCGTATCGGGCGGTGACCGCGAAGGCCTCCGCCGCGAGGCTCTCGCGCGTCGCCGGCGACAGTCGCCGGTCGGACCCGCGCAGCTCGTCCAGGACGGCGTCGTAGGACTCGGGCGTTGTGACCGGCGCGACGTAGCACCAGTTCTTAGCCGCGGCACGGATCAGCGTCGGTCCCCCGATATCGATGTTCTCGATTACCTCGCGCTCGGAGGTGTCCCGGCGGGCTGCTGTCCGCTCGAACGGATAGAGGTTGACGCACACCAGGTCGATGAACTCGACATCGTGCTCCTCGACTGTCCGCACGTGGTCGGGGTCGTCGCGCAGCGCCAGCAAGCCCGCGTAGAGCCGCGGGTGCAGGGTCTTCACCCGGCCGTCCATGATCTCGGGAAAGCCCGTCAGGTCCGAGATCGAACGGACGTGGATCCCCGCCTCCGCCAGGGCCGTGGCCGTCCCGCCGGTCGAGATGATCTCGATTCCCAACCCGCTCAGGCCCCGGGCGAACTCCACGACGCCTGTCTTGTCCGAGACCGAGATCAGCGCCCGCGCAACTCGCACCTCCCCGGCGGTGTCGAGTCCAGCCTCGTGAAGCTGCTCGGTGCCCGCGTCCATCTCTGCGCGACTCTATCGCTCAATCACGACGCGGCGGGGGTTATCGGCGTCGATCCGGACCGCCCCCGAGGCGATCAACCGGACCGCCTCGGGCAGCAGCTCGTGCTCGATCGGCGCCAGGCGCTCTCGCACCTCCTCAACGGTGCGCGCGCTGGGCAACTCGACAGCCCGCTGCAGGAGCACCGGACCTGAGTCGATCCCTTCGTCCACGAAATGGACGGTCACGCCGAAGACCTTGACGCCGTAGTCGAGCGCCTGCTCGATCGCGCGCAGACCGGGGAACGCCGGCAGGAGCGCCGGGTGGACATTGATCACGCGACCGTCAAACCTGCGTAGGAACCCGGGGCTCAACAACTGCATGTAGCCCGCCAGCACGATCAGCTCGGCTCCCTGCCCGGCCAGCCACGTCGCCATCGCGCGGTCGCGCGCCGCGCGGTCGCCGTACCGCTCGAGCGGAAAGACGGAGGACTCCACGCCGACCGCACGCGCCCGTTCGAGCGCCCGCGCCCCGGGCTTGTCGGAGGCCACCGCGACCAACGCGATCCCGTCCCGACCGTGCACGCGATCTAGCAAGGCCTGAAGGTTTGTGCCCTCGCCCGACGCCAGGACCGCGATTCGCACGATGCGGTCAGATCAGACTCATGCCCGGGCTCGCACCGCGAGATTAGGCCCGGATCAGCGGCAGCTGCGCCTCCAGCGCGTGCTTGCCGTGTGCGGCCTCGGTCCCCGCCAGCGGATACGAGCCCGTGAAGCACGCGTCGCAGTGGACCGAGCGCGTGCGCTCGCTGGCCTCCCGCGAGCCTCCGATCGCCTCGTATACGCCCTCCATCGAGAGGTAGTGGAGCGAGTCGCAGCCAAGCTCCGCCGCCACCTCCTCGACCGTGCGGCCGTGAGCGATCATCTCCTCGCGGGTGGACATGTCGATCCCGTAGTGACAGGGGTGCTTGATCGGCGGCGCCGAGATGCGCAGGTGGATCTCCTTCGCCCCCGCCTCCCGCAGCATGGCCACGATCTGGCGCGTCGTGTTGCCGCGTACGATCGAGTCGTCGACCACCACGAGCCGCTTGCCCGCGACGACCTCGGGCAGCGGGTTGAACTTGAGCCTCAGCCCGTGCCGGCGCAGCTCCTGTCCTGGCTGGATGAAGGTCCGGGCGACGTAGCGGTTCTTGATGAAGCCGTCGTCCTGGGGCAGCCCGGCCGCGCGCGCGAGCCCGCGGGTGGCCGCGTTGCCAGAGTCGGGAACGGGGATCACCACGTCGGCCTCCACCGGCGCTTCGCGCCACAGGATCTCGCCCATGCGCGCGCGGCTCACCTGGAGGACGTTGCCGCCCATCCTCGAGTCCGGACGGGCGAAATAGATGTGCTCGAAGACGCACAGGGCGCTGCGCTGCGCCCCGCCGACAGTGCGCGTGCGCAGGCCGCCCTCGGTCAGGATGATCACCTCGCCCGGCTGCACGTCGCGCAGGTAGCGTGCCCCGATCAGGTCAAACGCGCATGATTCGCTCGCGATGCAGTACGCCGGCGGCCTGACGTCGTCCTGTGGCTCGATCACGCCCAGCGAGAGCGGCCGTAGCCCATACGGGTCCCGGAAGGCGATGACCGCCTCGTCCGTGAGCGCGACGGTCGAGAACGCGCCGCGCAGCCGCGAGACGACATCCGCTACGGCGTCCTCGATCCGCTCTGCCGGGTGCCGCGCCAACAGCGTGGCGATGATCTCCGAGTCCGAGGTGGAGGCGAACTCGACGCCCTCGTCGCGCAACTCGGCGTACAGCTCGACCGCGTTGATCAGGTTGCCGTTGTGGGCCAGTGCGAGCGTGCGGCGGTCGTCGCGGACGACTGGCTGGGCGTTCTGCCATTGCGACGAGCCGGTGGTCGAGTAGCGGACGTGGCCGATCGCCATCTCGCCCTCCAGCGACTGGAGCGTGTGCTCGTCGAACACCTGCGCCACGAGACCCTGGTCACGGATCGCCATCATGTTCCCGCCGCGCGCCGCGGCCGCGATTCCAGCCGACTCCTGCCCGCGGTGCTGGAGCGCGAACAGCGCGAAGTACGCGAGGCGGGCGACGTCATGTTCGGGACCGTAGATCCCGAAGACGCCGCACTCGTCGCGTGGACCGTCGCGATGGTCGGTGTGAGAAGACATCCGGCTGAGAGCAGCTTCAGTCACGTTCGATTCTAGTGGTCGCGGCATGCATTGATCAGAAGAACGGTGCCAGCCCCTCCGCCCAGCCGGCCTGAAGCTCACTCACTGCGAGGCTTACCCGCTCGGCGATCTCGAGAACGGCTCCGCGCACCTCGCCGATGATGGTGCACGGGGCGGACGGCTCCGCCTGCGCCCACTCCTTTAGCGAAAGAGCCGAGCCCGAGACGATGAACCCCCGCCCGGGCGCCTCGGCGAACGGGTGCAGTCCGTCGGGCAGCTTCACCTGGACCCCGATCCGGCCAGCCACGCAGCACTCCGCCAGAGCCACGGCGACGCCCCCCTCGGCGATGTCGTGGGCACTTTGTAGCGCCTGTGAGCGGACTCCCGACCGGATCTTCTCCTGCGCATCACGGACACTGCCACCGTCCGTGTCGGGGAGGAGGCCACGCGGGAGCCTGCCCCAGAGTTTCTCCAGCTCAGAGCCGGCCAGCGAGGGCTCGAAGGGCCCGACCAGCGCGACCACGTCCCCCGCGCGCACGAAGCCCAGGCGACCCGTCCGCGTCACATCCGGCACCTTGCCCACGATCCCAACCACCGGCGTCGGAAAGATCGGCCCGGCCGGCGCCTCGTTGTAGAGCGACACGTTGCCGCCCACGACGGGGACCCCGAGCGCCTCGCACGCCAGCGCAAGCCCCTCGACCGCCTCGGTCAGCTGCCACGCGACCGCCGCCTTCTCAGGGTTGCCGAAGTTCAGGCAGTTCGTCAGGCCGAGCGGCTCGGCCCCCACGCAGGCGAGGTTGGCGGCGCACTCGTATACGGCCTCGGCTGCGCCACGCCGGGGGTCGGCGGCTACGCGCCGGCCGTTGCCATCGATCGAGACCGCGATCCCGGAGCCGTCGGGCAGCACCAGCACGGCCGCGTCGGCCTGCTCGGGGTGCCTGACGGTCCTCGACTGCACGAGCCAGTCGTACTGCTCAAACAGGGGGCGGCGGGAGCAGATGTTGGGGGATGCAAGCAGCGCTAGCAAGGTGTCGACGTCCGGCCCCGCGCCGGCGCCAGGGAGCGCGCCTTCGCGCATGCCCTCAAGACTCACGGGCTCGACGCGACCGGCGCCGGGCGCGGGCCCGACGTCGGCCCCCTCCTCCGTAGTAGCTCCCCCAACAGCCGGCTCCCTTGCTGGAGGAGCTTCTGGGTTCAGGTCGTAGAGGGGGCAGTCGTCGACAAGGACGTGGACCGGGAGGTCCGCCACGAGCTCGCCGTGGGCAAGCACGCGCACGCGGCCGGACTCGTTGACGTGGCCGATCGCGGTCGCGAGCGTCTCCCAGCGCTCGCAGGTCTCGAGCACGTCGTCGAGTCTCGAGGGCTCGATCACGCACAGCATCCGCTCCTGGGACTCGGAGATCATGATCTCGAAGGACTCCATGGCTTGCTCTCTGAGCGGCACGCGGGAGATATCGAGCTCGATGCCCACGCCGCCCTTACTGGCCATCTCCGAGACAGATGAGGTGAGACCCGCGGCGCCCAGGTCTTGAAGCGCGACGAGCAGACCGCGCTCGAGCAGCTCTAGGCAGCACTCGAGCAGCTTCTTCTCCGCAAAGGGATCGCCGATCTGAACCGAGGGCCGCTTGGCCTCGTCGCCCTCGCCGAGCTCGGCGCTGGCGAGTACGGAGGCGCCCCCGATGCCGTCGCGGCCGGTCAGCGCTCCCAGCAGCACGATCAGGTTGCCGGGACCGGCGGCGGCCGAGCGGATCAGCCGCTCGCGCGGGGCAAGCCCCAGGCACATCGCGTTCACGAGGCAGTTCTGCTCGTAACTGCGCTCGAAGTAGACCTCGCCCCCCACGGTCGGGACGCCGATCGAGTTGCCGTAGTGGCCGATGCCGGCGACGGCCCGCCCGAGCAGGTAGCGCGAGCGCTCCGAGTGCTGCGGTTCGCCGAACCGGAGTGAGTCGAGCAGCGCCACCGGGCGCGCGCCGACGGCAAAAATGTCGCGCAGGATTCCGCCGACCCCCGTGGCGGCACCCTGGAACGGCTCGACCGCGCTCGGGTGGTTGTGGGACTCGACCTTGAACGCGAGCGCCAGACCGCCGCCCACATCGACCGCGCCGGCGTTCTCACCCGGCCCGAGCAGGACGTGTGGCCCCGTCGTCGGCAACCGCCGCAGGAGCTTGCGCGAGTGCTTGTAGGCGCAGTGCTCGGACCACATCAGCGACAGCATCGCCAGCTCGACCGTGTTCGGCTCGCGCCCCAGGCGCTCGAGAATCAGCTCGTACTCGTAGTCGGTCAGTCCGAGCCGGCGGTGGCGTGGAGCCTCAGACAGGGACGCGGCTGTCGACATGCGCGCGCAGCGACTCGAGGATCAACAGGCCATCCGTGGAGCCGGTGAGGGGGTCGGCGGCGTGCTCGGGATGTGGCATCAAGCCGAACACGTTGCCCTCCGCATTGCGGACCCCCGCGATGTCATTCATCGAGCCGTTCGGGTTCTGGCCGGCGCCGTAGCGCAGGACGACCTGGCCGCCGGCGGTCAGCTCCTGCAGCTGGTCGGCCGGGGCGTAGTAGCGGCCGGTGGTGTGCTTGACCGGGATCGATAGCTCGCGGCTGGTCTCGCAGGCGCAGGTGAAGGGCGTATCGCATCTCACCACCTCGAGGGCGACCTGTCGGCAGACGAACCGCAGAGACAGGTTGGGCAGCAGCGCCCCGGGCAACAGCCCGGCCTCGCATAGAACCTGGAAGCCGTTGCAGATGCCGAGCACCAGCCCGCCCTCCGCAGCGAAGTCCGCGACTTCCGCCATCACGGGCGCGAAGCGCGCGATCGCTCCGACACGGAGATAGTCGCCGTAGGAGAACCCGCCGGGGATCACGACCGCGTCGACGCCGTGCAGGCCGCGCTCCGCGTGCCAGAGAATGACCGCGTCGCCCACCCGCTGGGCGGCCCGGAGCGCGTCGACGTCATCGCAGGAGCCGGGAAAGCGCACGATCCCGAACTTCATCCCGCGCCCCGGACCTCCTCGGCGCCGGCGCGCTCGTTCGCCGCGGCGCCGGCGCCCTCGGTCGTCATGCCGGCGCCGTCCCCGTACTCGATCTCCCAATCCTCGATCAAGGGGTTGGCGAGCAGCCGGTTGCACATCTCGGGCAGCCGTTGTGGATCGTCGAGCTCGAGCTCGATCATGCGGCCGACGTGGACGTTGCGGACGCCCGCAAAGCCGAGCGCCTTCAGCGCCCGCTCGACCGTCTGGCCCTGGGGGTCGAGGATCCCTTCCTTGGGCCGCACGAGCACGCGAGCACGCATCAGCCCCTGGTGCGGCGCAGCCATGCCTCGAACGGCTCACCGGTGATCCGCTCGTAGGCCTCGAAGTACTTCTCGCGCGTGCGGGCCACCACGTCGGCCGGGATCTCCGGCGCCGGCGGGTTCCGATCCCACCCGGTGGACGAGGCCCAGTCGCGCACGAACTGTTTGTCGAAGCTGGGCTGAGAGCGTCCCGGCTCGTACCCCTCGACGGGCCAGAAGCGAGACGAGTCGGGCGTGCACACCTCGTCGCCCAGGACCAGCTCGCCGTGCCCATCAAGCCCGAACTCGAACTTGGTGTCGGCGAGGATGATTCCCCGTTCGCGCGCGTGGTCGGCCGCGTGCGCATACACCGCCAGCGAGGCGTCGCGCAGCCTCTCGGCGAGCGCTCGGCCTCCCACCAGCTCCACCGCGCCCTCGAAGTCGATGTTCTCGTCGTGGCCCACCGTGGCCTTGGTCGAGGGAGTGAAGATGGGCTCGGGCAGCCTGTCGGACTCGCGCAGCCCGCCGGGCAGCCCTATTCCGCACACGGCCCCGGTGCGCTGGTAGTCCTTCCACCCCGAACCGCTGAGATAGCCGCGCACCACGCATTCCACCGGCAGCATCTCGAGCCTGCGGACCAGCATGCCGCGCCCACGCACCGCGTCGGGCACGCCCGCGGTCACGGAGAGCACGTGGTTGCGGACGATGTCCGCGGTGTGCTCGAACCAGAAGGACGAGAGCCCCGTGAGGACCTCTCCCTTACCGGGGATCGGGTTGGGGTGGACCACGTCGTAGGTCGAAATACGGTCGGAGGCCACGATCAGCAGCTTGTCGCCGCTGTCGTAGATCTCGCGAACCTTGCCCGAGGCAAGCAGTGGCAGATCACTAAGTGCAGTCATCGGCGGGTGAGGTTGGGGGAAGGCGGCAGCGACCGCGGCGAGGCAAGTCGACGATGGTCGCACTTCGATCCTAGCGACCGCGCCCGATGGCAGTCCGGGAATCGCGCCTCCAACCCGGCGACCGTTCGCCAGGCTCAGAGTCTGTCTCAGTGCCCCAGCAGCTCGGCCAGCACCACGGCGTTGTTGTGGTCCGTGTCACGGGCGGCGAACAGAAGCGTCACCGTGCCCCGACGGCTGCGCTTGCGAAGCGCTTCGAGCTCGCCGGTGTGAGCGCTCAGCTCCTCGCGGTAGCGGCGGCGGAACCCTTCAAACCGTTCGGGCTTGTGCGCGAACCACTGGCGAAGCTCTTTACTCGGCGCCAGCTCACGCGCCCACTCCCCGAGCACCGCGTCCTCCCGGCTTACCCCGCGCGGCCACACGCGGTCGACAAGTACGCGGTAGCCCTCCCGCGTCGACGGCGGCTCGTAGACGCGTTTAATGTGGACCGTCATCTCGGTCTAGGGGGCTGGGCGAATTAACGACACCATACGTCGTTAATTCGCCCAGCCTCACGACGGCACAGCCACGGACTCCCGGTCCGCGGGCACGATCGCGTCCAAGCGGCCGACGATCTCCTCCGCGTAGCGTACGAACGGGCCGTAGTCGAAGATCGCTGCGGTGTCCAGGCCGGCGACAGCGCCCTCCTGTAGCAGCAGTTCGCGCAACTGGATCCGCTCGCTGACCGCCCGCTGGGCCAGCCGCTGGACGATCCGGTAGGCGTCGTCTCTGTTCGTGCCATTGTCCACCAGGGCCAGCAGCACGCGCTGGGAGAACAGCGCCCCATACGTCAGCTCGAGATTCGCGCGCATCCGCTCGGCGTCGACCACCATCCCCTCGACCAGCGCCAGCGCGCGACGCTGGAGATGGTCCAACAGCGTGGTCGAGTCAGGGATGATGATCCGTTCGACCGAGGAGTGCGATATGTCCCGCTCGTGCCAGAGGGCCACGTTCTCGAGCGCGGCCTGAGCGTTGGCGCGCAGCACGCGAGCGAGGCCCGTGACCTGCTCGGCCTTGATGGGGTTGCGCTTGTGGGGCATCGCACTCGAGCCTTTCTGCCCCCTGCGGAAGGGCTCCTGGACCTCGCCCACCTCGGTGCGGGCGAGGTGGCGGATCTCGGTCGCGAGCCGCTCCAGGCCGGCGCCGGCAAGGGCGACCGCTTGCAGCAACTCGGCGTGCCTGTCGCGGGCGACAACCTGGGTCGAGACGGGCTCGGCCGCGAGCCCCAGTCGATCGAGGACGCGGCGCTCGAAATCGGGCGAGGCGGAGGCGTACGTGCCGACTGCCCCCGAGATCGCCCCCACCGCCACCTGTGTAAAGGCGCGCTCCAGCCGCTGCGCATTGCGCGCCGCTTCGAAGGCGAACGACGCCAGCTTGATCCCAAACGTGGTCGGCTCGGCATGGACACCGTGGGTGCGTCCGGCGGTGAGCGTGTGGACGTGCTCGCGCGCCCGCGCGGCCAGCGCCTCCACCAGACGGCGGGAGTCGGGCAGGATCAAATCCCCCACCTGACGGAGCTGCAGGGCGAGGGCGGTGTCGAGCACGTCGCTCGACGTCAGCCCATAATGGAGCCAGCGGCCCCCCGGCTCGGCCGAGGCGGCAAGGACGTCCACGAACGCCGCCGTGTCGTGCTCGGTCACCCGCTCGCGCTCGGCAATCTCCTCGACCGTGAAGGTGGCGCCGCGGATCGCCTCGAGCTCCGCTTCGGTGGGGCCCTCGAGCTCCTCGGCGGCGGCGATCTCGACCTGGCGCATGGCTTCGAACCGCGCCCGATCGGACCAGATCTTGGCGAGCTCGGGGCGCGTGTAGCGCAGGATCATGCGGAGCTTCTCATGTCGCTGCGCCTGAGCCTAGCCGAGCGCGTTGCCGGCTCCGAGCGAGGACGGCTTCGCGGGAGTTCTGGCAATCTTTCGCGATCAGGCTTCGGCACACGGGCATCCAGCATCCCACCACCAGCCGCCGTCATCTGATCCCGAGCATCGGCGTCCATGACATGGCGATCGACCTCGGCACGGCGAACACGCTCGTGTACGTGGCGGGCAGGGGCATCGTCGTTTCCGAGCCATCCGTCGTCGCCTCGGACCTCGAGACGGGGACCGTGCACGCGGTGGGCGCTGACGCCGAACGGATGATCGGGCGCACCCCGGCGACGATCTCGGCCACGCGGCCACTGCGTCACGGTGTGATCGAGGACTTCGAGGTGACCGAGGAAATGCTTCGCTACTTCATCCGCAAGGTGCTCGACCGCAGGCGGGCCTACCCCCGCCTAATCGTCTGCGCTCCGTCGGGCGTGACCGAAGTCGAGAGGCGGGCGGTCGAGGAGGCCTCGCTGGCGGCCGGCGCGCGGCGCGTCCACCTGATCGAGGAGCCGATCGCGGCCGCGCTCGGGGCCGGCCTCGACATCGAGGAGCCGGTGGGGCGGATGGTCGTCGACGTAGGCGGTGGAACGAGCGAGATGGCTGTGATCACGCTCGGAGGAATCGCTGTCTACCGCTCGCTGCGGGTCGGCGGCTACGAGATGGACGACGCGATCAGCCACTACATCCGCGCCGTGCACAAGCTCGTGATCGGCTCGCGGACGGCGGAGACGATCAAGATCGCGATCGGGTCGGCGATGCCCTGCGAGGAGGAGCAGGCGGTCGAAGTTAAGGGCCGCCACCTGCTGACAGGACTGCCCACGCGGATCGAGCTGTCCAGCGCAGAGGTGCGCGAGGCGATCGGACCCACGCTGCGCGAGATCATGCGGGCGATCCGCGACACGCTCGAGGAAACCTCGCCGGAGCTCGCCAGCGACATCGCCCGCGACGGGATCCTGCTGGTCGGCGGCGGGACCTTGGTTCGCGGGTTTGCAGAGCTGGTCGCCGCCGAGACCGGCATGCGCGTCTGGAGCGCTGACTCGCCGCTCACCTGCGTGGCATTTGGCTCGGGCACCGCACTTGATCACTTCGACTCGCTGACCCGAACCCCGCGACCGCCTCGCACGGCGCTCGTCCCCAGCGAATGGCGCGGCTGACTGGCCCGTTCACCGCGCCGCGATCATCGCGCCGGATGCGCGCGCGGCTGCGCGCGCCGTAGCCGGGGCTGGCGCAGTAATCGCGCGGCCAGCGAGGCGGCGGCGCACGCCGCCAGCATGATCAGGTAGGGATCGATCGGGGCGCGGAAACGGGGTGTCTCGGCGTTGACCAGGATCACGCTCAGGGCGAGCAGGATCGGAACCGCCCACAACCAGTCAGGCGCCCGCCGCGCCCGGCGCGTGAAGAGCCCCGCCACCGCCAGCGCGGCGACCACCCAGAACGCGTACACGCCGATCCTCGTGGTCGCGACGCTCAGCCCGATCGACGCGCCCGAGATGCGCCAGGCGGCCGACCCCTCGAGTTCCAGCAAACGGCGGAAGTTGTGGTAGGCGGCCTCCGCCGGGGCGAGCGGATGGCTGCGGACGTAGCGCAACGCGGCCGTGGTGAGCCGACTCGAGAGCGCGGGCTCGGTGAGATGCAGCGACGCCCTGGCGATCGACGCGTAGGCTGGGACGGCGCCGTAGTACTTCCACCGGTAGGGAATCTGGGAGTCTGCGGCCGAGGAAGGGTTGTACGTCCCCGCGAGCGTGATCCCCATCTCATCGGACACCGGAATGAAGCGGTGCAGCACGATCGCGTTACGGATCGTCCACGGGGCGATCGTCAGGGCCGCGCACGCGAGCAGCACCACCGGTCCGGCCAGCGTCGTCGCCGCCGACCGGCGCCCTCGACCCCGGGAGGTGACCGCTCGTGCCCCGGTCCCGGTGACCCGGCGCGCGCTCTGCACGGCACAGATGATCAGGGGCAGCAGGATCACGACCCCGTTCTGGTGGGTCAGCGTGGCCAGTCCGGCAAAGATCCCCGCGAGAGCCAGCAGCGGGAAGGGATTGGCGGCCCGGCTCGCGCGGAGGCCGGTCCACACCGCGGCCAGCTCGAGGGGGATGAGGAGGTTCTCGGAATACGGAGTGCCCGAGAGCTCGATCAGGGGCGGGTACAGCGCCGCGAGCAGCATCGCGATCATCGCTACGCCGAGCCCGAACGCCTCAAACGCGACCAGGCCAATGAGCCCAACCGATACCGCGCCCAGAGCCGCCGTCGCCAACCGCGCGGCATGGACGGCCTGGCCGCCGCCGCTGGTGTTACCGGTGACCAGGTCCACCGCCGCAAGGAAGTAGGGGTATCCGGGCGGAAAATAGGTAGTGGGACCGATCGATCCACCGGCGCCCGAGCGGGGGGCGTGGTTGTCGAGGTAGTCGCCGTGGTGGGCCACCTGGGAGGCCAACGTGAGATAGGACTGCCCGTCGTTGATCGGCCGGTACGGCGAGGTCCGCTGCACCTCCCACACGCGCACGCCCAGCGCGACCAAGAGGATCGCCAGCACCGCGAGTCGCTTTGGCCAGGAGCCTCGTCTGGTGCGCGCCGCAGCCCAGCTGGCGGTCGGCTGGTCCGCCGTGAGCCGGCCGGGCGCTGACTGTCCGCTCACGAGCAGCAGGTTACGGCGTGCAGCCGCCGCCTAGGTCGCACCACGATCGCGAGCCGAGGCGCTATGGCGAGAACCTGATCAGGACGACGTCGCCGTCCTTGACCGCGTAGTCGCGGCCCTCGATCCGTAACGTGCCTCGTTCCCGCGCGCCCGCGTACCCGCGCGCGTCCACGAGCTCCTGCCAGGGGGCTACCTCGGCGCGAACGAAGCCACGCTGCATGTCCGTGTGGACCAGTCCGGCCGCTCGCCAGACGGACATCCCCTGACGGATGTGCCAGGAGTGAGCGGGTCGGCCGCTATCGGCGGTGAAGAACGCGATCAACGACAGCAGCGAGAACGCGCCGCGCAGCACAGTCTCGAGAGTTGACTGCTCCAAACCGAACTCGGCCCGGATCGCCTGCGCCTCGGACGGAGCGAGCTCGGTCAGCTCCGCCTCGAGCGCTGCGGAGACCGCCACGATGCCGGCGCCCGCCGCCGCGGCGTGGCGCGCGAGCTCGGGTGGGATTGCCATGCTCCCCTCCTCAACGTTGGCGACGTAGAGCACAGGCTTGGCGGTCAGCAGCGAGAGCGCGCGCAGCTCCTCGGGCAACCCGTCCGGGCCATCGAGGACGGAAGCGGGCCGCCCCGTCTGCAGCACCTCGACGAGTTCGCGCAGCGAGCGCTCCTCCGCGCTCGCGCCGCGGTCACCGCCGCGAGCGGCTCTCGCCACGCGCTCGAGCCGCCGCTCGGCCTGCTCGAGATCTGCGTAGATCAGCTCGGTCTCAACGATCTCGGCGTCGGCGAGGGGGTCTATGCGCCCCTCGGGGTGGACCACCTCGGGGTTCTGGTGGACGCGGACGACGTGCACGATTGCGTCGGTCTCGCGGATCTGAGCGAGAAATTGATTGCCCAACCCCTCGCCCGCGTGCGCGCCCGCGACCAGCCCGGCTATGTCGTGGAAGGTGATGGTGTCGGCAACCACTTCGGAGGCGTGCACCGCGCCGGCAACCGCCTCGAGCCGGTGGTCGTTGACCGGCACCACCGCCACATTTGGCTCGATCGTCGTGAAGGGGTAGTTCGCCGCCTGCGCGGCCACCCCGGTCAGGGCGATGAAGAGCGACGACTTGCCCGCGTTGGGGAGCCCGACGATGCCTACCTTCACGGTCGTTGCCCCGCGGCCGCCGGTGCATCTGTCGCGTTGGGGCGCGCGGCGCTGCGATGGCGCGACGGCTGCGGCCAGGCGCCGGCGATCGCCGACCCCAGCAGCGCGCCGGCGATCACGTCGCTCGGATAATGAACGCCCAGATAGGGACGGGTCACCGCAAACGCGACCGCTGGGGCATACACGGCGCTCGGCGGCACCAGGCCCGTGAACGCGCGGGCGGCGGCGAACGAGGTCGTCGCGTGAGCGCTCGGGAACGACAGGCTTGAGACGGTGGCTGTAAGTGGCGGCAGCCCCGGCAGTTCGGGTCGCCGCCGGTGGACGATCACCTTGACCGCATAGTTCAGGCCGTAGGCGGCCAGGACGATGCCAACTCCCCGCAGCCATCGGGGCCGGTGCTTGGGCTGGCGGTCGAGAAGCGCTCCCCCGCCGCCGAGCGCCAGCCAGCAGGCGGCGTGCTCCCCGAGCCGCGAGTAGGCGGCGATCCAGCGCTCCGCGCCGGCATTGTGCAGATGCGTCCGGGCGGCGACGAGAGCGGCCCGATCGAGGGCCGCAGCGCGTCGGGTCTGGCGAGCAAGGACTGCGCGCACGGTCGGGACCGTAAACGTTCGTTGCGCCACCCGGCGATCGATGCGTCGGCTCTCACCGCGCTGTCGCTCCCGACAACCGCGACCGGGCGGATGGTAGGGTCCCGCCCTAATCGAAGGAGATCCAGATGGGCGAAGTGATCGTTGTGGGTACCGACGGATCTGAGACCGCCGCGAAGGCGGTGCAGGAGGCGATTCGCGTGGCGAAGGCGTTCGACGCCGAGGTCCACATCGTGTCTGCCTACAAGCCTCTCCACGGCGCCCACGTCGCAGGCGCCCCCGAGGGCGCGGCCAAGGTATGGCAGCCCCTCCCCGACTCGCGCGTGGAGGCGGTGCTGGCGGAAGCTGCGGCCGCGGTGCGGCTGAAGGACGTGCCGGTCAAGACCCACCCCAGCCGGGAGGAACCCGCCGATGCCCTGCTCTCGGTCGCCTCAGAGACGAACGCCGACCTCATCGTGGTGGGCAACCGGGGAATGCATGGCGCGAGACGAGTGCTGGGGAGCGTGCCCAACAAGGTCGCGCACCGCGCCGGCTGCAACGTCCTGATCGTCTCTACGACCTGAAGCTCCAGCTTCAGCGCTCAGGTCCCGAACCCGACGCGATGCTCCTCGTGCTCGGCGATCACGTAGGCGACCTTCTCCAGATCGATAGCGATCGTCCCATCCTCGGCCGCCACGTCATGCCACCCGGTGGACCCGAGCGCATTGCGCAGCTTGGTCAGCTCGTCAGGAAGCACCCGCGCTGCCAGCGCCTGCCCGCCGATGAAGCCGATCGTGATCCGTTGCGGCCGCTCCCGCTCCGCCATCAGCGATCCTCCGCGGGCTGCACGATTTCGGTCAGCACGCCCCCGGCCGAGGCGGGGTGCACGAACGCGACCCGCGACCCCCGGATGCCTATCCGCGCGCGCTCGTCGATCAACCGGATCCCGGCTTCTCTGAGGTCACTCAAGGCCCGCTCGATGTCAGCCACCCGATAGGCGACGTGGTGCAGTCCGGGACCCCGCCGAGCGAGGAACCTCCCCACGGTGGTATCAGGTGCAAGCGGCTCGAGCAACTCGACGTGACCTTCGCCCACGTCCAAAAGGGCAGCGTCAATGCCCTGGTCGGTGACTGTCTCGCGGTGGACCAGGGGCAGCCCGAGCGAGTCCCGGTAGACCGCGAGGGCGGCATCGAGGTCCTCGACTGCGATCCCGACGTGGTCGATCGCGGCGAGCATCGGGCGGGGAGCATAGCGGGGCGGCCGATGCTCGCCGGTTCGTCAGTCCACGCGCTCGAGCCGCGGGTTCGGACGGTAGCCGCGCCCTGCTTTGGCGCACGGTCGCCCCTCGAGCAGCACGACGTCGGCAGTGAAGTCGTTTTTCCCGCGGATGAGCGAGGAGCCCACACCGTAGGCGTCGACCGGCACGCCCGAGTCCTCGAACTCCCGGATCCGCTGGGCGTCAAAGCCGCCGCTCGCGACGATGCGGACGTTCGTGAAGGCCGCCCGGTCGAGCGCATCGCGGACCTTCTCGATCAGCCGCGGGTTGACGCCCGTCGGGGTGAAGCCGCCCATCTCGTCGAGGAGGGAGCGGTCGACGAGTTGCTCGGAGGTATCGAGTCGCACTCCCCAGAGCCGTGGACCGAGCGCTTGCGCGACCTCGAGCGCCGTGTTGATGGAATCGTTCTCGAAGTCAACCAGGACGGTGATGTTCATCTCTCCGTAGAAGTGGTCGGCAAACGCGGCAGCGGCGGCGACGGTATCCCCCCCGAATGCGGCGATCAGACCGTGCGGGACGGTCCCGATTCCTCGGCCACCCCACCAGGACGCCTGGGCGTCGGTCGAGACGCCGATCGCTCCGGCGACGTGGGCGGCCCAGCCGTCGCCGGTCTGGACCAGCCAATGGTCGTGCCGGGCGGGGAAGTAGAAGATCTGCTTGCCGCGAGCGGCGGCCACCACCTCGGTCACGTTGCTCATGATCAGGGAGCGACGAGCCATGCAGCCCAGGTAGACGGTCTCGAGGTGGGCGAACAGGCCGTAGTCGCCCTCGATCGTCATCACGGTCTCCCAGGGCGCGATGCGGTCGCCTTCGTAGAGGGCGTGGACTTGTAGGTCGCCCCAGCCCTGGACCCACTCGTTGTCGGCTCCCCTGCGCCCTGAGCACGTCTTCAGCACCGCGATTGCCTCATCGACTCCACCGAGCACGGAATCGCGTTTCTGGAAGACCTGCATGGTCACATGGGGGTGCCGGTCCTCCGCTTCCAGCAACTGCTTGGTGTAGACAAAGTAGGCGTCGGAGTAGTAGCCGTCGCGGATCCGTTCCAACGGCAGCCGGAAGATCGCCGGATCCAACCGCGGCGCAACCTGGGTTGCCATGGGGGCAGTTTATTCGGGCATCGTCGCCTCTCCCGAGCGCGAGTGGGCTGCTGCGGAGCGGGAGCGCCGCCGCCTTTTACCCCAACAGGTCTCGCGCGATGTCGCGGAAGAACTGCGCCGCAAAGCCGAGATCGCGGACGTCGATCCGCTCGTTCGCGCTGTGCACCAGCGGGGCCGTCTCGTGCATCGACATGTGACGCTGGGGAAAGAAGCCGTAGGCCACGCATTCCGGAAACGCAGCGCGGAACCAGCGGGAATCCGAGCCGCCGGAGAGCACCACCGGCACCGTCCCGGCGCCGGCGTCGCTGGCCTCCACCCAGCGCGAGATCGCCTCCATCAACGGCGTCTCGATCGGAGACTCGTTGCCGGTGATGATCTCGGTGAAGTCAAGCTCGACCTGGTCGGAGCTCTCGCCCAGCGCCTCGGCGACCCGCTGCTGCACTCGCTCCGTGCTGAGCCCCGGAGGCACGCGGCAGTCGACCCGGACCCACGCGCGCGAGGGAATCACGTTGATCTTGTCCGAAGCGTGGACCATCGTCGGTGCCATCGTCACGCCCAAGAGGGGCTCGACGAGCGCTGCCAGCAGAGGGTCTGCGGCGGCTATCCGAGCCACGGCGGCCGCCGGATCATCGGGATCCTCGCCCAACTCCCTCAAAAGCGCGGCCGGGACCGGACCGACGTCGTAGGCGAGCTCCGAGCGGCCGAGCTTCTCCAGCACGGGAACGAGCTTGAGCAGCGCGTTGTCGCCCATCCGTGGCAGCGACGCATGACCGGCGACACCTCGCACCGTTAGCTCGAAGCGGAAGATGCCCTTCTCCGCGCAGCAGACTCCGTATCGGCGCCTGCCGGCGTATTCGAACACCTCGCCGGCGCCCTCGTTCACCAGCAGGTCGCACGCGACCTTCTCGGGGCGCTGTTCGGTGAGCCAGCGGGCGCCCAGCGCGCCGCCGGTCTCCTCGTCGCACACGAACATCAGCTTCAGCCGGCCAAGCGCGGGCCGCCAGCCCGCACCGGCCAGCGACATTGCGCCAACGGCCTCCGCGGCGACCTGCGACTTCATGTCGATCGCGCCCCGGCCCCACAGAAAGCCATCCGCAACCTCTCCGGACCAGGGATCGTGGGTCCATTCCGAGGGATCGGCGAGCACCGTATCGACGTGACCGAGGAAGCCGAGCGTCGGCCCGTCCGCGGCACCCGAAAGCGTGGCGATCAGGTTGGGACGGTCCTCGCGAGTCCCCAGCAGCTCGGTCTCGAAGCCCGCGGTACGGAGGTAGGAGGCGAGGTACTCCAGCGCGGGCCGCTCGTTACCCGGTGGGTTGACTGTGTTGAAGCCTACGAGTCGCCGCAGGACCGTCGTCGTCTCGCGCTCCAGCGCGGTCGCGTCCCACTCCCGCTCAGCGACGGTCATCGCGGCTGAGCTTACCCGGGACGTCCACCAGCGACACCACCGCGAGCACGCCCGTGACGATCGCGGCTGCTACCCACGGCGCCACCGTGGGCACGAACAGGCCCACGGCCAACAGGACGAGGGCGGCGGCGAGCTTAAAAAGATCAATTGACCCCAGAAGGCGCCAGGCGGCCGCGTCGAGCCCGACCAGGTAGAGCGCCACCCCGCCGCATAGGGCCAGCCTGCCCGCCTCGCCAAGCGACCCCCCGACCGCGAGTCTCGCGCCAACCGCAAACACGACGATGCCCGCCACGATCACGAGATGGAGATAGCTGTAGGCGTCGGAGGCCGCGAGCACCGGCTCGCGCGCCGCGCGCAGGCCGGCCTCCGCTTGCTGCGCGAAGCGCGTGAAGTAGGTCCACCACAGACCGAACGTGATCAGCAGGCACAGCATGACCGTGACGATCAGCCGTGCATCCATCTGCGCGGTCCGGGTGCGCACACCGACCGCGATGATCGATTCGCCGAGGGCGATGATCACGAACAGCCCGTAGCGCTCGGCGAAGTGGGCGACGGCGACTCGCTGCAAGCCGCGGAGGCGGCCCCGCGTCAGCCACCCCGGTCCGGCGTAGTCGATGGCCGCGGCCGTGCCCCAGAGGGCGAGGCGAGGCCCCTCGGGCAGGAACGATCCCGCCACCAGGAGCGCAATTCCCAGCACCACTGACCACGCGAACCCCGCGATCGCGCTCCACGCCGCGTTGCCTCTTCGCGAGGCGTCGGCGTACAGCAGGAGGTGGAGCAAGCGCACGGCCGCGTAGGCGGCCGCGAACAGCGTCGCCTCACCCGCGAACGCCCGCGGCAATGCGATTCCCGCGATGAAGATGCACGCCGTCGCGGCCAGCAGCACCGCGAGCAGCACGGGCGAGCTCTCGCTCTGCGCGTTCGCCGCCCATACGAAGGCAGACCACGCCCACCAGACCAGGGCGAGCACGAGCATCGAGCGTCCAAACCCGGCCCAGCTGAGCTCTTTGGACAGCAGCGTCGTCACCTGCGTCAAGGCGAACGCGAAGACGAGGTCCCAGAGCAACTCGACTGGCGTCGTGCGGCGCTCTTGCTCGAGCTCGGCGACGCCCTCGGTTGCCGGGCCCTGACCCGGTTCGGCGGCGGCTTCGCGGGTTGCGCCCATCAGGGGAGCGTACGATCACGCGCCGTGAGCAGCCATGAAGATGACCTCGCGCTCGCGTTCGAGCTCGCCGACGTGGCCGACTCGATCACGCTGAGCCGCTTCCGTGCCGAGGACCTGCAGGTCGAGACCAAGCCCGACCTCACGCCGGTGACAGAGGCCGACCGCGCCGTCGAACGGGAGATCCGGCGACGGCTTGCGGCGGCCCGACCCGGCGAGTCCATCGTGGGCGAGGAGTATGGAGATTCAGACGGCAAGGCAAACGCCCACCACCGCGGACGCGCGACCGACAACGGCCGCCGCTGGATCATCGATCCCATCGACGGGACCAAGGGATACATGCGCGGGACCCCGGTATGGGCCACGCTGCTCGCGCTCCAACAGGACGAGGACGTCGAGGTGGCCGTGGTCTCCGCGCCCGCGCTGGCGCGGCGCTGGTGGGCCACGCGCGGAGGAGGCGCGTTCATGCGCGACGGACTCGGTCCGGAGCCCCGCCCGCTTCATGTATCGGCGATCAAGAAGCTCGAGGACGCTCAGGCTTCCTATGGAGGCATGGCCGAGTGGGCGAAGATCGGGCGGCTCGACGCGCTGCTCGAGCTAGTCTCCCGGTGCTGGCGGTCGCGAGCGTTCGGCGACGTCTGGTCGTACATGCTGGTGGCGGAGGGAGCGGCCGATGTCGGCGGGTTCGACCCAAAGGTGACGCTCTGGGACCTGGCCGCCCCGCTGCTAATAGTCGAGGAGGCGGGCGGGCGGTTCACGGACCTCCACGGGGTAAGGCGCGCCGACGGCGGCAGCGGCGTGGCCACGAACGGGTTGCTGCACGATGCCACGCTCGCGATCGTAGGATGGTGAGACGGTGGCGATGCTCGCGATCGTGGAGCGCTGAGCCGCGGTGGAGCGCCTTTTCGGCGAGGAGCCTGACCGCGAGCTTGCGGATGTGGTGTCGGGACTGGCTCCGCTGGCGACGCGGCTGCGACCGCGGACGCTCGACGAGTTCGTCGGGCAGGAGGAACTCCTGCGCGCCGGCTCCTCGCTGCGGCGGGCGATCGAGGAGGGCCACCCCCACTCGATGATCCTTCACGGCCCCCCCGGGACCGGCAAGACAACGCTCGCCCGCCTCGTTGCAGACGCGGCCGACGCGGCCTTCGAGGAGCACAGCGCGGTCGCGGTCGGCCGCGCCGAGGTGCGCGAAGTGATCAAGCGGGCACGCGAGCGGCTCACGTTGACGGGCAGGCAAACCATCTTCTTCCTCGACGAGATCCACCGGTTCAACAAGGCTCAGCAGGACGCGCTGCTTCCGGCGGTCGAGGAGGGGCTGATCACGTTGATCGGCGCGACGACCGAGAACCCGTACTTCGAGGTCAACTCGGCGTTGCTCTCGAGGGTCCAGCTGTACGCGCTCGAGCCGATCTCGGCGGACCAGATCCTAGTGCTGCTGCACCGCGCGCTCGACCATCAGCTGTGCGGACCGGGACGCGAGGTGCAGCCCGCCGCACTCGATTTCCTCAGCTCGAGGTCGGGCGGAGACGCGCGCACCGCGCTCAACGCGCTTGAGCTCGCCTGCCAGGCCGCCGACGGGGGACGGGCGGTCACGCTGGCCCACGCCGAGGACGCCTTGCAGCGCCGGGCGCTCCTCTACGACCGCCAGGCCGACTACCACTACGACACGATCTCGGCCTGGATCAAGGCCACGCGCGGCTCGGATCCGGATGCCTCCCTCTACTACCTGGCGGTGATGCTCGAAGGCGGTGAGGACCCTCGCTTCATCGTCAGGCGGATGGTCATACTGGCATCGGAGGATGTCGGGAACGCCGACCCCCAGGCCCTCAGCGTGGCCGTGGCCGCCGCCCACGCCGTCGAGCACGTCGGCATGCCCGAATGCCAGTTCGCGCTCGCGCAGGCCGCTATCTACCTCTCCCTGGCTCCCAAGTCGGATGCAGCCAAGCGAGCGATCTTCGCGGCGCGGGAGCTGATCGGCGAGCGTGGAGCGGATCTGCCGCCAAACTACCTCCGTTCCTCGACCCGCAGTGACCACCGCTACGACAACCCCCACCGGCGCCCCGGCCACCTCTCGCCGCAGGAGCTGATGCCGGATGCGGTGATCGGCCAGCGGCTGTACGACCCCGACGAAGCCGAGGACAAGCTGCGCGACCGGCTCGCCGAAATCCGCCGGAAGCGAGGTCGAATTGACACGTAAGGCGGGGGAGGGCTCGAGGACGCTTCGGTCGTTCGACCCCGCCACCGGGGACCTGCTCGGGGCCGTTCCGATCACGCCGGTCGACGAGCTCGAGGCTGTCGTCGGCGCAGTCGCGCGGGTGCAGCCGTTCTGGGCCCAGCTCACGCTCGGCGACCGGGGGCGCTACCTCGAGCGAATGGCCCAGGTGGTGATCGACGAGGCCGACGAGATCCGTGACCTGATCGTGCGCGAACAGGGCAAGCCGCGCAACGAGGCCGTCTCGATGGAGGTGCTGCCCTCGATCGACGCGCTGCACTGGATTGCTCGCGCCGGCGAGGAGCTACTTCGCGACGAGCGCCTCCCCATGCGTCAGCTGTACCTCAAGACCAAGCGGGCCGACCTCATCTACGAGCCGCTGGGGGTGGTGGCGGTGATCTCGCAGTTCAACTACCCCTGGAGCTCCCCGCTCGCGCAGATCGCGCAGGCGCTCATGGCCGGCAACGGCGTCGTGCTCAAGCCAGCGTCGATCACTCCGCTCGTCGGCGAGCGAATCGGGCGGGACTTCGAACGGGCGGGGCTCCCCGAGGGACTGCTACGCATCGTGCACGGCCCCGGGACGGGCCGGGCACTCGTGTCCTCGAGCGTCACCAAGGTCTTCTTCACCGGTTCCGCGGAGGCCGGCCGCGAGGTTGGCGAAGGATGCGCGCGGACGCTGAAAGGCTCGGTGCTGGAGCTCGGGGGCAAGGACCCGATGATCGTGCTCGCGGACGCCGACCTCGATCACGCGGTCGCCGGAGCACTCTGGGGAGGGTTCGCCAACGCCGGTCAGAGCTCCTCGGGCATCGAGCGCGCCTACGTCATGCGCGAGGTCTCGGAGCGGTTCATCTCGGCGCTCGTGGACGGGGCGCGGAGGCTGAGGGTCGGCAGCCCCCTCGGGTGGGGGACCGAGATCGGCCCCTTGAGCTCGCGCGAGCAGTTCGAGCGCGTCCGCGCGCTCGTGGACGAGGCCGTCGCCGCCGGGGCCGAGCTCCGCTGCGGCGGTCCGATCGAGCCTCCGGCGGGCCTCAACGGTTCTTTCTTTGCGCCGGCGGTGTTGACGGGCGCGACGCATGCGATGAGGCTCATGCGCGAGGAGATCCGCGGGCCGGTGCTGCCGGTCATGGTGGTGGACTCCGAAGATGAAGCGGTCGCGCTCGCCAACGACAGCCGCTACGGCCTGGGCGCCTCGGTGTGGACGAAGGACCGCCGCAAGGGCGATCTGTTCGCGCGCGAGCTCCAGGCCGGCATGGTTTGGATCAACGACCACATGGCCAGCCATGCCGCCTGGCAGTGCCCGTGGGGCGGGATCAAGGATTCCGGAGTCGGGCGGACCCACTCGAAGTTCGGCCTGTACGAGTGCGTGAACATAAAGCTCCGCACCTGGGAACCCTCGCTCGCCCGCGATCCCTGGTGGCATCCCTACGACGAGACGCTCGGCAAGGCGCTGCGCCAGACGGCAGCGATCCTCTACGGGCGCCCGTCGATCCGAGCAACAGCGTTGCGCCAGGGCGCCGTGCCGCTGATGAAGCTCGGCGCGCGGCTATTGCGAAATTAGTTCGCCCGCCCCGTATTACCCTTTTTGAACATGCCCGCCCAGGCCTATACCGGTAAGGAGTGCGTCTGCCAGCTGCGCAGGGGTGTGTGCGACCAGTCGTGCGTCGAGGGCATGCTCGAGACCCGCTTCTACATCGCCTGCCTGCGGCTGACCGGCCGGCGGTGCGTGGTCGTCGGGGGCGGGGAGATCGGTTTGGAGAAGGTCGAAGGCCTGCTGGCCTGCGACGCGGACGTGACGCTGGTCGCCCCCGAGGCTCATCCCGAGCTCGCCCAGCTCGCGCTCGAGGGCTCGCTCCTCTGGCAACAGCGCGAGTATCGATCGGACGACCTCGACGGCGCCCTGATCGTGATCGCCGCCACCAGCGACACGGACGTCAACATTGCGGTGTTCGAGGACGCCGAGGAGCGGGCGATGCTTGTCAACGTGGTCGACGTGCCGCCGCTGTGCAACTTCATCCTCCCGGCGATCGTGCGCACGGGCCCGCTGGCGATCGCGATCTCGACAGCGGGCGCCTCGCCGGCGCTGGCCAAGCGGATGAAGCGCGAGATCAGCGAGCTGTTCGGCGAGCCCTACGCCGCGCTGGCCGTGCTGCTCAACGAGGCGCGGGGCTGGGCCAAGGCCAACTTGCCGACCTACCGGGATCGCAAGGAGTTCTTCGAGGAGATCGTCAACGGAGAGCCCGATCCGGTCGCGCTGTTGCGCCAAGGTCGCGTCGAAGCGGTGCGAGAGCTGATCGCGGAGGCGATGCGGCCCCATGCCCCGGCCTGAGCTCAGCCACCTCGACGAGCGCGGCCACGCGCGGATGGTCGACGTCGGCCCCAAGCCGTCGACCGAGCGCAGCGCGATCGCGCGCGCGATCGTTCGCGTCTCCCCCGAGACGGCCGCCACGGTGCAGCGGGGAGACGCGCCCAAGGGAGACGTGCTTGGGGTGGCGCGTATCGCGGGGATCCAGGCCGCCAAGCGCACCGCGGAGCTGATCCCGCTCTGTCATCCGCTCGCGCTCACCTTCGTCGGCGTGGAGGGGACGATCGATCCCGACGCGGGCACGATCGAGTTGCGCGCCGAGGCGCGCACGACGGGCCCGACCGGGGTGGAGATGGAGGCCATGATCGCCGCCGCGGTGGCCGCACTGACCGTCTACGACATGGTCAAGGCTGTCGAGCGCGGCACGACGATCGAGGAGGTCGCGCTGCTCGCGAAGTCGGGTGGCCGGTCCGGTGATTACCGGGCCGCGCAGGCGTAGTTTCGGCGTGACGAAGCGACTTGCGGCAGTTTTCCTTTGCGGCGCGCTGGCGGGGTGCGGGACGTCTGGGTACTCCGGGGGCCCGCTCCGCGTGCCACTGACCCCGGCATACAACCGCCACGCCGCTCGCGTTGACGCGCGCTACCTGCTGGGGCTGCTGGTGCTGCCCACGGGGGCGATCCGTTCCTCCGGCGCGCCGCCCTCGTCGCTGCGCCGCCCGGCGGAGGGTCCGGCGGTCACTCCCAACATCGTCGACTTGCACCGCTGGTGGCGGGTGAAGGGAAGCCCCACCCAGATGTACGCGTTCATGGAAGGCCATGCCCCACGAGGGTCGAGCATGGCCGGATTTGGATCCTCGAACCAGCGCGGAGTTGTGCAGATGCGCTTCGTCACCTTCTCGTGGCCATCGGTGGGCGGCGTGCTCAGCCAGCGCTGGCTCGTCGTCGAGGTCGCGCCGCTCTCGCACGGTTATACCGGCGTGCGAGCCGACGCGCAGGACATCTGGCTAGAGCCCAAGGCGGCTAGTGAGCGCGTACCCGCGCAGGCACGCGTGCTCACGGTCGGCGAAGCCTTCCCCGCGCGCAAGCCCATGCTGGCGTTCACGACTGAGAATGCCGCCAAGGTCCACGAGATCGCGACGATGGTCAACAACCTCCCAGTCGTCCAGCCGGGCATGGTCAACTGCCCCAACATCCCCGTCGGGCCCACGGTGACCTTCGTGTTCCGCGCGCGTCGCGGCGGCCAAGTCCTGGCATGGGCGAGCGTCTTGGCGACCGGGGCGGGCGGAGAGTGCCCTGGCATCTACTTCACCGTCCACGGCCGACCCCAACCATCCCTGGCCGCCCAGCCTGACTTCCTGCACAAAGCCCAGCGTGTGCTCGGGGTGATGCTCCCGAGCAAGTAGCTTTCGCTGCGTGAGAGCAGCGGTAATCACGATCTCGACATCGGTCGCTGGCGGCAGGCGCGTGGATCTCTCCGGCCGCGCCCTGGTGCAGCGCGCGGAGGCCGCCGGCGCCGAGGTGGTCGCCCACGAGGTCGTCGCCGACGACCGCGCCGCGATCGAAGAGACGCTGCGACGCCACTCTTCGCCAGAGGCGCGGACGGCGCTGATCTTCACCACCGGGGGGACAGGGCTCACGCCCGATGACGTCACGCCCGAAGCCACCCGGGCCGTGATCGACCGCGACGCGCCGGGGTTCGCCGAGGCGATGCGCGCCGAGTCGCTCAAGCACACGCCGATGGGCATCCTCACGCGCGGAGTCTCGGGGATCAGCGGGCGGACGCTGATCGTGAACTTCCCCGGCAACCCGAAGTCGATCCACGAGCTGTTTCCGATCGTCGCGCCGGTGCTCGAGCACGCGGTCGCGACCCTGGAGCGCGATGGTGGATCAGGACCAGCAGCCGGCCATTGAGCTGCGCGGCCTGACCCGCCGGTTCGGCGAGCGGGCCGCGCTGAACAACGTGACGGTCCAGGTGCCCACGGGAACCACGTTGGCGGTTCTGGGCCGCAACGGCGCGGGCAAATCGACGCTGCTGCGGATCCTGGCGACGCTGCTGCGGCCGCACGGCGGTGAGGTGTCCGTGCTCGGGGAGCGGCTTCCGCAGCGAGCCCATGTGGTGCGCTCGCGGGTCGGACTCCTGGGGCACGAGCCGCTGCTCTATCGCGACCTGAGCGGCCGCGAGAACCTGCACTACCACGCGCAGCTGCACTGCGTGGCGCCCGAGCGGGTGGAGCGGCTGATCGAGGCGGTGGGCATGGGGAAGCGCGCGGACGACCCGGTTCGAGCGCTCAGCCGCGGCATGGTGCAGCGGCTGGCCGTCTGTCGCGCCGTGCTCCACGAGCCCGCCGTGCTGCTGCTGGACGAGCCCCGGGCGAACCTCGACCCGGCTGCCGTGGAGTTGATCGAGCCACTGATCGGCAGCGGCAACGGGCACACGCGGGTGCTGACGAGCCACGATCCCGGTGCGGCGATCGAGGACGCCGACCTCGTGCTCGGGCTGCGCGACGGCAAGGCGGCCTTCGTCCGCCAGCCCGGCGAGGTCGGGGCGCAGCAGCTGCGAGAGCTCTACGGATGAGGGCCACCTTCGCCGTCCTCGCCAAGGACCTGCGACTCGAGCTGCGCACCTTCGAGACGCTCCCGGCGATGGTGCTGTTCTCGCTCAGCACCTTCGTGATCTTCCACTTCGCCCTCGGACGCTCCGCGGTCGGCGGCCAGCTGGCGGCTGGAATCCTCACCGTCACGCTGCTGTTCGCGGCCCTGCTCGGCGCAGGCCGCCTGTTCGTGGCCGAGCGCGAGCAGGGAGGGTTCGACGCCTTCCTGCTCGCCCCTGTCGACCGCACCTCCCTGTTGGCGGCCAAGGCCGCCGCCATGTTCCTCTTCCTGGCGCTGCTCGAGGTGGTCGCGGTGCCCGCCTTCGGCGTGCTGCTGCTCGGACCCGCGCTGGGACCCCGGCTGCCCGGTCTGATCGCCGTGCTGGCGCTGGCGGACCTCGCGCTGGCGGTGATCGGGACGCTCGTCTCCGCGATCGCGATCCACACCCGCGCGCGCGACATGATCTCGCCCATCATCGGCCTGCCCCTGCTGCTGCCGGCGCTGATCGCCAGCGCGCGGGCGGCGGCTCCGGTGTTCTCGGTCCACGGGTCTGGCGCGCCGCCCGGCAAGTGGCTGCTAATCCTCGCTCTTTATGATGTGGTGTTCGCTCTCATCGCCTACGCGGTGTTCGATTTCCTGCTGGAGGACTGACTGTTGACCAGTTACGGGCGCGGCCTGCGCGGCCTCTCGGTCGCCACGATCGCAACCATCACGGTCGCGCTGGCGCTCGTGTTCTTCTATGCCCCGCTTGACGCCAACCAGGGGTTCATCCAGAAGATCTTCTACATCCACGTGCCCCTGGCGATCGTCGCCCTCTGCGGCTTCGTCGTCGGAGGCCTGCTGGCGATTGCGCACCTGCGCACGGGAGATCGAAAATGGGATTTGCGCTCCTACGTGGCGATTCACATGGCGCTGATCTTCGGCGTCGGGGGTCTGATCACGGGCTCGATCTGGGCGAAGGCCTCGTGGGGCCACTGGTGGGTGTGGAGCGACCCCACGCTGGTCTCGTTCCTGATCGTGATGCTGCTGTTCGCGACCTATCAGCCACTGCGCTTCTCGATCGAGGATCCCGAGCGCCAGGCGCGCTACGCGAGCGTGTTCGCGATCGTGGCAGGCGCCTTCGTACCGCTGAACTTCATCGCGGTGCGGATGGCGCAGGGGGTGGTACACCCGCGGGTGCTGACCCTCACGGGGGGCCGTCTGCCCGGATCGATGGGGCTGACGTTCGCCGTATCGCTGCTGGGGATCGCTCTCCTCTACGCGACCCTGTGGAACTACGAGATCGCGGCTAAGCGCGCACGCATGCAGCTGCGCAGGCTGCGGCGAGCTGCGCTGGGCGACGACGCCGCGGGCGCGCTTGGGCGGAGCGCGGCGCCATCGTGACGGGCGTGTTCGCAGTGGCCCCGGCGCTGCCCCTCCACACGGCGGGGCCCTATGTCGCGGCCGCCTACATCGTCTTCGTCGCCCTGATCCTGATCTACGTCGCGATCATGGCGCGCAAGCAGCGGCGTACCGAGCGGGAGCTTGCGCAACTGCGCCGCGACCTTCACCTGCCCGACCAGGTGCGCCCGGCGGACGAGCGCGCCCCTGAGGGTCGCCCCCAGACTGAGCTGCCCCAGGAGCGGATCGCGTGAGCGAGCTGCTCGCACTGGGGATCTCGCAAAAGACCGCTCCCGTCGAGCTCCGGGAGCGGCTGGCGCTGCCGGATGCGCGGGCGGCGGGGTTCCTGCGCGACCTGCGCGGAGCCGGCGACGTGCGCGAGGCGGTGGCGATCTCCACCTGCAACCGTACCGAGCTGTACCTGGTGGTCGGCGATCCCGTCGAGGCTGAGTCGAGGGTGCTCGCGATGCTCTCGAGCCAGGCCTCGATCCGCCCGACAGCTCTCGCTCCCGCGATCTACTCGCACCGCAACTGCGACGCGGCGCGCCACCTGTATCGCGTCACCGCCGGCCTGGAGTCGATGATCGTCGGCGAGAACGAGGTCCAGGGACAGGTCAAGCGCGCCTACGAGGCCGCGCTCGCGCAGGAGATGACCGGACCACTCACCAACAGGCTGTTCAAGGCCGCGCTCGAGGCGGGCAAGCGCGTCCGCACCGAGACCGGGATTGGCGAGCGCGCGCTGACCCTGCCCGCCGTGGCGGTCGCGCTGGCTCGCGAGCTCCTGGGGGCGCTCAAGGGCCGTCAGCTCGTGATCATCGGCACCGGCGAGACAAGCGAGCTGACCGCGCGCGCGTTGGCCGATTCCGGCGTGCGCGCCGTGTTCGTGGCCAGTCGCCGACGCGACCGTGCGATCAGTCTCGCGCGCCGCTACGGGGGCGCGAGCGTGAGCTTCGACGAGTTGCCGGAGGAGCTCGAGCGGGCGGACATCGTCGTGTCCGCGACCGCGTCACCCCACCTGTTGCTCGGGTCGCGCGAGGTGGCGGAGGTGATGGAGAAGCGCGGCGGTCACCCCATGCTACTGATCGACCTGGCGGTTCCGCGCGACATCGACCCCGCCTGTTCAGAGCTCGACGGCGTGGCGCTTTATGACGTGGACGATCTCGAAGCCGTGATCGCCCGGAATCGCAGGGTGCGCCAGGCCGAGGCCAGGACCGCCGAGGGGATCATCGAGGAGGAGATCCAGCACTTCGCGGCCTGGCTGGGCTCGCTGGAGGTGCTGCCGACGGTGGCTGCGCTGCGTGCCCACGCGGACGAGATCGCCGCGCAGGTGGTGCGGGAGAACGAGGGAAAGTGGGAGACCACGTCGCCGCGCGACCTCGAGCGGATCAGGACGCTCGCCAAGGCCGTGGTCAGTCGCCTGCTGCACGACCCCACGCTGCGGATGAAAGAGCTGGGCGACGACCGCGTCCACATGCGTACGGCGCTCGTGCGAGAGCTCTTCGGCCTCGATGACGAGGAGCCGGCGTCTTCGCCGGCAAGAGCCCCGGCACAACCGCCGCTGGCGAAGGTACGCCAGCTTCGCCGTTGATCCGAGTGGGGACGCGCGCAAGCGCGCTGGCGCTGGCCCAGGCGCGCTGGGTGGCGGAATTGCTCCCCGAGGAGAGCGAACTGGTCCCCATCAGCACTAGCGGCGATCGCCGCGGGCCGGTGTCGGACAAGTCGCGGTGGATTGCGGAACTCGAGCGCGCACTGCTCGAAGAGCGGATCGACATCGCCGTGCATTCCGCCAAGGATGTGCCCGCCGAGCTCGCGGAGGGGTTGTCGCTGGTGGCGATCCCGCGGCGGGCTGATGCTCGCGACGCAATCTGCGGCGCGGGCGGGCTTTCTGAGCTCGCTCAGGGCGCGACCGTCGGGACCAGCAGCCTGCGCCGGGCTGCGCAGCTCCGGGCGGCGCGCGAGGACCTTCGGGTCGTCGAGATGCGCGGAAACGTCGACACGCGCCTGCGCAAGCTCAGCGAGGGCGCCGCCGATGCGCTCGTGCTCGCCTGCGCGGGCCTCGAGCGCCTCGGTCGGTTCGACGAAGCCGGCGGCGTGCTCGAGGAGCTTGTGCCCGCCGCCGGTCAGGGCGCGCTCGCGATCGAGGGCCGCGGCGGTCACGTGCCCGCCGCTGTCGTCGAGGCGCTTGATGACCCCGAGACGGCCGCCAGCGTTCACGCCGAGCGCGAGCTCACCCGGCGCCTAGACGCCTCCTGCAACACGCCGGTCGGAGCTCATGCCCGCCCGTGTGGGGGCGCCACGATTGAGCTGCGCGCCTGGGTCGGGCTGCCGGACGGCTCGCGCTGGATCAGCGACAGCATGCGGGGCGCCTCGGAGGGGCTGGGGGTGGCGGTGGCGGAGCGGATGCTGGCCGTGGGGGCCCGCGAGCTGCTCGAGCGCGCAGAGCTGGAGGTTGGCGCGTGACAGCCGATCCGAGGGCGGACCGGTGACCGTGTATCTCGTGGGCGCGGGACCGGGTGACCCCGGGTTGCTGACCTCTCGCGCGCTCGAGTTGATCGCGGCCGCCGACGTCATCGTCTACGACCGGCTGATCCCGCCGGGAGCCCTGGACCACGCTCGGTCCGACGTCCAACTGATCTACGCCGGCAAGGAAGGTGGCGGAGAGTCGACCCCACAGGGGGAGATCGAACGCTTGCTGGTGGAACACGGCGCGGCCGGGCGGACCACCGTGCGGCTCAAAGGCGGCGATCCCTTCGTCTTCGGACGCGGAGGCGAAGAGGCCGAGGCGCTGGCCGCGGCAGGCATACCTTTCGCGGTGGTGCCGGGAGTGACCGCCGGCGTGGCAGCCCCGGCCTACGCCGGGATACCGGTTACGCACCGGGAGCAGTCAAGCGCGGTGGCGTTCGTGACCGGGCACGAGGATCCGGCAAAGCCCGGATCGGCGCTCGACTGGTCAGCGCTCGCGCGCTTCCCCGGCACGCTCGTGATCTACATGGGGGTCCGTCGGCTGGGCGCGATCGCGGCGCGCCTGTTGGAGGCGGGAAGACCGGCCGACGAGCCCGCGGCGGTGATCGAGCGGGGCACCTTTCCCGACCAGCGCGTGGTCAGCGCCACGCTCGGGACGCTGCCCGCAGCGGCCACCGAGGAGGACGTGCGCGCGCCCGCGGTGGCGGTCTTCGGGCAAGTGGCGGCGCTGCGAGAGCGCCTCGAGTGGTTGGGCCGACGCCCCTTGGCGGGGCTTGCGGTGGCCGTGACACGCGCCCGCTCGCAGTCGAGCGGGCTTGCGAACCGCCTCCGGGAGCTGGGCGCGGAGGTCATCGAGGCGCCCGCGATCAGGATCATCCCCGTCGACGGGCCGGCCCCGCCGCTCGAGCGGTATGACCTGGTGTGCCTGACCTCCGTGAACGGCGTGCGCCTGCTGTTCGAACGGCTTTATCGCGAGGGTCGGGATGCCCGGGCGTTCGCCGCTGCCCGCGTGGCGGCGATCGGGCCGGGAACCGCCGCCGCGCTCCGGAACCACGGCGTGGTCGCGGACGTGGTGCCGGAGCGGTTCGTGGCCGAGGCGCTGGCGGAGGCGCTGGCGGCGCTTGAAGTAAAACGAGCCCTCGTGGCCCGCGCCGCGGGAGCCCGCGACGCGCTCCCTGATGCGCTGGGCGACCAGGGCGCCGAGGTCGATGTGCTCGAGCTCTACCGCACGGTCGCCGAGCCGTTGAGCGAGGCCGAGATCGCAGCGGTCGCGCAGGCGCGATACATCACCTTCACCTCGTCCTCGACGGTCCGCTTCTTCCTCGAGTCGGCGGGAACGCTGCCCGAGGGCACGCGCATCGTGAGCATCGGGCCGATCACGAGCGCCGCCCTGCGAGACCGCGGCCTGGCGCCGGATGTGGAGGCGGAGGCACACGACATCGACGGGCTTGTGCGAGCCCTGGTAGAGGACGCCACCGCTCAGCGGGCGTCGGCTTGATCGTGCGCAGGGCACCGGTGATCACGTTCCTGTCCGACTACGGCTTCAGCGACGACTTCGTCGGCGTCTGCCACGGCGTGATCGCCTCCATCTGTCCGCGGGCGCGCGTGATCGACCTGAGCCACGGGATTCCGCGTCACGATGTCCGGGCGGGAGCGGTGGTCCTGCGCGAGGCCCTCCCATATGTTCCGATCGGCGTGCACCTGGCGGTTGTCGATCCCGGCGTCGGCGGGCAGCGGCGGGCGGTGGCGCTGCGGCTGGACGACGGACGCGTGCTGGTCGGGCCCGATAACGGTCTCCTGGGGCCGGCGGCGGAGGCAAGCGGTGGGATCAGCGAGGCCGCCGACATCGGCCGCTCGGCCTTCCGCCTGGAGCCGGTGTCGGCGACCTTCCACGGGCGCGACATCTTCGCGCCGGTGGCCGCCCACCTGGCGGCGGGGGCGACCGTCGCCGACGCCGGTGAGCGCTGCGATCCCGGCCAGCTCGTGAAGCTCGAGTTCCCGCATCCGCAGCTCGAGGGAGGCGCGCTCGTCGCTCACGTCATCTACGTCGACCGCTTCGGCAATCTGGCGCTCGACGCACGCGAGGCCGACGTGGCCGGCATGGAGTTGCGGCCCGGCCGGCGCCTGGCGCTCGAGGCGGGCCGCTCGGGGCCGTGTGAGGGCCTTTACGGCCGCGCATTCGCCGAGGTGGGCGCCGGCGAGCTGCTGGTCTACGAGGACTCCAATCGCCGGCTTGCGATCGCGGTCAGCCATGGCAGCGCGGCGCAGAGGCTCGGGATCTCGGTCGACGCCGAGGTGAGGATCCGGCTTACATGACGCCGCTGGACGCCCCTGGCTGGGGGGCCGCGCCAGATTCGCGCCGGGCCATCGGCTTCCCGCGCGTCCATTACCGCACGGTCGACTCGACCAACGAGCGGGCCCGGCTGCTCGCCATGGCGGGCGCGCCCGACGGAACGCTGGTCACCGCGGAGGAGCAGCGCGCTGGGCGCGGGCGGCAGGGACGGAGCTGGAGCGCGCCTCGCGGCCGGGCCCTGCTGTGCTCGCTGGTCGTGCGCGAGCCGCCGCGGTTCCTGCCGCTTGCCGCCGGCGTAGCGGTCGCGTCGGTCGCGGGCGGGGAGGCGGGCCTCAAGTGGCCCAATGACGTGCTCATGGACGGGCGGAAGGTGGCGGGCATCCTGGTCGAGGGCCGCCCGCAGGAGCGCTGGGCGGTACTCGGAATCGGGGTCAACGTGGCCGTTTCGACCTCCGACCTGCCATCCGAGGTACGCGCGAGGGCGGCGACGCTCGGACTCTCGATCGAGGACATCGAACCATGGCTCGCGCGCCTCTTGGCGGCCCTGCGGCACTGGCTCGCGGCGGGCGAAGCCGAGGTGCTGGACGCCGTCCGCGCCCGCGACGCCCTGCTTGGCCGACCCGTCAGGTGGGCGGGCGGGGGCGGGACGGGCGCTGGAATCGACGGCGACGGGCGACTCGTGGTGGCGACGGCCGAGGGTCGCGTGGCGCTCGACTCGGGCGAGGTCCACTTGGGGTGAGGGACCCCTGGCGGCCGCGCAGCTCGCGGTCCTACAACCCCGTCCCGGTGAAGCTCACCTTCTCCGGCGCGATCAGCGGCGTACCCACGTCGAGCTGGATCTGGAAGTGGCTCCCCAGCGGGATGTCGCGCGGGTCGCCCGTGTACACCTGGCCGTTGAAGAAGGCAGTCACCTTGCCCTTGGCGGGGCCGACCTGGTTTCGGCTGAGCGTCTCACGCCAGACGTCGAAGAAGTCGCCCAGCGTGTACGTCCGCACCGAAGGCGACTCGATGTGGATGATGCCGTCGGCGGCGTGGGTGTGCAGCCAGTAGAAGCACGTGCCGCTGACCACGAACGGGCCCTGCGCCGTCTGGTCCACCTGGCGCGGGGGAACGATGCCGATTCCGTAGGGGATCTGCCGCGGGGAGCCGTTGACGAAGACGGTCAGGTGAGTGTGGACGTGGTAGACGAGCTTCTCACCCGCGTTGCAATGGATCCCGTCCACGGCGGTGCCGGTCGACGAAGATGAGTTCGTCGCCAGCAGAGGCGCGCTGTGCGGAATGGGGACTCCCTCGGGCCCCAGCGGTCCAGGAGTTGGCGTCGGGTGCAGGTCGGAAGCGAGCGTCTTTATCGGCTCGGTGGACACCTTTGGCTGAGAAAACGAGCTGTTGGCGCCCTTGCTGGTGCTCGAACCGCCCGACACCACGACCACCACGACGATCGCGGCGATGACGAGCGCGGCTGCCGAAAGGCCGTAGACCGTGAGCATCCGGCGCCGGCGAGTGGCAGCCGCCAGTTCGCGCTCGCGAGCAAGGCGCTCCTGGCGCAGCCGTTCCTTCTCTGCCTTTCTGCTGGCCACGGCCGTCGAGGGTAGCGAAGGCGCGCGGAAGGCTAGCCGGTACGCACGCCGGGACCGTCAACGGGTTGTCAGTTGACGCGGATCTGACCCGGCTCGCCCTCGACCAGGTGCCCGATGACCACGCCGGGCAGCTTGCCGGTCCGGTCGGCCGAGGTCGCGATGAGGAGGCCCCCTGACGTCATCGCGTCGCACACCAGCCAGCGCCGCGATTCCGAAACTGTTGGTGCGAACGCCGTGTAGGTATCGGCCTCTTCGCGGTTGCGGCGGGTGCCGCCGGCGAGCGTCCGCCCGTCCTTTAGGAGATCGAGCACGCCGGGGATCTCCGGCACGGCTTCGGCGTTGACCTCCGCCGCGACCCCGCTCGCGGTGGCCAAGCCGTGAAGGTGGCCCAGCAACCCAAATCCGGTCACGTCCGTGACCGCGTGCGCGTCAGCCGCGCGGGCAGCGGCGGCCGCCGCCGCGTTGAGCTCGGTCATGACCGCCACCGCGGCTGCGACGACCTGGTCGGCGGCAAGGCCTTTCTTGAGCGCCGTCGCGACCACGCCGGCGCCCACCGGTTTTGTCAGCGCCAGCGCATCTCCAGGCCGGCCACCGGCGATCGTCAGAAGCTCTCGCGGATTCACGGTGCCCGTCACCGACAGTCCGTATTTCGGCTCGGCATCGTCGATCGTGTGGCCGCCGAGGACCGCGACCCCGGCCGCGCTGGCCACCTCTTCTCCCCCGCGCAGGACTTGGGCCAGAGCTTCGGTTCCGAGATCCTCGACCGGCCACGCCACCAGGTTCAGCGCTGTCACCGGCCGCGCGCCCATGGCGTAGATGTCCGACAGAGAGTTGGCGGCTGCGATGCGGCCGAAGTCGTGAGGGTCATCGACGATCGGCGTGAAGAAGTCCACGCTCTGGACGAGCGCAAGGTCCTCGCGCAGGCGGTAGACGCCCGCGTCGTCCGCAATCGCGGTCCCAACCAGCACGTCGGGATCCTTGGGTCTTGGCAGCGCTTCAAGCAGCGACGCCAACTGCGCCGCTCCCGCCTTGCACGCTCAGCCCGCGCCGTGCGAGAAAGAGGTCAGCTTCAGGTTGCTCACCGGACCGAGTATCCTCTTTGGCGACTCGACGAGCAGCCGCGCCCCACCAGGGCTGCTGGCGTTGACCTCGTCGAGGGACGCAATCGACACGGGATACACCCTTGACAGAACCCGACGCGGCTGAAGACGTGGCCACCGAGTCAGCGCTGCAGAGGCAGGACTCGAAGATCAGGATCGAATCCTGGCTTGCGCGAGCGGATGAGCGCTCGCTCGCCGACAACGTGCGCAAGGGGCTCACATCTCGCGTCAAGCAGCTGCCCCCCAAGCATTTCTACGACGAACGCGGCTCGGCGCTGTTCGAGCGCATCTGCGACCTGCCCGAGTACTACCTGACGCGGGCCGAGCGGGAGATCCTCACCGAGCGCGCCGAGGTGATCGTCTCGGCGACCGAAGCCGGCGAGCTGGTCGAGCTTGGCTCGGGCTCCCCCGACAAGGCGCGCCTGCTGCTGGACGCGATGTTCGCGCGGGGCGCGCTCGTCCGGTACGTGCCGGTGGACGTGTCCGAGGCCGCGCTCACCGACGCGGCCGCCGAGCTGGCGTCCGAATATGAAGGGCTACAAATCCACGGGGTGGTCGCTGATTTCGAGCGCCAGCTAGACCGCATGCCGCAAGCGGACGGGACACCCCGGGTGGTCGCTCTGCTGGGCTCGACGATCGGGAACTTTCCGCCCGCGAGCCGGCGCGCGCTGCTCGCACAGATCGCGACTCTGCTCGGGGCTTCAGATCGGCTGTTGATCGGCGCCGACCTGGTCAAGGATCCGGCGGTGCTCGAGGCGGCGTACAACGACTCGCAGGGCGTCACCGCCGAGTTCAACCGCAACATCCTCTATGTGATCAACCGCGAGCTCGACGGTGATTTCGACCCGCCGGCGTTCGAGCACGTCGCGTTCTTTGACCCTCGCCAGGAGTGGATGGAGATGCGGCTGCGCGCCCGCCGCAAGATGACTGTCCGGATCGCCGACCTCGGCCTGGAGGTCAGCTTTGCGCGTCGCGAGGAGGTCAGAACCGAGATCAGCGCCAAATTCACCCGGGCACGCCTTCGATCCGATCTCGCCGCCGCGGGCCTGGAGGTGCGCGAGTGGTACACCGACGACGAAGAGCGGTTCGCGCTCGCGGTGGCGGGGCTTTTGGGCTAGCCCGCCCGTCGCAGCTGTCCAGCGGTCCGTCTAGCCGCCGTGCGCGAAGCTCTGGATGTCCTGCTCCAGCGTCCCCTCGCTCACGTACTGGCCGCTGTGGACGTAGAGGACCTTGCCCGTCGGGCCGATGAAGATCGTGGTCGGCAGCCCCACCATCGCCGCCATGGAGCGCAGCGAGCCGACCGTGGTCTGGTAGCTCGGATACGTGACGGGGTGCTTGCGCAGGAATGCCTGCGCGGCGCCGGCCGAGTCGTCGGTGTCGGCGCCCAGGAACGCGACGCGGCGCCCGAACCGGGCTGCCGCGGCGGCGAAGAGGCCGAACTCCTGCTGGCACGGGGTGCACCACGAGGCCCACGCGTTGATGACCGCCGGATAGCCGCGCAAGCTGCGGATCTCCCCGCTCAGTGAGGAGCCCGAACCGAGCAGCTGGCCCGCCTCGCGGTGCAGCGCCGCCAGCGGTGGTGGCGAGCCCCTCAGCTGCTTTAGCGCGGATGACAGACCGGCGGCTTCGGGCGGCGCGTGGCTGAGCGCCCCGCGCACCCGGCTCGCGAGCCGCGCCAGCGCGGGCCAAGCCGAGGTGGACACGTCGGAGTACCACAGGATCTGTCCGCCCGCCGAGGTGAGCACGAGCCAGGGCTCATCCTGGACGCCATATCCGTCGGCGACGCGTCCCGAGCGGTCGATCGCGACCGGATAGGACAACGGCTTCGGCAGCGCGCCGAGCAGCTGCGACAGCGCATGGGCCGACGGCTCCACGCTGCCCTCGTCGACAGCGGTCAGCGCCGGCAGCCGGTCTCGAGCTGCGGCTCGCTGGTAGCGGTTGAGGTCATCGAGGTGCGCGGCGAGGTTCGTCACCTCGGAATCCCAGCTGGCAAAGAACAGATACAGGCGCGGGGAAGGCCCAGGCCCGACACGTACGGTGCCGCCGCCGGCCCGCGGAAGGGCGATGGTCGCGTCGGGCTTGATCGAGGGAATCGGCTGATACGAGAGCCGCGCGAGCACCGGTGGGTGATCTGGCAGCAGACGCGATGCCTCCTGGGCCAGCAGCTGGCCGGCCTGACCCACCGTGGCGTAGGACATCTGGGTGAGGTAGACCCGCCGCAGTAAGCCCTTGGGATCGATCGCAAAAAGCGCCGGCGTGTGGTCGATCTGGCCGTGCTCCACCTCGGCGGCGATTCCGTATCGCGCCCACACCCGCCTGAGCGCCGCCGGCGGCGCCGTGAGGAAGCGCCACTGCCGCATCATCCCGTGGGCGAGCGAGTAGGCGCGCACGTCGCTGACCTTGGTGGCGGTGGGGTTGGCATTGATCCCCAGCAGCGCCACTCGCGAGCCGGCGCCGCCCAGCAGCCGCCGCGCCTGCACCATCGAGTTCGTGGTCAGCGGGCAGATCGTCGTGCAGCGCGAGTCGACGAACGCGAGGATCACCACCTTGCCTCTGTAGGTGGTCAGCGATAAGCGCCGTCCGAACTGGTCGCTGAGGGTGAAGTCCGGCGCCCGCCGGTGAAGCTGGGTACCTGGATCGAGGTACGGATTGCGCTCGAGTGCCGCGGCTGAATTCGATGAGCGCACGAGCGCGCTCACCCCTTCGGTAGCCCCCAGCACCACGGCAACCAACGCCACCAGCAGCGCAATCACCGCCCACGGTTTGTTCGCGATCTTGTTCGTCACCGAGGTCTTGAGACGATGATGGCAACTCGCGGCCGCATGGCCCGTCGGCACCCGTCCTGGTCTACGATTTTTTGCCGTGATTGCAGCGCTCACGAGCGACCCAGCAAGCGGGGTCACGGTGTTCGCCGCGGTCGCTGCCGGTGCCGTTTCCTTCCTCTCGCCGTGCGTGCTGCCGCTCGTGCCCGGCTACCTTTCGACGGTCGCGGGGGTCGCGCCGGCGGACCTCAGGCGGACGCAGAAGCGGCGGGTCCTGATACCGAGCCTGCTGTTCGTCGCGAGCTTCTCGGCGATCTTCGTGATTCTGGGGGTGGGAGCGTCCCTGTTCGGCTCGAGTTTCGCGGCCGATCGCTTGGTGCTCGACAAGATCGCCGCGGTGGTGATCATCGCGCTCGGCGTCTACTTCGTGTTGAGCACGGTCGTGACGCGGCTCAATCGCGAATGGCACATCGACGCCTTGATGGAGCGCGCCGGTCGCGGTGGCCCGCTGGTCACGGGGGCGGCCTTCGCCCTCGCCTGGACCCCGTGCATCGGCCCCACCCTGGGGGCAATCCTCTCGGCGGCGGCGCTGTCCAGCTCGGCCCTGCACGGCGCCGTCTTGCTCGCGTTCTACTCCGCCGGCCTGGCGATCCCTTTCTTGCTCACCGCGCTCGCGTTCGAGCAGATGACCTCAGTGTTCACCGCGGTCAAGCGCCACTACCAGGTCGTGATCGCGGCTGGGGGCGTGGTCCTGATCGCGATGGGCGTGCTCGTCTGGTCGGGCGAGCTCTTCCAGCTCAACATCCAAGCCCAGCAGGCGCTCAACGGCTTGGGAATCAACTTCTTCAACATCTGAGGGAGTTTGAGCCCCAACGCGGTGTGGCGCACCGTAAGTCGCGCGGCGAGGGCGTGCCGGGGCCGAGGGGTGGCGAAAAGTCCCCAAATCAGCGACGGTCTGGAAGGCGTGGGCCCTGAGCGCCAACAAGGCACCCAAGAGTCCCCACGCTTGGTGAGGGTCCTCGGTCGCCGGGCGCTTTTGCGCGTCGGGAAGACCGTGAACAGCGCGTCATCATGCGACACGCGGCCCACTGCTCTCTTTGTCTGGCGATGAAGACCACAGAGTGAGCACAGGCGCCGACTGCCCCGCACCGATCGGTCCGGGGCCTTCTACCGACTTCCCGTTAGCCCGCAGCCGTCTCGGTCTGCTCTGGCCCTGCCGACCCGTTCCCCGACCCCGGCGACCCGTTCTCTGACCGCGCCTCCTCGGATCTCACCTGCTCGACGAAACCCATCTCGTCACCGGCAACGACGCCCCGATCAGCGGCGGTCTCACCGTCAACGTCCTGGACGACGTCATCGTCGGTCCCCGCGACCGCGCCGACGAGCTCGCTCACTTGGGGCGTGCCCGGCATCCCGCCATTGCCCTCGGCGTCCGACGCCACCGCCTTCTTGCGCCGGCGACCGCGACCGCGGCGGCCCTTGGGGAAGTTGCGCAACAGCTCGCGTGCGAGCGCGGCGGGCTTCCGGGCGAGCCTGGTCCGCGCACCGCGAAGCGCCTCTTCGGCCTCCGGCGTATGTGCGAGCGCGGCGGCCAGCAGCGCCGCCGACAGCCGCCTGTCCTCCTTGCGCGCGGCGTGCACCAGCCGGCGCGCGTTGCGCGCGTGGGCGGGCCCGCTCGAGTTCACGAGCAGTCCCAAGAGGCGCTTGGTCTCGGGCCACCGCTGGGTGGCGTACTCCTCGTGCACCTCGCGGGTGTACTCGGCCATCCGCCAGATCCAGGCGTTGGCCTGGTCGCGGCGGCCGATCCGCCGCTCGGCGAGCGCCTGCAACATGACCTTGACCCCCTCGCGACGCTCGTCCCTCGGCCAGCCGGCCATGATGTCGATCGCGGTGTCGAATGCCTCTGCGTCCTTGCTCGCGGCTATCTCCTGGAGGGCGCGCAGCCGCAACTGGGAGTGGCGGTTGCGCTGCAGGGCGGTCAGCAGAAAGCGCCGCTTGAGCTCGCCGCTGCGATCGAAGTGGAGCATCGCCTTGGCGCGGCGCCAGCCATTGGGCGCCACGCGCGCTCCCGCGAGCGCGGCCCACACGTGCTGCTCGCCGTAGTCGAGGTACTCGACCGCGATCCGCCACAGCTCGCGTTCGAACACCGTCGCACGCCGCTCAGGGTCTGGCGTGACCGGCAGCACCCGGCGCTCCACGCGGACCCGGCGGCCACGTCCGCGGCGGACCGGACCGACCACGATCGCGCCACCGCGATACACATCGCGGTCCAGCAGGGAGTGGAGCGTGACGACGGGGTCGTCATTCTTGGTCGCAGGGTGGACGAAGTCGACCACGATGCCGGCCTCCTTGCCGGGGTGACGACGGGTCACGCGTCCGACGCGCTGCTGGTAGACGCGCCTCGAGGCCGTGGGGGCGAGGTGCATGCAGAGGGTCGCGCGCGGCGAGTTCCAGCCCTCGGCGAGCAGCATCGCGTTGACGAGCACGTCTACCTTCCCCGACTCGAAGTCGGCGAGGATCGTCGCCAGCTGGCGCTTGGGCGTCTCGCCGGATACTGCCTGAGCGTTGATCCCGAGCTCGCGGAAAGCACGCGCGACGTTGTGGGCGTGGCGCACGCCGGCCGCGTACACGATGCCCGGGATGCCGTTGAAACGGGTCCTGTAGAGGTCGGCGACCGCCAGGTTGAACGGCGTCTGGTCCAACAGCTCGGCCAGCATCTCCTGGTCGAACTCGGTGTCCACCTCGCCCCGTCGGAGCGGCACTTTGGCGATCGTGCGCACGCCGGGACCGGGCGGAATGCGGACGCAGCGCAGCGGCACGATCACTCCCCGCCGGGCCGCTTGGGCGAGATCGAAGCGCGAGGTCTGGGTCGGGAAGAGGTCAGTTACGTGGCGCGCGATCAGCGCCCCGGTAGCTGTCATACCGATGAAGATCGGGCCGGACCAGGCGCGGATCGCGGCCGAGGTCTTCTCGCCCAGTGCGGTGTGTGCCTCGTCGCAGATCACGATCGCGTACGCGTCGGAGATCTGGCCCGCGTTGCGCACGAACCACTGGTAGGTCTCGACCGTCACCGGTCCAACCACCTGCTCGGGTGCCGGCCGGGAGCCGTTGTGCGCGAGCAGTGGCGCGTGGATGCGGTCGCGGTACCCCCGATCGCGCAGCTCGCCGTTGAACTGGTCGACGAGGTTGCGCCGATGGGTGAGGATCAGGATCCCGCCGGTGCGCGAGGCCTCGACAAAACCGAGCGCAGCCACGGTCTTACCGGCGCCGGTGGCATGCTCGAACCAGAACCGCCGGGCCGCGTTGGGATCCTCGGGCTGGTCGGATAGCGCAACGTCCTCATCGAGCTCTCGGTCGGTCCAGTCGAGCGGCTCCTCGTCCTCATCGCGTTCGTCCTCTTCTTCCTCGTCGTCTTTTACGCGCTCGAGGTCGGGGGGCTGCTCCGCCAGCGGATCGCGACCGTCCATGGCCAGCACGCCGACTCCGTTGCGCTGTGCCTCCGCCAGCAGCGCCGTCAGCGTCCCCGAGAGCGCGTCCACCTGGTGGGCCGAGAGCACCGTTCCGTCCGCGAGATGGGGCTCCTCTTCGGAGAGCAGGCGCTCGAGCCCCAGGAGCAGCGAGTACTTGCGCCGCCACTCGATCGAGGGCTGCTCTGCTCCCTCGTCGATCTCGGCCAGCGCAGCGTCAAGCGCCCGGCGGCGGGCGCCGCCGGATGCCAGCGCGTCGTCGAGCAACTCGCCGTCGTAGACGAAACGTTCGCGCGTGAAAAGCTCCGCCCGCGCAATAGCGGAAGTAGACGGGAACGGGCTAGATCCACCCATAGAGTTCAAAAGGTCTTACGTCCGACGAGTCGCGGCTATACGTCGAAGCGACTCAGGCCGCCCGGAAGGAACCGAGCTAGCGAGGGTCCTCAGAAGCGGCTACCTCCGCACCCCTCTGGATTGGAGGATAGCGAGTATTTAAGCAGATCTGGAGCCGGCGGCACGTGTGCGGCCGGCGCACGTGTGCGCCGGGCAAAACGTATGTCAAGCTGTCGCTGATGCCGGTCGCCTCCTACCAGGTTCGCCGCGCAACATCCGCCGACGAGATGGCCGCCGCCGTCGCATTGCGGCACGAGGTTTTCTGCCGCGAGCAGGGAGTGCCCGAGTGGGAGGAACTGGACGGTCGCGACCACGAGGGCATCCACCTCGTCGCGGTCACCGATCAGGAGCTGCTCGGCACCTGCCGATTGCTCCGCGTCGGGAAGACGATCCAGTTCAGCCGTTTGGCAGTGCGGTCCGATGCGCGCCGCCAGGGAATCGCGACCGCGCTGCTGGCGCTGGCCGAAGACGAGGCTCGAGCGCTCGGTGCGCGGCGGTTGGTGCTCCATGCCCAGACGTACGCGCTGAAGCTCTACGAGAACGCGGGCTACCGCGCGCGCGGGCGCGTCTTCGTGGAGGCTGGGATCGAGCACCAGGCGATGGACAAGACGGTTGACTGAGCGCTCCGGCGACCTTTCTCTCGCCCCGCAGCTGCGCATCGATCCCCTCAGCGGACAGCGTGCGATCGTCGCGGGCGCGCGCGCGGGCCGCCCCGGAGGCGAGCTGCGCGCGCCGGTCCCGCGTCAGCTCGACCCCGAGAGCGACCCCTTTGCCGAAGGCCATGAGGACCGCACACCGTCCGAGATCTATGCGCTGAGAGCCGCCGGCACCGCTCCGGACAGCCCGGGATGGACGGTACGGGTGGTACCCAACCTGTATCCCGCTCTGGATCAGGGATGCGCGCACCCATCCCAAGAGCCGTCGCCGCGCCCGGGTGCGAACGCCGATCGGGACCTCTTCTGGTCGGCGCCGGCTGTTGGAGCGCACGAGGTGATCATCAACACGCCCGCGTCCGTCACCTCGTTGGCCGAGCTCTCCGACGATCAGCTCGCCCGCGCGCTGGACGTGTGGCGGGAGCGCACGCGGGCCCACTCGGATGCGTCGTACGTGCACCTGATCGTCAACGAGCAGGCGGAGGCCGGAGCGTCGCTTCTTCACAGCCACGCGCAGCTGTATGCGCTCGACTTCGTCCCCGCCGCCGTGGCCCGCGAGCGCGAGCGCTTCGGCGCCTACGCGACCCGGACGATGGGCGGCAACCTGCTCGCAGACCTCGTCCAGGAGGAGGTGCGCAAACGGGAGCGAGTGGTCGCGATCGACGATGAAGCGGTGCTGATGGCGCCCTACGGCGCCCGCACGCCGTACCAACTGATGATCGCCCCGCGCGTGCCGAGGATGCGGTTCGAGGACGAGGGCCCGACCGGCGCCGCGATACTGCGCGACGCGCTGCGGCGGCTGGGAGCCCGGCTAGGGACACTGCCCCCGCTCAACATGTGGGTACGCACCGCGCCCCGGGGCGCCGAGCAATTCTGCTGGCGAATCGACATCCTGCCGCGGCTCGCACTCCTAGCTGGTCTCGAGCTGGGTGCGGGCCTCTATCTCAACATCGTCCCGCCCGAGAAGGCGGCCGCCGAGCTGCGCGGCGCCATCTAGGGTGCACCTAGTGCGAGCGCTGGTCCAGAGGGTCAGCCGGGCGGCCGTGAGGGCGGAGGGAGCTACGGTCGCCGAGATCGGGCCGGGACTGCTGGTGTTGCTTGGCGTGCGCCGCGACGACACGGCACAGGACGCCGAGTGGCTCGCCGACAAGGTGAGGGCGCTGCGCGTCTTCGAAGACGACGGGGGGCGCATGAACGAGCCGCTCGGGACGCGGGAGACGCTTTGCGTAAGCCAGTTCACGCTCTACGGAGACGCGCGCCGCGGCAACCGGCCGAGCTACGGAGAGGCCGCGCCCGGCGTGCTCGCCGAGCCTCTGTACGAGCGCTTCTGCGAGCGCCTGGGATCAAAGCGGGGCGTGTTCGGCGCGGTCATGTCGATCGAGATGGTGGCGGAGGGTCCGGTGACCGTGCTCGTGCAGAGCCCGTCGGAGCGCCGTTAGCGGGTGAAGGATTACTACGAAGAGCTTTGGGAGCGGCTGCCGGACGAGCTTTATCCACCTTTCTTTCAGTTGCGCCGGCGTTTCCTACAAGAGCACGTCCGCGCCGGTTATCGCGCGCTCGACCTGGGCTGTGGCAATGGCGCCTTCACCGCTGCACTCGAGCAGGCAGGCGCCGAGGCGGTCGGCGTGGACGTAGCCGAGGAAGCGCTGCGGCGCGCCCGAAAGGCCCATCCCGGGATGCGGTTTATGCTCGCGCCGTTCGAGGGGCCGCTGCCGCTCGAGGACCTCGCGTTCGACCTGGTGTGGGCGAGCGAGGTGATCGAGCACGTGGCTGACACCGCGCGCTGGCTGTCAGAGGTCAGACGGGTGCTCCGTCCCGGCGGCAGCCTGCTCGTGACTACCCCAAACCACAGCCGGCTCACGATTCTGTTCCGCGGTCTGGAGCGCTTCGCCGAGCCGCTCTCCGATCACCTTCATCTGTACACGCGCAAATCGCTGCGGGAGACGCTCGCGTGGTCGCACTTTCGCCAGGTCGATGTGCGCGCGGCCGGCGGTCCGCCGTTGATGCGCGCGCTGCTGCTCGCGCACGCGGTGCGGTGAGGGCGGGCGCGGTGAGAGCGGGCGTCGCAGTGAGGGCGGGCGCTGCGGTGAAGGGGCATTACCACGCATTTTGCGTTCTCAA
>JAFAPR010000142.1 GCA_019247075.1 Solirubrobacterales bacterium
GCCGCTTCGCCGCAAGGGATAAAGCAGCCGGGCACGCGGGTCCAGCAGCACGCCGTTATAGGCCGTCGCGCACTTGACGCACAGCCGCCCGCGGCTGACCGGATGCGAGCGATCACCGCGCACGTGACGGATCCGACCGCCACGCAAAACCACCTCCACGCCGCAGGCGTCATAGCAATCGCGCGGACAGGTTGTAAGAACCACCTCGTCCACCACCACGGCTCCTCAGTCTACGATCACCAACCTCAAAGAGCGAGCTCCGACTTGAGAGCTTGCAGCACAACTCGCCCTAGGGTGCCTACTGGTCCGTCGGGTGAAAACGCGTACCGGGTCACTGACCTGACCGTTTCGCTCGACTTGTAACTCTGCGCTGGCCTACCAGGAGGCCGGACGCATCAGCGTGGGCGATGGGGCGATGCTGACGGTGCTCAAATTCCCCCGCGAGGAGGTCGTCACGCTCGAACTGGTCTACCGGCCGAGCAACGGGCCGGTGCAGATAGGGACGGGCTTCAGCCACCTCGTCATCCAGGTAGACGAACTGGCCGCCACCGTCGTGAGGCTGATGAAACGTGGGCTACAGCCTGAACCCGAGCAACAGCCTGCTGGCCCTGCCGGCCCGCGCCCCTCCTGGCTCACCGATCCCGATGGCTACCGGATCGAGCGGGTGCAATGGCCGGCCGGGCACGCCGACGGGATCAGCCCCGTCGACTTCGGCTGACACCCACAGTACGGGCTCCGCGAGCGGCGGATCGCCGGCGCCCATTCCTCAGAGCTTTGGCAGAGTCAGGCGGTCACCTCGCTCGCTTCGCTACGGCGCGCACCAAGGTCACGAAGGCGTCGACCAGCGGGCGCGACGGGCCGGCCGAAATAAAAACCAGGGTCGCGTTGGCGGCGGTTCCTGGAGGCGGAGTTCACCCAGCTGGCCGGAGGCCAGCTCGTTCTCGACACCCACGCGCGACAGCAGCGAGACTCGGCGGGCGCAACCGGCTCGTCCGACGCGCCCGGATTGTCGGCTCCAGCTATGCACGCAATCTCATTGTCCATCAACGGCTCGGTCACCATCCGGTCGTTGCTGGGCGGTTTGCCGGACATCGCGAGGTCGACCAGGTGGTCGAGCACGCGCTCGAACAGGGCCTCGCGGTTCCCGACGTCGAGTGTGATCCGGGGCTCTACGTCACGGGTGACCCCGGTGCCGTCGACGACGCGGCGAAGGAGGGTTCGCTGTCGATCCGCATCGGCCTGGGCTGGGCCAAGTCGCACTCGTTTACGACGGGGCAATGTCCAGTGATGCGGTATCACCGCGGGCTGATGCAGATGATCCTGAACGACCGAGCCCACATTGCCGCCGCTGTCAACGCGACCGTGATCACGCTTGACGAGGCGACGGTGGGTTACAAGGACTTCGACTCTGGGGCGGCCCGCAAGTTCGTCCTGAACCCCAATGAGCTCATCCCCCTCTGAGGTGATGAGCAAAGTCGAGCGTGATCGCGAGCGCAACGAGTTTCTCGACGAGCGGCCGACCCCTGGCTCGTTGGACAGCGTCAGAAGTGGCCTGAGATCGCCTGTTCAACGCTCGTGGTGTCGGAGACGTCGTCACCATACGCCTGCGCGCAGCCATTGTTGATCGCGAGAATGACGCTCGCAGGGGAGGTCGCGCCGTCCGGAAGCGATCCATGCTCGCGGAGATAGAGCCTGGCGTAGACGGCCTGCTGGTTCTGGTTCGCCGAGCCCCATTGTGTGCAGCTTGTGGCATCGGTGACGGGCCCGGCACGTGAAGCGAAAAGCGGGACGAGGAACGTCGCCAGCACCACGGCGATGACAGCCGCGACCCCCAACGCGGCCAACCTGTGTTGCGCGACCAGACCACGGATGGTCCGCAGCTCGCCGTCCCCGGTCGCCGCGGTGGAAGCGCCGGTGTTCATCATCACCACAAGTTAGACCACGATGACGGGACCCTGGCAAGCGGCGTCCACCTCCGGCTGCCGGCCACCTTCACGCGCACACATACACTCTCGTGTGGTGAGCGATGCAGAAGTCGTCATCGAGCAAGCCGTCGCGCTGATTCAGGGCCGACTGTCTCAAGAGGGTGAGACACCTACCGTATCCAAGCCGGCATCGTGGCGATTCATCGGCCTTGACTTGCACCTTGGTCACGGTTACACCGCGCGACTCACGCCAATGGAAGCGGGCATCCGCATCGATGTGCTGTCGCCCGCCGGCTGGCCGGCTGCGGTACCGAAGACCACCGCCGCCGACATCACCCCGGACGACTTAGCCGACCGAGTCCTCGCGCTCTATAGGAAGGCTGTCGGCTAAGCCGGCTTATACGCCGGCAGGCGCCGGCCGAACAGGTTGGTATCCAACGCCAGACTGATAGGCCGCGTTCGTCCGGTGGCAGAGGGGTAGCTTACGGTCACACCCTGCCGCCGACTTGACACGGCGCTGCCGTCCGACCTGCACACGATGAGCGATGCCAGGGTCCGAAGGAGGACGGGCTCGCGGGAGATTGGCATGAGCCCACCTGGAATAGCCAAATCGGGGTTGGCCGAGCTCTACCTGAAGGTCGCCAACGCGCTTGAGCGCTCTGCGCAACTGGCCGAGGTGTACGCAAAGCGCGAGGAAATCCATGGTCGATTGCGCGCGGCCGACTTTGAAATGGAGCGTGCACGGCAAGCGCGCCAAGCAGCCAGCCGCGGCCGGACCCTTGCTCGGAGATTGCGTTGAGACCCTGGCTCAAGCACGCACGAGGTAGCCATCACCTTCTGAGACATCTACATGTCTGTGCGCGTCCCTGGCGCCAGCCAGGGAGAAACGAATTCGTGTCTGGTTCTGTTGTGTGAGGCAGGGAGCGCGGAGTCCAAGGCCGCGCCTCCCATTCGTTACGGTCCGGCCGCACGTCGCCCCCCGGCCTGCTGTCCTAACGCGGACTTCGGTGGCCGGGGAGCGACGGAGGCGGGAGGCACGGGGGCACGGTGTACTATAACCGTGGACGTGTATATATGCGCCCTGATGCGCTGGCGGCGCGGTGGCGCGCGTCGCTCCCGAGGTAGCTTCGAGCTCAGATCGCGCTGCGCGCGAGCGCGACGCGGGGGCGCGCGTCGGCTGTGAGAGAGTGCGCCGGGGTCAGCAGCGTGAGCTGAAGGCGCCGGAACCGCAGCGGTCGGGCGTGACGGTTTCACGCACCTCGATGAGGATTTCCGGGCGGGGCGGTCCTAGTCGTTGACGGTACGGTCCACCTCATCCCCGTCGAGCTATGGCCATGCCACCCATCGCCTACGAACGCGACCCCCGCGTCGATGACTACATCTCCGCGCTGCCGGAATGGCAGCGCGACATCTGCGAGCAGCTTCGCGCCCTGATTCACGCCGCCGACCCCGAGGTGAGGGAGACGATCAAGCGCACGGTGCAGCCCTATTTCGTGTTGAAGGGCAACATCTGCGCGCTGCTCGCCGCCAAGGATCACGTCAACCTGTTCCTCTACGACGGTGCAATCGTGCCCGACCCGGAAGGAATCATCACCGCGGGGCATAACAACAACACGGCGCGAACGATCTCGTTCCGGCGCGAGGACGCGATCAACACCACGGCCCTGACCGCAATGATCAAACGGATCATCGCCAACAACCGCGCCGGCGGCTGGCGCAAGATCAAGCAGCGCTAGAGGCGCTCGGCGAACGCGATGGGAAAGCCCGAGGTCACAGCCGTCGACGCCGGCGGACGCGAACTGCGGGTATCTAACCCCGAGCGCGTCATCTTCCCGAGGACCCAGCGCTTTGCGGCGGTCACAAAGCTCGACATCGTCGACTATTACCTGGCGGTCGAAGAGGGCATCATGCGGGCGCTCTGGCGCAGGCCCACGACGCTCGAGCGCTGGCCCAAGGGCGTGCACCCGGGGATCGTGTTGTCGACTCGCGACAGAGGAGGCGGCGATGCCTTCTTTCAGAAGCGCGTCCCCCGAGGAGCGCCGGAGTACGTCCAGACAGCTCGGATTGAGTTCCCCTCCGGTCGTAGCGCAGACGAGATCTGTCCCACGGAGGTGGCCGTCGTCGGCTGGGCGGCCCAGATGGGGACGATCACGTTCCATCCGTGGCCGGTTCGCGCGGAGGACGTAGACCACCCCGACGAGTTGCGCCTCGACCTGGACCCGCAGCCGGGCAGAGACTTTGAACACGCAGTGCGCGTAGCCGCGGCGGCACGCGGCCTGTTGGACGAGCTTGGCTACATCGGCTTTCCGAAAACCTCCGGCGGGCGCGGGATCCACATCTATGTGCGGATCGAGCCACGCTGGACGTTCACCGACGTGCGCCACGCCGCGATCGCCTTCGGGCGCGAACTCGAGCGGCGCCTGCCGGGTGAGGTGACGACAAAGTGGTGGAAGGAGGAGCGAGGCGTTCGCATCTTCGTCGACTACAACCAGAACGCGCGTGACCGCACGATCGCTTCGGCTTACAGCGTCCGCCCGAAGCCGGGTGCGCCGGTCTCCGCACCGCTGGCTTGGAGCGAGCTCGACCGGGTCGCCCCCGAAGACTTCACCGTCGCGACCATGCCGGCGCGATTTGCAGAGATCGGCGACCTCCACGCCGCGATCGACGACGTCTCCCACTCCTTAGAGCCGCTGCTCGAGTTGTACGAGCGCGACCTGTCCGAAGGGGAGGCAGACATGCCTTACCCGCCCGACTATCCGAAAATGCCGGGAGAGCCCAAGCGCGTTCAACCTTCGCGAGACCGCGACCGCCCCCACTGAGTTCGCGAGACCGCGACCGCCCCCGCTGATCGCGCAGATCAGTTTTCTACATCAAACGACTCAAGGAGAAACGATGACCGCGACCGACGAGCTACTCGCGAACAACGAGGCGTACGCCGCTTCGTTCGACAAGGGTGATCTGCCCCTGCCACCCGGGAGGAAGGTCGCCGTGGTCGCATGCATGGACGCGCGCCTGAACCCCTACGGCGCCTTGGGCCTATCCGAGGGCGACGCACATGTGATCCGCAACGCGGGCGGCGTGGTCACGGATGATGAGATTCGCTCCCTGGCGATCTCCCAGCGGCTGCTGGGCACCGAGGAGATCATCCTCATTCACCACACCGACTGCGGCATGCTCACCTTCACCGACGACGAGTTCAAGGACTCAATCGAGCGGGAGACCGGGATAAAACCGGCGTGGTCGGCCGAGTCATTCTCCGATCTGGAGACTGACGTTCGCCAGTCGATCGCGCGAATCAAGGCGTCGCCTTTCATCCCGCGCAAGGAGTCAATCCGAGGGTTTATCTATGACGTCAAGACCGGAAGGTTGCGCGAGGTCCACTGAGCGATAAGCGCAGCCGGCATCGTCTGCTTCCCGAGAAAAGGATTCACCGCCCGCTCGGCGTGAGGTCCGATTGGGGCAGCTTGGCCTTCGCGTCACGGGAGGCCGGAGCTGACGGTGGCGGCACTACCGGGCCGAGGTCGCCATCGGGGGCTTCGTCGAGGTCGACGATCACCGGCGCGTGGTCGCTGGGCCCGCTGCCCTTGCGAGCCTGCCGGTCCACCCATGCCGCGCGAACGCGATCGGCGACCGGCGCGCCGGCAAGGATCAAGTCGATCCGCATGCCGAGATCCTGGTGGAACATTCCCGCGCGGTAGTCCCAGTAGGTGAACACGCGCTCGCCGGGCCAGCGGTCGCGCACCACGTCGCGCAGACCAAGCTCGCGCAACTCGGCCACCGCGGCGCGCTCGGGCGAAGTCACGTGGGTGTGGCCGACGTACGCATCAGGATTGAAGACGTCCTCATCGGCGGGGGCGATGTTCATGTCGCCACAGACCACCATGGCCCTGGGGCCCGCAGCGACCATCTCGTGCAGCGAACGGAGCCAGACGAGCTTGTAGCGGTAGTGGTCGGAGCCCGGCACGCGGCCGTTGGGCACATAAACCGAGACCACCCGGATGCCGTCACACGTGGCGGACACCGCGCGAGCCTCTCGGTGGGGGAAGCCCGGCTCTCCGGGCAGCCCCGTGACGACGTCCTCCAGACCGACCCGCGATAGGATCGCGACCCCGTTCCAGGTCGGCTCGCCGTTGAGGGCAATCGCGTATCCGCGCTTCGCCAAGGGGTCGCCGAGCAGCTCGAGGAATGCCCCGTCTTCGACCTTCGTCTCCTGCAGGCAGGCCACGTCGGGCCGCCGCTCGTCCAACCACGGCAGCAGTCTCCGAACCCGCTGCTTGACCGAGTTCACGTTCCAGGTCGCGATTCGCACGCTTGCGAAGGTAGCGCCCAGCGCCGTTACGGCTTGAGCGCCACCGCAGCCTCGGGAGTGGCCACATGGAAGCTGAAGCTCTCTTCGAGATACAGCCGGACGACCTCGCTGTCGTGTGAGTCATAGCCGATCGAGAGGTCTTGGCCCGACTCGAACAGGAAGTCGCCACCGCGCAGACTGAGCACGACCGCTCCCTGCACGCCCGGCGCCCACACGATTGGCCCCTCGAGGATCTTGCGAAGGTGGTCGAGCAGCGGATAGCCGCCGTGCTCGGCGGTTTCAACCACACGCCGGTACTGAGCACGTCCCAGCGCGAGTCCGTAGGGGCCACCGATCCCGCTGCAGAGCAGCTGCTCGACGGCGCCGGCCACCTGCCGGGGATAGTGCTCGGCGGTCTCGCCAAGGGCGATCTGCTCTTGGGGAGCCGACTCGCCGATGCCCGTGATGGCGCCGTTCCAGCCATGAAAGACGGCCACGTTCTCGGCCACCGCGATCTGGTGGGCAGCCTTGTCCAGCGACTCGAGGTCGATGTCCTCGGCGCCGCGATCGGCGTCGCGCAGCTCGCTGCGCGAGAGCTGAAAGTCGGCTCGCGCCTCGACCAGCGGCAGGACGCGCCGGTGCAGCCCGGTCACTCCCTCGGCCGGGGCCGAGGCGAGCCGCCCCGTGCGCCCGAGGTTTGTAGCCGAGTACTCCCACCCGTGCGGACCGGAGAAATCGACCAGCTTCCGAGCCCCTAGCGCCGGCGTGAGCCGCTCCGTGGCCTCCCTGTCCAACGCGGTCCAGGCCGCGTCGCTGATCGGCGCGTGCGAGCGGAGCAGGTGGTTCATCGCGACGCTCCCCTCAGGCTGCGGATGCCGAGCGATCCGTCCTCGTGGGCGCCTTCGGCGCCTGGCCCGCCGCCTTCGAACGTCTCGGCTTCGGCCTCCTCGCCGTGCTCCACGATGTCGCCCGACTTGAACAGGATGCCCTCAGCCACCTCCCGCCACGGAGGGGTGCGCCGCAGCAGGAACTCGAGGTCCATGCTGAAGTGTTTGAACTCCTCGCCCTGGGCGTCGCGCATGACCGCGATCGCCTCGGGATCGGTCTCGAGCGCGATCCGCTGCTCATACCAGCCGATCGCTTCGGCCTCCTCGGTAAGCGAGGCGCACAGGCGCGCGAACGTCCGCGCGGCCCGAGGCAGCTCGTCGGGGGGCTCGTGGTATTGGTCGAAACCCATTCGCTCTCCTTACGTGAGGGGCCGGTGGCTGGCGGGCTGGCCGTGCATGATTGCGCCCAGGCGAGCGCGATGTCGGCACCACACGGCGCGCTGGATCGATCCGCCCGCAATGGGCCCTCGAGCGCCGACGAAGCGCCTCAACCAACCCGGTACTTGATATGCGTGACGCCGGGTGCGTCCACGGCCCGGACCTGCTGGAGCTTCAGCGCACCGTGCTCGAGCCGATCGAACAGGTGGGCGCCGTCGGCCAGGATCACAGGCGCGATCGAGACGTCGATCTCATCGACGAGCCCGCCTGCCAGGTACTGGTTGACCACCGAGGCACCTCCAGCGAGCCAGATGTCAGCTCCCGCTGCCGCTTCCCGTGCCCGCGCGAGTGCCGACGCGATCCCGTCAGTGACGAAGTAAAAGCTGGTCCCGCCCTTCAGCTCGAGAGGGTCGCGGGGGTGGTGCGTGAGCACGAACACGGGGTGGTGATACGGCGGCTCGTCGCCCCACCAGCCCTCCCAGGGAGACTCACCCCACGGACCGGGGCCGCCGCCGAACATGTTGCGGCCCATGATTGTGGCGCCGATGTTGGCGCGGCGCTCCTCCACCACGGCGGAGCTGGCGTTCACCTCGCCGCCCTGCCCCCCGTGCATCTCCCTGAACGCCTTCAGCGGGAAAACCCAGTCGTGCAGCTCCATGCCGCCGACGCCGAGCGGGTTTTGCTCGCTCTGGTCGGGACCGGCCACATACCCGTCGAGCGACATCGTGATGCTGAGTCTGAGCATGCTCATATCGACTCCTCGCTGACGCTAAAGCCACGCGGTCCGAACCGGCTCAGACCCGAATCACCTCGCTGGTCGCGAGGGGACGGCCCGCGGCGTCGAGCGCCCTGACCTGGAGATAGCCGCGGACCCTGCCGAGGGGAATGACGGTCTCGAACCCTCGGCGCCAGGCGATCCCCACCGCCCGCAGCTGACTCGGGCCGGGACCGGCAAGTACCAGCCAGTGCGAGAGCGCGGTAGCGCCGTTCCAGCTCGCGTAAAGATTGACGTTGGCTCCGGAGGAGTCGCGCCTCGTAGCGATCGCGGGGCTCGTGGCCGGGTTCGCCGCCCACGCGTCGCGGTACGCACGGTAGGAGGTGCTCTTGGGGCCTAGGCGGACATCCGCAAGCAACTTCCCGTCCGCCGAAAACTCGCTCGTGATGGGAGCGCTGCCCCAGCCGATCAGCACGTGCCCGTCCGGCAGCGTCTGAAAGCTGCCCATCGCGTTCGCCAGCACCGGATGCGGGTGGCGATAGGCGTGTGCCAGCCTCGCCGTTTTACCTATTTCGTCTACTTGCAGAACGACGCCGCGCGACTCCCGCTCGGTATTGCTCATGCCGCTGCCGTCGTCGAACAGCGCGTCACCATCGTCGAACAGCGTGATTGTCGAGGCGTTCGGTTGCACCGCATCGTGCTGCCAGGAGAACTGCGCGCCGGGACCAAGCTGGAAGTCGCTGAGCTTGCCGCCCAAGCGCCAGATCACGCTGCCCGTGCGACGGTCGAGCTTGTACAGCGCCCAGGTGCATCGCGCCGACACCAGCAGATTGCCGTCGGGAGCGACCGCGATCGAGTTGATGTGGATGTAGTCCAACGGCGTCGCCGGCCGCTGGTAGGACTCCTCCACCCCGATGTGCTCGAGGCTTCGCCACTCGAACAGCACCTGACCGCTGCGCACGTCGACCTCTTGGATGACCGATTGTTGGACGGTGCCGTTCTGCGGACCGCCAAGCGCGGAGAGATCGGTGGGCACACTGTCGGGATAGCAGACGAACAGCGCGGTTCCCTGCGGCGTGAGCAGGAACTCATGCACGTCGATCTGGCGGCCGTTGCCGGCACGCACGCGAGCCATCTCTCGGTAGGAGGTGTCGACGATGACGCCCTCGCCCCGCCCGAAGCCTTCGACGGTCATGACCCCCTCCCACCAGGTCAGGACGGGCTCGCCTCGGTATTGGGAGCGCCGGACGTTGCTCAACCATAGGGCTCGGGAAATGGGTTGGAACCACACCGGCTCGGCCGCGGCGTCCAGCAGCAGCGGGCCCGCCTGGCTTCCGGAGCTCGCGCCGGGCCCCAGAAACACGTATCCCGAGGCGACCGCGCCGCCGGTAGCGATCGCCGCCGGGGGGCGTAGATCGGACCGGGAGACAAACTCGCGCACCGGGCCATCGACAACGGAGCGATAGGACCGTAGTCTGGGGACACCCTTGGCTCTGCCCCCAAGGCCCGCGGCGCCCAGGACCGCACCGCCTAGAACCGCTATGCCGGCGGCCCCCGCACGCGTCAGCAGACGTCGGCGCGTGAGCATGCCCAAAGCGGTGTCTCCCCAAAAAGCACCAGCACGGCATATCAAACGCACCGGAGAGACGGACGCCAAACGACGACGAAGGCGATGAGTTTTAGTCCTCCTCGCGGTCTCAGCGGGTGTAAATCAACAACCTCAGGAGGACGTCTTGTCAACCACCAAGAGCCGCGTCAACAAGATCAGCACGGTGGTCATCCCGGTAGCCGATGTGGACCGCGCGATCGAGTTCTACACCGAGAAGCTAGGTTTCAACAAGCGCCTCGATGTCCCCTTCGGCGACCAGTACCGGTGGGTCGAGGTCGCTCCGGCTGACGGCGTAACCACGGTCGCGCTGGCCCCGCCCGCGCCCGGCGGCTCCACCGGCAACCGGGAGACGGGCATCGGCCTGCAGACCGACGACATTGACGCCTATCACGCCGAGCTCAAGGCCAACGGCGTCGACGTCGACGACGAGGTCAGCCGCATGGGCGACCCAGTGCCGCCGCTGTTCTGGCTGCGGGATCCCGAAGGCAACTCGCTGATGGTGGTCCAGTAGGTCGTCGCCACGGCTTCGGGCCTCGACAGCCGCGCCGAGGCCCGAAGCCCTCTGTACAGCCGCGTCGAGGCCCGACGCCCTCTCCGTGCACGGGCGCGCCGAGGCCCGAAGCTCTCTGTGTGCACGGGCGCGAGCGGGCCGGCCCCCGGGAAGGATCTCCTTTTGCAGGTGGTCCTTTTTCACAACTCGCCAATTTGGCGGGTCCGCGAAAACTAAAAGCCGGGAGCCAAGATGCTAAGTCTCAGGAAGTTCAGGTTTTACGGAAGTACCGCTTTGGGGCTGGCTGTCGCGCTGGTTGTCGCGGCATGCGGCAGCAGCTCCAGTTCGCACCACTCGTCCAAGCACGCGGCCAGCTCCACGCCGACCTCGACAAATGCGTCGGCCACGAGCACCGCGGTGAAGACCGTGCATAGCCCGCTGGGCACGATTCTGGTCGGCCCGAACGGCCGGACGCTGTACCTGTGGGTGGCCGACAGCATGAACAAGTCCAACTGCTCGGGGGCGTGTGCCAAGGCGTGGCCGCCGCTGACCACGACCGGCAAGCCGGGTGCGTCCGGCGGGGCGATGTCGGCCGACCTCGGCACGATCGCCCGCTCCGGCGGCACCAAGCAGGTCACGTACAAGGGCCATCCGCTGTACTACTTCATCGGCGACACGGCGGCGCACCAGGTCAAGGGCCAAGGCAGCACGTCGTTCGGCGCGAAGTGGTGGGTCGTCGCCCCCTCAGGCGCGGCGATCACGAAGGCCGCGTCCAGCAAGAGCTCCTCGAGCGGCTCTTCGGGCGGCTCTTCCGGCGGTGGCTGGGGCTAGGACTGTCGCAGCTCACATCAACTGAAGCGGTCGGTGCCCGCCCCAGAGCGGGCACCGACCCGTTTGGGGGGGCGACCCGCCCCCCGGCCGGGCTATCGCCGGGCACGGTCCGGCCGATTCCGCCATGGGCCTTCACCGGCGTCGCGATCTGCTCCTTCGGCGGCCCCCTCGCGCTCGCCGCCCTGAACGCACCAGGCCTGCTCGCGGACGCCGGCGCGTCCACCGGGCTGGCCATGGTCGCCGCGGTGATCGTGTTCACGGCGCCGCTTGCGATCTGGCTGCGCTACGCGCGGCACGTCTCAAGCGCAGGCGGGCTGTTCGCCTTTGTCGAGGCGGCGGCCGGGCGGCGCCTGGCGCTGGCTCAGGCGGCGACGTGGATCGTCAGCTACGTCCTCTACCTGGTCTACACCACCGTCCAGATCGTCTACGACCTGCTCCCCTCCGTGATGCCGGTCGGACGGAGCGCGCAGACCGTGCTCGCCCTGCTGATCCCGATCGGGATCGCTGGGGTCATGGTCGCCGGCCGGGCGACTGCGCTGATCGTGCTGGGCCTCATGGCCGTCGGTCAGCTGGCGCTGGCGGGCATCCTCGACGGCCTGACGGTTGCTCACTTCACGACACCGGCGTCGGCGTTCGCCGTGGGCGCCCCGGCGGGCTCGGTGGCTAAGGCGGGGGCCCAGACCTCGCTGCTGTACATCTGCGGCAGCCTGCCCCTCTTCCTCGGCGGCGAGCTGGCGCGACCTGCGCGCACGATTCGCCGCGGGCTGGTCGGCACCTATCTGCTCACGACCGTCGTGATCTCCCTGGCGGTGGTGCCCCTGGCTGCCGCACCGGGCCTGCTGCGGACAGCCGTGCCCGGTGTCACCGTCGCCCAGCTGTTCGCCAGTCCGGGGCTCGCCAAGGCGACCGGGATCGGAGTGGCGGTCAGTATCGCGGGCGTGATCCTGTGCGAGTACCTGGCGCTGACGCGGCTCCTGCACGCGATCGGTCGCTGGCGATTGCGCCCGATCACCCTCGCGATCGGTGCGCTCATGGTCGCGGCCGCTCCATTCAGCCTCATCGATCCTCAGGGCTTCTACAGCGCCCTGGTCAAGCCCTCGCTGGCCGCGCTCTGGACCAGCCAGCTGATCGTGTTCCTGGCCTACCCGCGCTTCGTCGCCAAGCGCCGAGGCCGAGCGCTTCCGGCCTGGACGCTCAGCGTGGCGGCGAGCGGGCTCGCGATTTACGGCCTCTGGACCGCTCTATAGCAGGCGGCCAGCTGGTCCCGCGCTAGACGGGGCGATGCTGGAGGCGCGCCCCTTCGCCGAGCTCGGCCGCCGAGACTGATCCGCGTACCGCGCGACCCTTTGACCTACTAGTAGGTAAGAATATGCCGCGTAACTCCTGTGCACCAGGAGCGTCGAGGACCGCGAATGAAGGGGCCGATCATGCCGGAGAGCGATTTGAGGCAGGAGACCGAGCACGCGAGCTTCGGGGCATGAGCGTCAAGCTCGCCCACCAGGACGACTGCGAGCAGACAGGTAACTGGCGGCTCGTGCGGCGCACCCTCGGCGTGGAGTCCTTTGGCATCAATCTCGTGACGATCCCTTCCGGCGAGCAGATCCCCGAGCACGACGAGACCGCCCGCGACCAGGAGGAGGTCTTCTTCATCGTCAGCGGCAACCCCACGCTCGTGATCGACGGAGCGGACCACCCGGCGCGTGCCGGGACCTTCGCGCGTATCGATGCCGAGCACTCCCGCACCGTCCGCAACGGCGGCGATGAACCCGCGAGCGTGCTGATCGTCTCCGCGCCGCGCTCGAGCGGTTTCGAGCCGATGGACTGGGCGTGACCACCTACAGCGAGCAGTTGCACGATGTGATCGCGGCCTACAACGCGGCGTGGAACGCGCATGACCTGGAGCGGATCAGGTCGCTGCACGCGCCCGACATGGTGTTCGAAAACCACACCGCCGGCGAGCGCGCCGAGGGCGACGCGGCCATCGAGCACATCGCGAGGATCTTCGATGCGTGGCCCGACATCGCGTTCACGACGCGGCGGCTCTACGTCCGCGAGGACCTCGTGGTGCAGGAGTGGACGGCCAGCGCCACACATGTAAGGCCCCTCAAGCGCGGCGACATCGTCGCCGAGCCCTCGGGCCGACGCATCGAGTGGGAGGGAATGGACGTGATCCCCTTCGAGGGCGGCAAGGTCAAACGCAAGGACGTCTACTCGGACTCGGTCTCGATCCTGCGCCAGGTGGGGCTGTTGTAGCCCTACCGTCTCGCCGCGTCGAGCGCGTGCGTCAGGTCGGAGACCAGATCGCCCGTGTCCTCGATCCCGGCGCTGAGCCGTACCCACCCCTCCGCCACGTCAGTGCTTCCCCAGCGGGCTCTGCGCTCGGCCGTCGTGTGGGCGCCGCCGAAGCTCGTTGCCTGGACCACGAGTTCGGCTTGGTCGAGGAACCGCTCTGCCCACTCTCGATCCGGCAGCACAAAGCCGACCAGCGAGCCAAAGATCTGCATCTGGCGGCAGGCGACGCCGTGAGACGGATCGTCTGACAGCCCCGGGTAGCGGACCAGCGAGACCTCGGGGCGGCCGGCGAGCAGCTCGGCCATGGCGGCTGCGTTGGCGCACTGGCGGGCGAGCCGTACCTCGAGCGTCGCGATCGACCGGTGCGCGAGCCAGGCCTCGAACGGGCCCGGAATCGCGCCCGTCAGCGTCCGCCAGGCGCGGAGCTGTTGCGCCCGGGCCGCATCCCGGGCCGCCACGTATCCCAGGATCAAGTCCGAATGCCCGCTGAGGTGTTTCGAGCCGCTCGCCACGACCAGATCCGCGCCCAGGTGCAGCGGCGACTGGCCGAGCGGCGTCGCAAGGGTGTTGTCCACCACCAGCAGTGCTCCGTGGTCGTGGGCGGCGCGGGCGACCACCTCGATGTCGACTACATCCAGGCGCGGGTTGGATGGCGTCTCGATCCACAGGAGGCTCACGTCCGCAAGCGCCCCCACAATCGCCTGCTGCTCGGTGGCCACCAGCCGTGCCGGCACGCCGCGACGGTCAAGATGGTCGCGGGCGACCTCGCGCACCGCCGGATAGCCATCGCTGGGCAGGACAACCGGCCGCCCGGATTGGCTGAGCTCGAGCAAGACGGCCGTTGCCGCGGCCATCCCGGACGGGAAGACAACCGCGTTGCCTCCCTCGAGCTCGCCGATGGCCGCCTCCAGTCCTCGCCAGGTTGGATTGTCGTCGCGGCCGTAGACGTCGACGCGGGACCCGACCTCTCCACTGAGGTGGTAGGGCGCGGCGAACGTCGGTCCCGGGAGGAAGGGCGCCTCGTCGCGAGGCTCGGGCTGGCCCGCACGAACCGCGCGCGTGCCGGGCCCACGGCGTGGTCCCGTCATCGAAGCGCGGCCTTGCACCGGCTGGCGAGCACGGCGATCGCGCCGGTGGAGGCTAGCCCCATACCTCCTCGGCGACCTCGACGATCATGCGCAGCTTCTGGGCCTGCTGCTCGGTGGCCACCAGCCGTGCCGGCACGCCGCGACGGTCAAGGTGGTCGCGGGCGACCTCGCGCACCGCCGGATAGCCATCGCTGGGCAGGACGACCGGCCGCCCGGGTTGGCTGAGCTCGAGCAAGACGGCCGTTGCCGCGGCCATCCCGGACGGGAAGACAA
>JAFAPR010000203.1 GCA_019247075.1 Solirubrobacterales bacterium
GCCGGCGACCTTTCCGTCGGCGAGCTCGCATTCGCCCGTATGCAAACCGGCGCGCACCGATAGGCCGAGCTTGTGGACGCCTTCGATGATTGCACCAGCGCAACGGATCGCCCTGGCGGGACCGTCGAACGTCGCCAGGAAACCGTCGCCTGTGGTGTCGACCTCGCGGCCGCGGAAGCGCAGCAACTCTCGTCGTACCAGCGCGTTGTGGCTCTGAAGCACGTCGCGCCAGCACCGGTCGCCGAGTTCGATCGCTTTGGTGGTCGAGTCGACGATGTCGGTGAAGAGCACCGTGGCCAGCGTGCGGTCGGGCTCGCCTTCGTCCCAGCCGCCCGTCTCCCGGACATCGGTGAGGAAGCGTTTTATCTCCGCCTCCACCTGGCTGCCGCCAGCTCCGATCGCCAGATGGCCGACACCGGGGAGCGCGACGAACCGCGCCGACGGCATGCGGTGCGCGGCGTACTCGCCGACGTCCATGGGGACGATCCGATCCTCGCTGCCGTGCAGGACCAGAGCAGGGACGTGCACCGTGGGCAGGACGTCACGGACGTCGATCTCCCTGTTCATGCGATACAACGCGGCCAGCATGCCGGGGCTCACCGCGTAGCGGACGAAGTCGATGAAGGCCTCGATTTCCTCGTCGTTTTGCATTCCGAGCGCTTGCATCGCTTCGCGGGCATCGGGGCGTGGTCCATACACACGCAGTGCCTGGTCGGTCTCCCGTTGATACGCCGCTTCGGTGCGACCCCTCGGGAAATCTGGTGCCCACAACGTCCTCGGCGAACAGCTGCGAAGAACGAGCGCGGCAGTCCGATCGGGGTACGTCGCGGCAAACAGGATGCTCATCGCCGCCCCCTCCGATAAGCCAAAGATCGCGGCGCGCCGCGAGCCCACCGCGTCCATGACCGCCCGAACATCGTCCATGCGCGTCTCGAGATTGGGAGCGCCGCCGACCGGGTCTGACATCCCGGTGCCCCGTTTGTCGAACCTGATCAGGCGGGAGAACGAGCTGACCTCATTGAGGAAGTCCGCAAATCCGGGAAGCTTCCACTGCAACTCCACATGGGTGACGAAACCAGGGACGAAGACGAGGTCGAACGGCCCCTCCCCGATGGCCTGATAGGCGATGTGGACGTCGCCGCTCAGGGCATAGCGCGTCTGGGGCCCCATCGCAACATTCTCGCCCAATTGCGAAAAGCTTCCCCTACGCGCTCGAGACAGCAGACCTCATCGTGGCCGTGGGGGGCGCTGTCGCTGGGCGCTTTTGCGCGCCTTGCAGACAGGGCGCTAGACACTTCCGCGGAAACATCCAAACGACCCTCAAAGTGTCGGCAGAACTCGGGGTTAGCGGGCTCTAACCCTTAGCCCAGCGCCTTCCATCCCAGCGCAGCACCTCGTCCCGCGGCGCGCCCGTTCGGTTGAAGAGGTAGCCGACGGCCCAGCAGTCCGATCGCGAACGGCAGGAGATGCCATAGAGCGTGTGGGTCCGCGCGCCGCGGCCGCCCGGCTGTGAGGTCGGCATCTGTGACCAGCGCTTTCCATTCCACCGCAGCGTCTCGTTGCGCACGCCTTTGCGGCTGTAGTAATTGCCGACCGCCCAGCAGTCCGATCGTGCGACGCAGGCGACCGAGTTGAGCTCACTGCCGCCCCAGCCAAAGCCGGGGTCGGGGGTCGGCACCTGCCTCCACTTCCTCCCGTTCCACTTCAGCGCCTCGTTGAGGTATTGATGGGTGGGGTCGTAATAGCCGCCAGCCGCCCAGCAGTCCGAAGCCGACAGGCAATAGATGCCCTCCAGGTAGCTGTAGCCGTGCGCACTTGTCCCTCCCGGCTGCGGCGGCCGCAGCTTGGCCCACTTCCTGCCGTTCCACAGCAGGGCCTCATTGACGTACGCGCCCGCACTTCCGCGACCATCGCCCACCGCCAGGCAATGCCTCCTCGAGGTACAGAAAACGCCGTACAGAACGTTTTCCTCACCCGAGGCCGTCCCACTCGGGTTCGGCGCTGCGACCGTGGCCCACTTCCTGCCGTTCCAGTGGAGCGTCTCGTTCACGCTGCCGCTCCCGGTCTTCGCGAAGGAACCAACAGCCCAGCAGTTAGACGCCGAGATGCAGGTGACAGCGTTCAGCTGGTTCTGATCGTTTCGCCGCGTGGTGCCAGCCGGCTGCGGTGCACGGACCCTCCGCCATCGTCGCCCGTTCCAGTGCAGCATCTCGTTGAGAGACGCCTTGGTCCTAGCGCGGTAGTACCCGACGGCCCAGCAGTCACGGGCAGAGCTGCAGGCGACCCCTTGAAGGTAGTCGTATCCTGTGCCACGCCGAGACCCGGGCTGAGGAACGGAGACGGGAGACCACGTTTCCTGGTGCAGGTGGAGAACTTGGCCGAGCGCTGCGTCACCAGTTTTGAGGTAGAAGCCCACCGCCCAGCAGTCGGATCGTGCTGCGCAGGTATCACCGTACAGCTGGCTGTAAGAGCCCGGCTGTGCGACCGCGGCGAAGGAGGGCAAACGCCCTGCCGATTCAGTGGACAGCGGTCCTGGCGCCGAATTTCGGGCCGGTTGGGGTTGCGGCTGTGCCGCAGTGGCTCCCAAGGCCATGACCACAGCGAAGCCGGCCGTGAGCAGCAGGGGCCGCGCCACGGTTGCTGCTAGTCGCTGCATCCTAACCGCCGGCTTGCAGGATCAGCGCTCCCGCGGCTCCAGCTTGCGGTGCCGTCGTTCGGCAGGGACCTTGCGAGTAGGAGACTTCGAACACGCCGGTGCGAGGATTGCTGTGCTTTCCAACCCACTTGGCGTAGGCCTTCAGCGTCGCTGTAACCGAGGCAAGCAGCGTGATCCGATTGAACCTCATGAGCCTGGCAACCTTCACGACGCTGGTGAGTCTCGTCACGCCGTAGAGGAAACTGGCGTCATATGCAGGGCATGTGTCCTCGAGCACCGCCGGCGTGAAGCGCCTCAGGCTGGCGGCGGCGGTCTGAATCGCCTGATTGAGGTAGAGCTTCTGATGGGTGATCTGGTAAAGGAGCAGGCCGGCCCGAATCATGAACCCCTCGCCGTTGTCCTCACTGCTGCCGATGATGATCCCGTCCGGGTCAACAGCGCTACGGTACAAGCCGGAGGGAGTACCTAATGTTTGGTGGAGCCATTGGTACTCCCGTCGAGCAAGCGCCAGATCGCTTGGCGCGTGAGTAGCGGCGTACAGCTCAAGCGCCAGGATCGTCGTCCCGGCAGTGGCGTTAACCGGTCGGAACCGTCGGTTGACATTCCAGTAAATCCCTCCCGGATACCGGCGTTGATCGGGAGGGTCACTGGGGCGCCATTCACCTGTGCGTTGAAACCTCAAGATGGCTTCTGCAGCGCGAAGACAGCGACGGTCGTGGCTCTCCGCATATGCCTGCATGAGATCCATTCCGATCCAGGCGTTGTCGTCGTAATAACGCAAGCCGCCGGCGACACTGGGTGAAAGGCCCGTCCAGAAGGGACGGCCGTGGGCGTAGGGGCGAAACGTTTGGTACACCTGCGCGGCGTAGCGCTGGCGCGCCTGCGGTGACGCGGTGGGGGTGGCGATCAGGGTTGCACCGATGGTTTGGGTCATCTGCCACACGAAGGGGTAAGGCCCTCGGTGGGTGGTCTGCTGTAGAGCCCGGCAACTCAGCTCGGCAAGCGAACGACGCGAGACGTGAACCGACCCGCAGAGCGCGTCTCCGGCCGCGGCTAGTCGGCCGTCGAGGCGCAGGTGAAACACGGAATGGGGAGGGGGGCGCCCGCGTGTGGTGTGGCCGAGGGCGGCGGCGGCGATCGCCGTTGTGCACAGCAGGACCAGGCTGGCAGCAGCCGCGATCGAGAACGCCGTGGCAGCGTTCTTAGTGAGGGTGACAGGCCGTCGTCTCATATTTGCACCCCAAAAGGCAACCCCGGATCGATCGGGGGCCGCCTGCGGCTCCGCCACGCTAACTCGGCACCCCGCGACTGTCAAGAGACAGGGCTATCGCCGCGCCAGCTTCTTGTAAGTGATCCGCTTGGGCCGGTCGGCGTCGGCGCCGATTTGCTCATGCCGGAAGCTCTCGTAGGCGTCGAAGTTGCCCTCGAACCACCGGACCTGGGAATCGCCCTCGAATGCCAGCACGTGAGTCGCGACCCGATCCAGGAACCAGCGGTCGTGGGAGACCACCACCGCGCAGCCCGCGAACGCCAGGAGGGCCTCCTCAAGGGCTCGCAGCGTGTCCACGTCCAGGTCGTTCGTCGGCTCGTCGAGCAGCAGGAGGTTGCCGCCCGAGCGCAACAATTTCGCCAGGTGTAGCCGGTTGCGCTCGCCGCCCGAGAGCTTGCCCACGGGCTTTTGCTGGTCGGACCCGCGGAAGTTGAACGCGGCGACGTACGCGCGGCTTGCCACCGTCCTCTCTCCAAGCTGGAGCTGGTCTACGCCCCCCGAGATCTCCTCCCACACCGTCTTCTCCGAGTCGAGGGCGGCCCGCGATTGGTCGACGTATGCCAGACGGACCGAATCCCCGATCCGCAGCCTCCCGGCGTCGGGCCGCTCATCGCCGGTGATCATCCGTAGCAATGTGGTCTTGCCCGCGCCATTGGCCCCGATCATCCCTACGATCCCTCCGCGCGGCAGCGAGAACGAGAGTCCATCGATCAGCAGCCGGTCCCCGTAGGCCTTTTGCAGTCGGTCGGCTTCGACCACCAGCTCGCCCAGGCGTGGTCCCGCCGGGATGTGGATCTGCACCTGGTCGAGCCTCACGTTGCGCTCCTGGGCCAGCAGAGCCTCATAGGCGTTGAGGCGAGCCCGCGGTGCCTTGCGGCGTGCTCCGGTGTTCAGGCGGACCCACTCGAGCTCGCGCTCGATCGTGCGCCGCCGCGCGGCCTCATGCTTGGCCTCCTGCTCGAGCCGCGCCCGTTTCTGCTCGAGCCAGCCCGAGTAGTTGCCCTGGTAGGGGACCCCGTGCCCGCGGTCAAGCTCAAGGATCCAACCCGCGACGTTGTCGAGGAAATAGCGGTCGTGAGTGACCGCCACGACCGTGCCGTGGTAGTCGCGAAGGTGGCGCTCCAGCCAGGCCACCGACTCGGCGTCGAGGTGGTTGGTGGGCTCGTCAAGCAGCAACAGATCCGGCTGGCGCAGGAGCAGCCGACAGAGCGCCACCCGTCGCTGCTCGCCTCCGGAGAGGGTCGACACCTCCGCATCCTGCGGCGGGCAGCGAAGCGCGTCCATCGCGATCTCTAGCGCAGTGTTGAGATTCCAGCCGTCCACCGCGTCGATCCGTTCCTGCAGACGCGCGAACTCGTCCGCGATGTCCTCGGAGTAGTTCGCCGCGAGCTCGTTGAACCGGTCCAATAGCGCCTTTGTCTCGGCAATACCCTCCTCCACATTGCCCCGGACGTCTTTGTCCGGATCGAGCCGCGGCTCTTGCTCGAGCAGACCGACGGTTGCCGCCGGCGCAAGCTGCGCGTGACCGTCGAACTCCGTGTCGAGTCCAGCCATGATCCGCAGCAGCGTGGACTTCCCGGCGCCGTTGTATCCGAGCACGCCGATCTTCGCGCCGGGGAGGAACGACAGCGAGATGTCCTTGAGCACCTCCCGGTCGGGCGGAAACCGGCGCGCGAGCCTGTACGTCGTGAAGATGTACTGAGCCGGCACCCTGGCGATGGTAGGGCGCTACGGCCGGCCCTCGCCGGGAGATGTGGTCGGCATCGGCCGGTTGGGCCCCCGCTAGAAATAGGAGACCGTGCTGCACGTTCTTGCGATTGTCTTCGCCGCGATCGCCGCCTGCTGCATCGTCGTGGCGATCGCGGGCATGGTGACCGGCCGGCAGAGCGCCCGCGTCGGCTGGCTGGTGCGGCTGCTTGCCCTGATCTGCTTCGCCGCTGCGGTCGTGTTGAACGCCGTCGCGCGCTCGCATTGAACACGCTCAGAGAATGCCACCGGATCAGGGCCAAATTAGTCCAATTGAGTCGAATAAGCCACAAATGCCGGTTCGCTGCTACCGTAATGGCGGCAATGGCGCAGGTCCTCGACGTCGAACAAGCACTGTTGCTTTTGGAGCTTCAGGCGCCATTTGCGCAGCGCGACGTGCAGCTGGCGCGCCGGCGCATGGCCAAGCGCTGGCACCCGGACATCGCGCCCCCCGCTCGCCGTCACGAGCACCAACGGCACCTTCAGGCAGTCAACGAAGCCGCCGACCAGCTTGAAAGCCTGGCGGAGTCATCTAGAGGCGGCCGCGTCAGCCGCAACGCTGTGAAGGTCTCGGCCGCGGCAGCGCGCAAGGCGCGTGCCGAGGCCGGGCGAAGGGCGTACGAGCAAGAGCAGCGGGCGCGGGCGGCGGAGGAGGAGCGCGCGCGGCACGATCCGTTCGGTTCACGGGTCCCGGACCACTCGGTCGTACACCGCTACGCAAGATGTCTCTCCTATCCCGAGTGGGGCGTCGGCAGCGTCACCGGCATCTATTTCTCCGGCGACGGCGACGACGTCAAGCAGTGGGCCCGGATGTCATTCAGCGTGGGCGTGCGCACAGTACCTGCCGGCTCGCTGCAGTTCGTCGATTTCTCAAAGCCCGACGCGGCGGCCGACCGCGTGCAAAGGTTCATGACTGCAGCCCAGCATGCCCTCTCCGAGGGCGACGCCGCGCTTGCCGCCCAGCGACTGATCTACGCCCGAGATGCGGATCCCGTGAACCCGGTCGTGTTGCGACTGCTGACCGCCGCTTTCTGGCAGGCCGGCAATCTGCCGGCGGCTGCCCGGACGGTGCGCGATTGGGCAAGGGTCGAGACCGAGCGACCGACTCCCGAGCGGTTCGCCGCCAGGATCTACGAGGACATGGGAGCCCTCGATCTCGCCGCCGACGCGGCCACGCGGGCCGTTCAGAGGGCGCCGAGCGATGGCTCTGCGTGGGAGCGTCTGGGCCGGCTGCGACTCAGACTGATGGACCGCGCACGAGCGATCTCGGCCCTGGAGCGCGCGTGCGACCTCGATCCGTCCGTAGAGGGACTCCTCGACCTCGCCCTCGCCTACCACCTCGCCGGCAACCTGGGCGCCGAGGTCTCCGCGAGCGAAGCCGCCACCAAGCTGGAGCCCGATTCGGCGGTGGCGTGGTCGCGCTTCGCGCACGCGCTCGCGCGCACCGATCGCCTCGGCGAGTGTGCCCGGGCCTGCGTGCGAGCGCTCGCGCTGGGCCCCGACGCGGAGATCGAGGAGCTCCTGGAGCGGATCCGGGCTCTCGATCCCCGAGGCCTGTCCCGCGCCGAGGCTCCCGAGCTCGCACAACGCACAGCCGCTTAGCGCAACGCACGACGGCCTAGCGCCGGCGCCACGGCGAGGCGGTGCCGCTGGAGCAATCGCCAATTACACTCTCCCATCGGCATGAGCGCAGCATCGGGTGTCCGTCGGCTCAGCGCGCTCGTCGCGGTAGCCGCCGGCGCTCTCGCATGCGCGCTGGTGTCCACGGGCGCGAGCAACTTGCGGCTGCGGGCCGTAGGCACGCCTGCTGTGCATAGCCGCGGGTTGATCCCCGCCAGTCCCGAGCAAATCCTTCCTCTGCAGAGGCGCACCGTGCAGAGCACCAACTGGTCGGGATACGCCGTCACGTCGAAGACACACATGATCACCGCGGTATCGGGCACATTCGTCGTTCCCAAGGCGGGATCCGTGCCTTTCAGATATGCCGCCACCTGGGCGGGGATCGGCGGTTATTTCCGCACCTCGAGCGATCTGATTCAGGCGGGGACCGCAGAGAGTTCGAGTACCGGAGGCGCCTCCGGCCGCCACTACTACGCCTGGTATGAGCTTTTGCCGAAGTCCGAGCAGCAGCTGCACAACTGCAGCGGGGATCCGCGTTGCCGCGTGAAGCCCGGTGACCACATAGCGATCGACATCCGGAATCTGGGCGGGACAGCGTGGACCATCTCGGTCCGGAACGTGGCCCGGTGGAGCTGGCACAGGCAGGTCAATTACAACTCGACGCGCACCTCGGCCGAATGGATCCTTGAGGCCCCGGACATTAATGGCGCGCAGACGACGCTTGCCCCGGTGGGCACGGTCCACTTCGGCCCGGCGTCGAAGTTCAGCCATGCATCGTCAAGCCGCACCATCGCGCAGGGCAAGCCGGTAAAGATCGTCCTCACCGCCGAGGCCAAGCCTTCCGCGCTGACGACGAACGGCCAGTCGTTCAACGACTGCGCCTACGCGTCGAGCTGCCCAGGACCATAATCGAGTTCGCGCCGGCGGCCAACCGCTCTACGCGATCGAGCCCTCGCGACCGCAAACCGGGCAAGTCTCGCGGGGCTGAAGCGACCGCCCGCTGCATTCGGGGCAGTCCTGCACCAGCTCGAGCACCCCGAGCAGTTCCCCGACCCGGCAGACGAGCAGCCGCTCCTCGTCGATCTCCACCCAGGTGCCGGCCGCGGCGGGGAACACCACGTGATCACCCGGCTTGACCGGCATCTGAACGCCCACGTGGTCCCACCAGTCGAGCCCCGGACCGACCGCAAGCACGATTCCCTGCTGCGGCGGTGGCTCGTCGGTCCCCGGCGGCACCAGCAAGCCCGAGCGGCGCACGCGGTCCGGGTCGAGCTCCTTGATTACCACGCGGTCGAACAGCGGTCGTAGCTGGTTGCGCATTGGTTAAAGGTACGCGCCCGGCCGCCGCTCGATCACCTCAGGCCTCATCCCGCCCGGCGCCGCCCGGCTCGCGATTCATCGAGGGTCCTTGCGAGCGTGACGCCGGCCGCGATCACCCCGATGTGACTGAATGCTTGGGGAAAGTTGCCGGAGAACTCGCCCGAGGAGGGGTCGATCTGCTCGGGCAGCAGCCCAACCGAGCTCGCCCGGGCGCACAACGATGCGTAGAGCTCCGCGGCCTGGTCCAGTTGTCCCTGCTTGGCCAGATTCTCGACCAGCCAGAAGCTGCACAGCACGAACGCGCCCTCGTCGCCCGAGATTCCGTCGGGGGAGTCCTCGTGCAGGTAGCGGTAGAGCAGGCCACCGCCGGCGGACAGCCGGTCGGCGACCGCCGCCGTTGTGGCCACCATTCGGGGATGCTCGGCGGGCACCACGCGGCGCAGCGGCAGCGCTAGCAGGCTGGCGTCAAGCGCGCCTCCGCCATCGACGTGCTCGCTCAGGGTCTGAGCGCCCTCGTCCCAGGATCGCTGAAGCACTGTGTCGCGCAGGTCCTGGGCAGCCCGACGCCACTTCGAAACCGGCCCGGGAAGGTTCAGCAGCTCTGCGAGACGCGCAGCGCGGTCCAACGCCACGTGGCACAACCCCGCCGAGTAGGTGAACACTCTGCCCTCGCTGCGCACCTCCCAGATGCCCTGATCGGGATCGCGCCAGGCATCCATCGCCAGGTCGGCCAAGGAAGCCAGCCGGGTCCAGAGATGATCCTCGAGAGGGCCGCCTCCGCGGACCCACTGGTAGGCGCAGTCCAGCACCTCGCCGTAGACGTCGTGCTGTCGCTGATCGGCGGCGCCATTGCCCCAGTGCACCGGGGCCGATCGCCGGTAGCCCTCCAGCTCGGGGTCTGAACGCTCGTCGGGCACGGCGCCGCCCTCCAGGGTGTACATGATCTTCGGCGCGCTACCGTGCTCGAAGGTATCCAGCACCCAGCCGAGGAACGCCCCGGCCTCCTCCTCAAACCCGATCCGACGCAGTGCGTACACCGAGAAGGAGGCATCGCGGATCCAGGTGTAGCGGTAGTCCCAGTTCCGCACCCCCCCGATCGGCGCCGGCAGCGAGGAGGTCGGCGCTGCGACCAGCGCTCCGTTGCTCCAGTGGTCGCATAGCTTGAGGGTGAGCGCGGCCCGGCGGACCAAAGTCGACTCGGGCCCCTCGTAATGAAATCCCTCCATCCAGTGGCGCCACGAGCGGGCGGTGGCTATCAGCAACTCCTCCGCTTCGAAGCGGTGATGACGGTGAGCGCCTCCCCAGGACAGCGCCACGTCGAGGCGATCGCCAGCGGGCAGCTCGTGGACGCTGCGCAAAGAGCGCAACGGCCGGCTGCAGCGAACATGCAGGTCGAGATCGTTGCGACCTCGGGCCTCCACCGACAAGCCGCCCGCAGCTGCCTGCGCTAAGGCGCCGCCGCGGGGCTCAAGCTCAACCCGAAGCCGGACGGACCCATCGAGGACGACCGCCGAGCGGATCAGCTCTCGGCGCCCGGCCGGCGCATCGTCACTCAGATCGGTGCCCGGACGCAACGCCAACGCGTCCTTGACCGCCACCAAGCCGGTGGGGCTCCGCAGCTCCGTGATCAGGACCGCGGTATCGGGCTCATAGCGCTGACGGGCCTCGACCACTTCGTCAGGCGCGACCGTAAAACAGCCACCTCCGGCATGGTCAAGCAGGCCGCAAAACAGCGCCTCGGAGTCAAAGCGCGGAACGCATAGCCACGGGACGCTGCCGTCAATGCCGACGAGCGCCGACGTCGTCCCGTCACCGATCAGCGCCATATCCTCGAGCGCGAGATAACCGTCGCGTCGGCGCACAGGGCGAAACGAAGGATCAGCGTCAAACACGGTCTTTCCTCCGATTGTCGGAAGAAGGTCGGCCGGGTCTTCGTCCAACGCCCGGTGAAACCAGAGTCTGCCACAGCCATCCTCGAGGCTCAATCGCACCCAATCGGGCAAATCCCCCGCGCGGGCGGGGCGAGGTCTCTCACTCTCCGCTCTTGCCGATGCACTCCAGCCGGGGCCGGAGCGACACGATCCTTACGGAGTGGCCATCCGATGCTGGCCGTAGGCTCGCATTTTCATGCGCCTCATCGTTGCCCGTTGCTCCGTCTCCTACACCGGTCGTCTGTCCGCCGGGCTGCCAGAGAGAACGCGACTGTTGATGATCAAGGCGGATGGCACGTTCATGGTGTGGTCTGACTATGGGCGGCCTTACGTAAAGCCCCTGAACTGGATGACCCCGCCAACGGTGATCGACGAGCGTCCGGGGCGCATCCTCGTGCGCAAGCGGGGTGGTGGCAGCGAGGACCGGCTCGAGATCAGCGTCTCCGAGGTTCTGTCCGATCTCACGCTCGAGGTGGGATTGCCCGGAGAAAGCGAGGCGCTCACCAAGGACGGCGTCGAGGCCCACCTGCAGGAACTGCTGGCGGAGCGACCCGAGTGGCTTGGAGAGGGATTCCGGCTGGTCCGGCGGGAGTGGCCGACCGACATCGGTCCGGTGGATCTGATGTGCCGCGACGGCGACGAGGATTGGGTCGCGGTCGAGATCAAGCGCGTCGCGGGAATCGAGGCCGTTGAGCAGCTCGGCCGGTATCTCGAACGGATCAGGGAGGCCCGCGGGTTCGATGGCTGCCGTGGCGTGCTCGCGGCAGGGCAGGTGAAGCCACAGGCCCGAGTGCTCGCGCAGGCCAGGGGCATCGAGTGGGTCGAGGTCAACCTCGCGCTTCTGCGCGGTGAGCGCGAGCCTGACCTGAGACTGTTTGCGGCCTGAGGGCCGGCCCCGACCGCCGGCGGTTATCCCGACCGTCCGCTGGGTAGGCGATTAGCTGGCCCCACCAGTACGGAGGAGCGACGATGAGTTACGGCTTTGGAGCTGATGAGTCGGTCCGCACGGCCGTTGTGCGCTGCGCCCGGGAACAGCTCGACCGCGCGGTCGGCGAACTGAGCGAAGGGATCAACGAGGACCCGATCCGCGCCGTGCACGACGCGCGCAAGGCGATCAAGAAGGAGCGCTCGCTGCTGCGTTTGGCTAGAGGCGCGATGCCCCCCAGACAGCGCAGGCGGGAGAACGCCGCCCTGCGCGATGCGGCTCGCGAGTTGTCAGGCACGCGCGACGCAGACGTCATCATCGCCACGCTCGACTCGCTCTCAGGCCGTTTTGCGGGCCAATTGCCGGCGGCTACGTTCGATGCGATCCGCGAGCAGCTGAAGGCGGGTGCAGACACCGACGGCGGACGGCGTCCGGGCCCGGCACCGGACGGTAGAGCAGTGAAGGAGCTGGAAGCGGTACGGATGCGAGTAAACGATTGGAAGCTTTCCGGAGGCGGCTGGAGGGCGATCGAGGAGGGCTTGGTTCTTTCGTACAAACGCGGACGCGAGGCATTCGCGCGCGCGCGGCGAGGAGGATCGATGGAGGATCTGCACGAATGGCGCAAGCGCGTGAAGGACCTCTGGCACCACCAGCGTTTGCTGGCCCCGGTCGGCGGACCCGGAGTCCAGGGTGAGGCCAAGGACGCCCACCGTTTGTCGGATCTCCTGGGCGATGATCACGATCTAGCTCTGCTGCGCCAGGAGCTGACGCGGGGCAAGATGGCCGTCCCGGTTGATCTGGACGCGGTCGTGGAGTTGATCGACCATCAAGTACCGAGCTTCAGCGCGAGGCAATCGCGATCGGCGAGCGCGTCTACGCCGATTCGCCAAAGGCTTTTCGGCGCAGAATGCGGCGGACCTGGAACGGTGGCCGCGCGCTGGCCAGGGCCCCTTACGAAACCGAACCCGCCGCACTGGCCGCAGCGACTCGGCAGCCGCAGCCCGACTGAGTCGGCACGCGGCGTCCGCGAGCCGGACCTGAGATCGTTTGCGGCATGAGCGAGCAGGTGGTGCTCTCCGAGCGCCGGGGCCGGGTCGTCGTGATCACCATCAACCGCCCCGAACAGCGCAATGCGATCAATGCTGCCGTTGCCGGAGCGATCGCCGCCTCGCTCGATCGGCTCGACGACGATCGCGACCTGTTCGTGGGGGTCCTGACCGGAGCTGGCAAGGGGTTTTCTTCGGGGATGGACCTGAAGGCCTTCGCAGCCGGCGAGCGGCCACACGTGGGCGATCGCGGCTTTGCGGGGATCACGCGGCGGTCCTCGCGCAAGCCGTTGGTCGCGGCGATCGAGGGGTTCGCCGTCGCCGGCGGACTCGAGGTCGCGCTCTCCTGTGATCTGATCGTCGCCTCGCGCGGGGCAAGGCTCGGCGTCCCCGAGGTCAAGCGGTCATTGGTCGCGGCCGGCGGCGGGCTGCTGCGCCTGCCTCGGATGCTTCCTCGCAACGTCGCGGTCGAGATGGCGCTGACCGGCGAACCCATCAGCGCGCAACGCGCATACGAGCTGGGGTTGGTCAACCGCCTGGCGGAGCCCGGCGAGGCGCTGGGCTCGGCGCTCGAGCTGGCGGAGGTGATCGCGGCCAACGGGCCGCTCGCGCTACAGGCGACCAAGCGAATCCTGCTCGAATCGGTCGACTGGCCCGACACCGAGTTCTTCGCGCGCCAGTCGGAGATCGCCGATCCGGTGTTCGGCGCTGAGGACGCGCGCGAGGGCGCGCTGGCGTTCGCCGAGAAGCGCCAGCCGGTGTGGAAAGGGAAATAAATCGGGACGGCCGGCGCACATGTGCGCCGGCCCCGGCCGGAACATGTTCCGGCCGGCCGGTCGGCGCATGCGCCGACCGGAACAACTAAAGATCGGAAACGTCTGAGGCCTTATCGAGCCGCTCGGCGAGCCGCCTCATCCCGTACCGACGCGCCGCGACGGCGCCGCCTTTGAGGTCGGTCTCGCGGTCGCGGGGCGGCTCAAGCGACACGGTCCGCAGGCGCGCGATCTCCCTGAAGGAGAGCAGCTCCCGCGCGTGGTCGCAGAGCGCGGTCCTGATCCGGGGCCGCTCGCCGTCCGCGTGCTCGATCGCATTCTCGAGCGAGCCGTGGGTCAGCAGTAGGGTGGCCGCGAGCTTCGGTCCGATGCCCGGCGCGCCAGGCAAGCTGTCTGATGGGTCGCCGCGCAGCGCGATGAAGTCCGGGACCAGCGCCGGCGGGATGCCGTAGCGGCGCTCGACCTCCGCGGGGCCGACCTCCTCGAAACCGGTCGTGCCCTGCTTGAGATAGAGGACCCCCACCTGCTCGGAGACGCACTGGTACATGTCACGGTCGCCGGTGAGGATCAACGTCTTTCCCCCGGCGGCGCTCTCGGCGGAGGCGAGCGATCCGAGCAGGTCATCCGCCTCGAGCTCGCCGGTGTGCCGGACGGCCCAGCCGAAGTCGTCGAATAGCTGCGGCGCCTGGCCGAACTGCCATTGGAGCGCGTCGGGGATCGCGGGCCGGTCCGCGTGGTAGCCCGGGTAAAGATCGACCCGATACGAGGCCGCTTCGGCGCCGAAGCAGATCACGATGGCGCGCGGTTTGCGGTCGGCGGCGACGCGCAGCAGCACGTTCACGGCGCCAAGCAGCGCGTTGATCGGGCGATGTTCGGAGTCCTTGATCGAGTCTGGCAGGGCAAAGAAGGAGCGGTACAGGACGAAGGGGCCGTCGACGGCTAGGAGGGGGCCAGACACGTCAGGGAGGCTAACCGTGACGGGGCTGCGACGGCTACAGACACGGTTGCAAGCACCCGGGACGCGTTCGTGCTCGGCGACGAGTGTGGGTGCAACGCTGCCGCCGTGAGGAACGGCCAAGCGGACGCGAGGAACCGCACCGCCCGCACCCCGCGAAGGCGCGGTTCGCAGCGTCCGCATACCGATCACCTGAAGCCGCACCGTGTGAGCGTGTTGGGGGTGCGGTCAGAGATGTCCGTTTCCGGGGGTCGCGACGAGCGGATTGCCACCATCGCCGAGCTACAGCGCGGCCGGATAGCGCGGGACCAGCTACACGCGCTGGGCATCCCGGACGCGACGATCGCCCGACGCGTCGCGCAGGCGCGCCTGGTTCGGGAGCATCGGTCCGTCTACGTGGTCCGGCCCGCAATCGACGTTGCGCTCGGCCGGGAGACGGCTGCGCTCCTCGCCTGCGGCCCGAATGCACTGCTCAGCCACGGGAGCGCCGCAGCGCTATGGAAGCTGTGCGAGCCGGTCGACGGGCCCGTCGAGGTCACGATCTCCAATCGGCGGCATCGACAGACGCCGGGAATCTGTGCTCATCGCACCCGGCATCTCCTGCCCCGTGACGTCCGCGTGCATCAGGGCCTTCCCGTGACTTCGCCGGCCCGAACACTGCTCGACCGCGCCGCCACGCTCACGGTCCATGAGCTCACTCGGGAGCTCGACGAGGCACTAGTTGTGCTGAGGATCGTCCGCCCGGGGGGAAGTGGCGGACGTCCTGACTCGCGGCGCCTGTCGCAGCGGCGCTGGGATCCTTCGCAAGCTGCTTGAGCGCCGTCGACAACAGACGGTCACTCAGTCGGAGGCGGAGCGGGTTTTTCTGGCGCTGGTGCGCGAAGCAGGGCTTCCAGAGCCCGAGGCACAGGTCAGGATCGCGGGCTTCACTGTCGACTTCCTGTGGCGGGAGGAGAGGGTTATCTTCGAGATCGACGGGTACAGGTTTCACACCAGCCGGAGCGCCTTCGACCGTGACCGGCGAAAGGACCTTGCGCTCAAGCAAGCTCGGTATGAGCCGAACCGTGTCACCCGGGACCAGGTCAGGTACGAGCCGCTGACGGTCTTAGTCCACGTCGCGGGGGCACTCGCCCGCGCAGCGGGGAAGTAGCTCACCCTGTCACCGGGGAAGTAGCGCTCCCGGGCCGCCGCGAGACAGCGCTACAGGTTCCCCTGCGCCATCCGGCGCAGGTCCATCACCCGGTCGTAGGTCTCCTCGTCGACGCCGTGCTCGAGCGCCACCTCGCGCAGCATGCGCCCGGAGCGGGCAGCCTCCTGGACGATCTCGGTGGCCTTGTCGTAACCGATCGCCGGGTTGAGCGCCGTGGCCGCAGCGAGGGTCGCCTCCGCCGAACGCCGACATCCCTCCTCGTTGGCCTCGATGCCGTCGATGCACTTCTCCGCGAAGGCGCGAGTAGCTGTGGCTAGCAGGTGAATCGATTCGAGCAGGTTGCGAGCGATCACCGGGACGCGTACGTTGAGCTCGAAGTTGCCTTCGAGACCGGCGACCGTGATCGCGGCGTCGTTGCCGATCACCTGCGCGGAGACCTGCATGACAACCTCTGGGATCACCGGGTTGACCTTGCCCGGCATGATCGAGGAGCCCTTCTGCAGCTCGGGCAAGAACAGCTCGCCGATGCCGGCGCGCGGTCCCGACCCCATCAGCGCGAGATCGTTGGCGATCTTGGTCAGCGACACCGCGACCACCTTCAGCGCGCTCGACAACTCGACCAGCGCGTCGCGGTTGCCCTGAGCCTCGAACGGGTCCTCCGGCGGGCGGATCTCGAGTCCGCTCCACTGGGCCAACCGTGCCCGCACGCGCGCCGCGAACTCCGGGTGGGTGTTGAGGCCGGTCCCCGTTGCTGTCCCGCCGAGCGGGATCTGGGCCACCTGCGGGAGCGCCGCGCGGACTCGGCGCGCACCGAGGCGGACCTGGGCGGCGTAGCCGGAAAGCTCCTGTCCCAGCGTCACCGGCACGGCGTCCATCAGGTGTGTTCGGCCCGACTTGACGATCTCGCGGAACTCGTCGGCCTTCGCCTGTAGCGAGCGCTCGAGTTGGTAGAGCGCGGGCACGAGCTCGCCGCTCGCCTCGGCCAGCGCGGCAAGGTGAACCGCCGAGGGGAAGACGTCATTTGAGGACTGGCCCATGTTGACGTGATCGTTGGGGTGCACACCTTCGCCCGCCAACGCTGCGATCACCTCATTGGCGTTCATGTTCGACGAGGTGCCGGAACCGGTCTGGAAGACGTCGATTGGGAACTGGTCATCGAACTCCCCATCCGCGACCCGGTCGGCCGCCTGGGCGATGCGCTCGGCGAGTCCTGGTTCGAGGTTTTCGAGCTCGGCGTTCACGCGGGCCGCGGCCGCCTTGATACGGCCAAGCCAGTGCACCACCACGGCCGGGATGCCCTCACCCGAGATACGGAAATTGTCGACTGCCTTGGCCGTTTCACCACCCCAGAGTTGCTGCTGTTCGGAAACGCTCATGAATTGAACGCTAGCTAACCCAGGAACGCGATCAGTTCTCGGGCCACGCCCACGGGGTCGTCGTAGGCGATCAGAAAGCCTGTCTCGGGCAGCGTTCGCAGTTGCGCGTCAGGCAGCAAGTCGAGCGCCTCCTGCGCGGCCGCGAGCGTATGGGCGCGGTCCTCCTCGGCCCACAACAGCAGCACCGGGACGGTGATCTGCTCGTATGCGTCCAGCAGCTGTAGCTGGGGCTCCGTGGGCCAGCGCCGCGCGAACCGCGCCCACGCCCGCGCGCGGGTGCCGTTGCCGCCGACATCGTCCATCGCGTGGCGGACCAGGTCGCGTGCGGCGGGGTTGCCTCTGGCCGAGAGCCGCTCTCCCCACGACGGGCTGAACGCGAGCTTGGCGCCGTGGGCCAGCACGCGGTCGAGGCCAGGGACTGCCGCCGCGCGGCAGGCGGTGCGCCACGCCCTGCGGCGGCCGCCGAGCTGCTCTTGCCGGTGCAGACGGTTGGACATGAGCACGAGCCGGGCAGGGCGGAGCTTGTCCGTGATCACCGCCCGCAGCGCCAGCTCTGCGCCGAGGTCATGACCGCCCACCAGGGGTCTCGGGCCAGCCGTCTCAGTGCAGAAGCCCGCAATCACCTCAGTCAGCCACCCCGGCGTGTAGGGGTAGCGCGGCCCATCCTCCGAATCCCCGTGCAAGGGGAGGTCGGGCAGCACCAGCCGGAAGCGGCTCGCCAGTTCGTCCACGATCGGCTCCCATTCCCTGTGCGTGAGCCCGAGGGAGTGCAGCAACACGAGCGCCCGTCCGGTGCCCGCCTCCCGATAGGCGACGCGCGCGCCGTCACGGTGATGGTAGAGCCGTAAGCGCATCCCCACACGGATACTCCCACGCACAGCGACGGGGCGAGCGTCCGAGGAGAGCGGCGGTCAACCCCCGCCTAGAATCACGCGCCCATGCCGCCCTACCGCTCAGTGGACTCCAAGCCGTCGTTTCCGGCGCTAGAGCGGCAGGTGCTCGAGCGCTGGCGCGAGCGCCGCGTCTTCGAGCGATCGCTCGAACAACGGCGCGGTGGGCCGCACTGGGGGTTCTACGAGGGGCCGCCGACGGCCAACGGGCCGCCCGCTGTGCATCACGTTCTGAGCCGCGTGTTCAAGGACATTTTCCCCCGCTACAAGACCATGTGCGGGTTCTATGTCGAGCGCAAGGGCGGGTGGGACTGCCACGGGCTGCCGGTCGAGCTGGCGCTTGAGGCGGAGCTCGGCTTCACCTCCAAGGACGACATCGAGCGGTTCGGGATCGCCGAGTTCAACGCGCGCTGCCGCGAGAAGGTGCTCAGCCACGTCGAGGACTGGAACCATCTGACGGAGCGGATCGGCTTCTGGATCGACCTCGAGCACGCCTATCGGACACTTGACCCCTCCTACATCGAGTCGGTCTGGTGGGCGCTGAAGACGATCCACGAGCGCGGACTGCTGTACGAGAAGCTCAAGGTCGTCCCGTATTGCCCGCGGGACCAGACCACGCTCTCGAGCCACGAGCTCGGGCAGCCCGACGTCTACCGCGAGGTGGAGGATCCGTCGGTCTACGTCCGCCTGCCCGTCCGAGAGGATCACGGCCCCCTGCAGCGAGGCGATGATCTGATCGTGTGGACGACCACGCCCTGGACGCTCGTCTCCAACGCCGCGGTCGCGATCGATCCGGGCTTCACGTACGTGCGCGCCCGCGAGAACGGCGCCGGCCAGGTCACGGTCGTCGCCGAGGCCCTTCTGGAGCGCGTCCTCGGTCCGGGCGCCGAGGTGCTCGAGCGCTTCCGGGGCGCGGCGCTCGAGGAAACGCGGTATGAGCCGCCCTTCTCCTTCATCGGCGGTGAGGAGTACGGGCCCAGGGGCCATACCGTCGTCGCGGGCGACTTCGTTTCGGCCGAAGAGGGGACAGGGCTCGTACATACCGCGATCGCCTTCGGCGAGGACGACTTCCGGCTCGGGGAGCAGTACGGCCTCGAGGTCATAAACCCGGTGCGACTCGACGGCACCTTCGACGAGCGCATCGGTCCGAACGCCGGCCGGTGGGTCAAGGACGCCGATCCCGACCTGATCGAGGACCTGAGGAGCCGCGACAGGCTCCTGCGCGAGGAAACGCTGGTGCACTCATATCCCCACTGCTGGCGGTGTGGCACGCCGCTGCTCTACTACTCCAAGCCCTCGTGGTACATCGCCACGAGCGAGATCAAGGATCGGATGCTCGACGCCAATGAGACCGTCACCTGGTATCCGGAGCACATC
>JAFAPR010000220.1 GCA_019247075.1 Solirubrobacterales bacterium
AGGCCCTGTTGTGAGATCGCAGCCGTCACCGCGGGGCTGCCAACGATCTCGTCGATCAGCCGCCACAGGCCGTCGCTTGACAGCAGCCCGTCCACGACGCGGTCGAACAGCCCGCTCGCGAAGAATGTGTCGACGAGCTTCCCCGCACCGTCGCTGTCGAGTACCTGTCTCACAAGCGCTTGGAAGCGCTCGCTCGCGAGCAAGTTCTCCAACTCCCCGCTATCGAGCACTCGATCGACCACGCGCCGCTCGAGGCTCATTCCCGCCCCAGCAGCTGCTCCCATCGCGCCCGTCACCGGTTTCATCGTCAGTGCGGCCGCGCGGCTCCCGATGGACGACATTTCGTATAGCACCCCTCTCCGCGAACTGTTGCTGTGCTCTTTAGCCATCAACTGTGAAGACGATCTTCGCAGGGGCTCGCGTCGCCGCAATCCACCCTAATCAGACGATGTGCAGCAGTTTCGCTGCTTTTCGGATGGATTTCACCCCTTTGGGGCGATGTCCTGCGCCCGAACAGGGCCCAACTTTACGAGATGACCGATGACGTGAGCGAACCCGCGGGGGGGGCCGGTGAGGCGGGCGGCCGCGTGGCCGCCGAGGGCGGCGTAGCCCCCGCGGACGCAGCCAGCGGGGCGACCGAGGCTGCACCCCCCGGCACATGGACCCCGCCAGCCGCGAAGCCCTCCAAAGGAAGGAGCATTGCCGCCAACGGCGTGATCGGCATCGCCACGCTGCTGTTGATCGTCGGGGTCTTCGCCGTATGGGCGAACCGGTTGTTGTTCAGCCCGGCCAACTGGTCGAACACGAGCACGCAGCTCCTGCAAAATCCGACGATTCGCTCGACCCTCTCGAACTACACGGTCGATCAGCTATATGCACACGTGAACGTCGGCAACCTGATCAAATCCGCCCTGCCGACCAGGCTGCAACCTCTCGCCGATCCCGCCGCCGGCGCGCTACAAAACGTCGCGGTGCAGGGAGTGAACTTGGCGCTGGAGAGGCCCCGCGTGCAGGACCTGTGGGCGAGGGCAAACAAAGCCGCCGCCCAGACTTTCCTCGTCGTTGTCAAGGGCGGCAATCGCCGCGTCGGCGTCAAGCAAGGGGTGGTTACGCTTAACCTCGCCTCGATCGTCGACAGTATCGCCTCACGCCTTGGACTGCCGCCCAACCTCGGCGCGAAGCTCCCGCACAACATCGCGCACCTGACCGTCCTGAAGTCAGACCAGCTCAAGCTGGTCCAGAACGGAGGCGACTTTCTCCGTCACCTCGCCGTGTGGTTGACGGTGATCGTACCGGTCCTTTATGCGGTCGCGCTCGCGATAGCTCCCCCTGGGCGGCGCCGTCGTACACTCCTGACCGTCGGTCTGTCGGCTGTCCTCGGCGGCCTGGTGGTGATCCTCTGTCGCTCGATTCTCGTCACCCAGGTCACGGGCTCGCTCGTCAAAGACGCCTCTCTGAAGCCCGCCGTCGGTGATGCCGTGGCGATCACGACGCAGATGCTCCATCAGATCGCCGCCGGCATCATCTTCATGGGCGTCCTGCTGGTGCTCGCGGCAGTATTCGCCGGTCCCCTTCGGCCCGCGTACGCGACTCGCCGGGCGATTGCGCCGTTCTTGCGCGAGCGCCCGGTGGCCTCCTACGCCATAGCGCTCGGCCTGCTTGCGCTGCTCTTCATCTGGAACCCGATCCACGCGACGGGCACCCCGGCGGGGATCATCGTCTTCACGGTGGTGGGGCTGTTCGGGATGTTCATTCTCCGGCGCCAGACCGCTGAAGAGTTTCCTGAGGCGCGATCAGGCGACACCGCGCGCAGGATCCGCGCATGGGTCGATCGCAGGCGCCAGGAGCGCCAAGACAGGCGGCGGCCCGAGGAGACGCCGGCGACCGCGACGACGTCGCTCGCGGATCAACTGCACGAACTCGCCGATCTGCGCGATCGGGGCGCGATCGGGCCCGACGAGTATGAGGCCGCCAAGGGGCAGCTACTAAGCGCTCACCGATAACGCGCGCGCAGGGCGCCTCGTCATCCGATTCAAGCGATGGCGCGAGCCACGTAGCGAGCGATACTGAGATCGTGAAATGGGAGCTCCCGATCATCGCTGCCTCCGTGCTCGCGGTGGCGGGAGTTTCACGTCGCCTGACGGATTCACCGGTGACGCCCGCGATGGCGTTCGTTGCGCTCGGCTTACTAGTTGGCCCTCTGGTGATCGACCAGGTGAACAACGCTCAGACCAGCGCAACCGTCCGAACGCTGGCCGAAGCGACGCTGGCCGTCGTCCTGTTCGCGGACGCCTCGCGGATCAAGCTGCAGCGGCTCAGGCATGAATACGCGGTACCGTTGCGCCTGCTCGGCATCGGATTGCCGCTCACGATCGCGGTGGGCGCGCTCCTCGCGGCCGGGGTCCTCAACCTGAATGCCACCGAGGCGATTGTGCTGGCCATTGTTCTGGCGCCCACCGACGCGGCGCTCGGCCAGGCGGTCATCACGGAGCCCCGACTGCCATCGCGCATCAGACAGGGCCTCAACGTCGAGAGCGGCCTCAACGACGGGATCTGCGTTCCGCCGCTGTTGATCGCGCTGGCCGCGGCCGACGTTCAGGACAACGTGGCCACAAGCCGTCACGCTGTCACGATCGTGGCGGAAGAGATCGGCTACGGGGCGCTCGGCGGCATCGTCGTCGGCGTGGCCGCGGCAGTCGTCATTGCGTTCGGTTACCGCCGGCGCCTGGTCACCGAGTCCTGGATGCAGGTGATCCCGACGGCCGGGTCGGCGCTCGCCTACGGCTTGGCGTCCGCGCTCGGAGGTTCGGGGTTTATTGCTGCGTTTCTCGGCGGGGCGATCTTCGGACGCCTTGCCAGCAGGCAGTCCGAACGGGCCTCTCGGTTGAACGAGGGGGTCGGCGCGGTACTGGGCGGGGTCACGTTCCTGATCTTTGGAGCGGTGCTCCTCGGGCCCACGCTTGAACACGTCAGCTGGCGGATCGCCTTGTATGCCGCTCTCAGCCTGACGGCGATCCGCATGGTTCCCGTGGCGATCGCGATGGTCGGCACGGGCGCGAGGTGGCAAACCGTGGGTTTCCTCGGCTGGTTCGGCCCGCGCGGACTTGCCTCGATCGTGTTCGCCGTGATCGCCGTGCAGGAGGCGCACCTAGCGCACGCGAACACGATCCTGTTGACAACGTACCTGACGATTGGCCTCTCGGTGCTCGCTCACGGACTCACGGCGGCACCGTTGGCACGACGCTATGCAGCCTGGTACGAGTCGCGTGCTCGCCATCGTCCGCCGGCGATGGAGAGCGTGCTGGCTCCCGAGCAGCGGACGCGCTGGAGCGCGCGTCGACCTTAGATCAGTCGGCCGCAGCCGAACCGCTCGTCGCCGTCAGAGTCCCGTCTCGGCGGTGATCCGCCCAGACTTCACAGCTTCGACCAGCGCCTGATAGTCGCGTTCGTTCTGATCGGCGTAGGCCCTGGAGAACTCCAGGATCGCGCGGTCGAACGCGTCGCCACCGCCCAGGTAGGCCGCGATCGCCACCCGGTCGCCGCTGCGGGCGTGCCCTCTGGCCAGGGTCCATCCACACAGGCGACCGTAGGTCGCCATGCCCTGCGGGACCATCTGCTCGATCTCCGCCGATCCCTTCCAGTCTTTGAGCTGGCGGCCGTAGAAGTCGCGCGCCTGTCCATCCAGACCCGCCGGTACGTGGATCCAGCCGAGAAAGATGTCGCTCGAAGCCTGCATCAGTCGCTGTCCGGTGACCACGCGCTGCCCGTGGTTCTTGAACGCGCTCTTGCCGACGAACTCCTCCATCACCGAGGCCTCGGCTTCTTTCATCTGGAGAAAGAGAGGATCTTGCTCGTCGCGGCCGAACAGCAGCGCTATCCATGCTCGCGTGCCGACGCTCCCCACGCCGACCACCTTCCGCGCAAAGTCGGTGAGCTCGAACTCCTCCAGCAGCACGCGGCGATCATGCTCGAGCGAGTTCCGGAACGTGCGCAGCAGTTTGCGCAGCCATTTGAGCACCTCGTCGTGCTCTGCCCCCGGCACCAAGACCCGCAGCGGCACGATCAGCGGCGACTCATCGACGATCTCCACGCGACCGTCCACCTGCTGGCACAGCTTCGAGAACGCGGACATGCTGTCCTTGGTGTGGGCCTTCGCCAGCGCCTTCTCCGTTCGCTTCACCCGTTTGCGCTCGAACTGTGAGGCATACTGCTGGAGCACCGACTCGATCTCCATCCGCGCGTACCACACCTCCAGGGTCGGCATGCCGGCGAAGTCGCGCATCGCCGTGCGGTATTGGGCCACGGTGTCGAGCACGATTCGCTCCTGATCCTTGCGGCCAAAGCCGTCGTCGCGAGCGGCGATAAGCATGCTTACCGCAAGCCGCTTGACATCCCACTCCCAGGGACCGGGAAGGGTTTCGTCAAAGTCATTGATGTCGAAGACCAACCGGCGGTCAGGGGAAGCGAAGACCCCGAAGTTCGAAAGGTGTGCGTCGCCGCAACACTGGGCCGTGAGTCCCGACGTCGGCGTGTGCGCCAGGTCGTTGGCCATGATCTTGGCCGCGCCGCGGTAGAAGGTGAACGCAGACACCAACATCCGCCCGTACCTGATCGGCACGAGCTCAGGGACGCGCGTCCGCGCTTGAGCTTCGAGCAGCTCGATCGGATCGGGACGATCGTCCGGGGGCTCGTAGAAGGCGTGACTCGAGCGCGGCACTTCAGCGCGTGCGATCTTTCCGCGCGTCACGCGCTCCGCGACGGTCAGGTGAGAGACGGGAGTTATGTGGCTGCTCTTGCTAGTGGTGGTGGACATGGTTGACCATCCTGCCAGCAACTCCGCGCAATGCATCACCCGATGAGGGTGATCGCTCTATGGCCGCATCCTGATAGAGCGGCTACCTGCGCGGCCAGAATTCGCGCCTGGGGCTGGAGCGGGATCAGACCCGCTCCAGTATCCCCGGGCGTTAGCCCCCGAGTATCCGGGCTTTTTGCTGGGCGAATTCCTCGTCCGTGAGGATTCCTTGCTCGTGGAGCCTGCCCAGCTCTTGGAGTCGGGCGGTGTCCTCCGAGGTTATTCCGGTCGCCGGCGCCGGTGCCGGGGGTGGCGCGGCCGTGGCGTAGGCCTGTTGCTGCCCCTGGGCGTACGCCTGCTCCTGCTGCTCTGCTTCGAGATTCGCCCGGTGCTTGCCGTACATGTACGCTCCGCCGCCGACCGCGGCGGCGCGGAGCAAGGGACGGCGTCTCAATAACGGCATCGCGGAACTAGCCTTCGTCTTCGCCGTCGACGCTCAGCCCGAGGGCGACCATGATTTCGGGCGCGGCGGCGACTACCCTTGGGCCCCCGACCTGCGGCGCCACGGCGCGGAGCACGCCGAGGATGTCCTCCGGCGTGGCGCCCTCGTCAAGCGCGTTGGCGACCTGCCACCCGTACGACGCGGGTGGCGCGTCGAGCGCGATCAGCGCTGCGATCTTGACTAGAGAGAAGGTGCGCGGATCGAGGCGGCTCAGCTCGCGGTCCACCTCGCGCAGTCCGATCAGCTCCTCGAGCAGGTTGGCCCTGCCCGACGAGATGCCCGAGAGGGTCTGGTGTGTTTCTGCTCCAACGACACCCATACAGATCTCCTTTCTAAGGGGTGCTTCTAGGCGTCTCGCGGTGAGGATCCCCGATGCGCCCACGAAGTCATCATCCGAAAGGGATGAGTCGGGTTCGCGGGGCCTAACTGGCCAGCGCCCGCGCGTAGCTCGTGGTCCGTCACCCCATCGGGATGATGCGCGGCGCCTCAGGGCCCTGCAACGTCCACACGGCCGTTTGCGAAAGCTGCGGGAGATGCCCTGACGTCGAAAGGAGACACTCGATGAGCGTGGATACAACGGACGTTGGCGACGACACCACGGCACTCGTCCGCGAGCAGGCCGTCCGAGATCTGCCGCACGATGCGCTGGCTGAACATGGGTGTGGAGGGGAAGTCGCTTTCAACCTGCTCAGCAACGAGCTCCTACTGGATGGCAGCGCGCGGCTCAACCTCGCGACGTTCGTGACCACGTGGATGCCGCCCCGCGCCGAGGCGCTGATGGGGCTGACCGCGGACAAGAACATGATCGACAAGGACGAGTATCCGCAGACGGCGGAAATCGAGCGCCGCTGCGTGAACATCATCGGCCGCCTATGGCACGCACCAGGCACCGGCGACGTGACGGGCACGTCGACGACCGGCTCGAGCGAGGCCGCGATGCTCGGCGGGCTGGCGCTGAAGTGGCGCTGGCGGGAGCGGATGAAAGTAGGGGGCAAACCCACCGACCGTCCAAATCTCGTGACCGGGGTCAACGTGCAGGTTTGCTGGGAGAAGTTCTGTCGCTACTGGGATGTCGAACCGCGTCTCGTCCCCATGGAGGGAGACCGCTATCACCTCTCCGCCGAAGGGGCCGCCGCCCTGTGCGACGAGAACACGATCGGCGTCGTCGCGGTCCTGGGCTCGACCTTCGACGGCAGCTACGAGCCGATCGGCGAGATCTGTGCGGCTCTCGATGAACTGGCGGCGCGAGGGGGGCCGGACGTGCCCGTGCACGTGGATGCGGCCTCCGGCGGATTCATCGCGCCGTTTGTGCAGCCCGATCTGGTGTGGGACTTCCGCCTACCGCGAGTGCAATCGATCAACGCTTCCGGCCACAAGTACGGGCTTGTTTACCCCGGCGTGGGATGGGCGATCTGGCGCGAGCGCAACGCGCTCCCCAGCGATCTGGTCTTCAACGTCAACTACCTCGGCGGATCGATGCCGACATTCGCGCTGAACTTTTCGCGACCGGGAAGCGAGGTGATCGCCCAGTACTACATGTTCGTATCCCTTGGGGCCGAGGGTTACCGCAGGGTTCAGCGCGGCTCGAGCGCCGTTGCCCAGCACATCGCCCGCGAGATCGCCGGGATGGGGCCGTATCGGCTGCTCACCGACGGAGGCGATCTCCCTGTGTTCGCCTTCACGCTCGCCCCCGAGGTCGCCAACTACACGGTGTTCGACGTCTCCGCGCGGTTGCGCGAGCAGGGCTGGTTGGTGCCGGCGTACACGTTTCCGGAAAACCGCCAGGACCTATCGGTTCTGAGGGTCGTCGTGCGCGCCGGGATGAGTCGTGACATGGCCGATCTCTTCCTCGACGGCGTGCGCAAGCAGACCGCCTCGCTCGAGGGGCTCAAGACGCCGCTGCCGAAGCGGCCCGACGACGAAGTCTCCGCCTTCAAGCACTGAAAAGGAGCGCCCGATGTGTCGCTGGCTAGCTGCCTACACCGGTTCGCCAATCCTCTTGCAGCGGGCGCTGTACGCGCCTGCGCATTCACTCATTGACCAGAGCCTTCATTCAGAGCTCGGCGCAGAGGCCACCAACGGCGACGGCTTCGGCATCGGCTGGTATGACGACCAGCCCACGCCCGGGGTTTTCCGCAGCATCGAGCCGGCCTGGAACGACCACAACCTGCGCGAGCTCTCCGCCCACATCAGGTCACCCCTGTTCTTCGCACACATTCGCGCGGCGATCGGCTCGGCGGTTCAGCAGACGAACTGTCACCCCTTTCGTCACGGGAAGTGGCTCTTCATGCACAATGGATATGTCGCGGAGCTGGCCACGGTCAAGCGCGAGTTGGCTCTTGCCGTGGACGAGTCTCTGTACCCCGAGATCGCGGGGCAGGCCGACACCGAGCTGTTGTTCTACCTCGCGCTCACGTTTGGCCTTGAAGATGATCCACCGGACGCGGTCGCCCGCGCGATAGGTCTCGTCGAAACGGTGGGCCAGCGCAAGGGCGTCAAGTACCCCTTCCAGGGAACGATCGCGACGACCGACGGCGAGCGCATCTGGGTATTCCGCTACTCGACGCAAGGCGAGTCGCGCTCGCTGTTTTTCACCAAGCACGTCCCGACGCTCCGCTCGCTCTATCCCGAACGAGAAATCTTCGACGAGGTCTCAGACGACGCGAGAGTGATCGTGTCAGAACCCATGGGCGACCTGCCCGGCGCGTGGAACGAGGTGCCCGAGTCCTGCTACGGGGTCGTGAGTCAGGGAGACGATCAGCTTCGACCGTTCAAGGTGAAGCCGCCCGCGAAGGCGGTGACGGTTGACACTTAGGCGGCGCTACGCGCCCCTGCGTTGCCTGGCGGCGAATGAAGGTAGCACGCGGAGATTCTGAGCTGCACGGTGGATCCGAGAGGCACCCCGTCGGCACATCCATCGGACGTTCAATCCGGCTGGTCGTCGCTGTTTTGCAGCGCATTCAGGAGCTCCAAGAACGCCATGGTCCTGCTCGACGACCACCGCCGCCACGTGGATATGAATGGCGCGTATCTTCAACTCCTGGGCTACTCGCGCGGCAGTCTGATCGGTCGCTCGATCCACGTCGTGCGTCCACCCGGAACTGCCTGGTCTCGTCGCGAGTGGGAGGCCGCGCTGCGCCAAAGACAATTGACCGGCACCGCAGATTTCGTGTGTGCCGACGGCAGGCTTCTCATGGCGGAGTTCGCCGGCCATCCAGAGGTTGTGACCGGACAACAGCTCGTCCTGTTCGTGGGGCTTCGGGTCAGCCGCCCCGGTCGACTGTCCGTAACGGGCGTGGATGAGCAGGCGCAGTCGGAATCGCTCTCCGCACGCGAGCGCGACGTAATCGAGCTGGTCGCGTCGGGGCTTGAGGGCCCGGAGATCGCCCGCGAGCTGGAGATTGCGCACAACACCGTGCGCACCCACGTTCGGAACGCGATGAAGAAGCTCCGGGCGCGTTCGCGAGCGCACATGGTGGCGATCTTCCTCGGCGACGGTCTCTTCCGGCGCTGAGCGACGTTTGGCCTAGCGGCCACCCCGCAATGCCGGTTTGTGCGCGCTGCGGGCGCAACTTCGGGGCATGGCGCGTGCTCCAACCGACGCCGAATCCCTGACTGCCCCGTCAGGGAGCGAGGGAACCAGGAGTTTGGGGCGAATCCTGCGGTGCTCCGCAGGAGGCGCAACGCGCGCTAGCCCGTCAGCTAACCCCGTAGGCGAGGCGGCGAACCCAAAAAGCACTGAGAGCCGTGCGCAGTCGGAGCATGCACACTTCACGCCTACCGCGACCGATCCAGACCCCGCTCGCCGCGGCCACGGCCGTCGTCGTCGCCGTGATTCTGCTGGGCACCCTTCAGCCTGTCATGCCCGCCGGCGCTGAACCGGCGCCCGCGGGGGGTGGGAGTTCGACCGTCTCCGTGGCTCCGTTGCGCTGGGTGTTTCCGCTTGCGCCCCGCTACCGCGTGCTAAAGCCGCTGTTGTGGAGCCAGGACCAAGGCGTCGACATCGGGACCGTCAACGGCGCCTGCGGCCGAAAAGTGGTGGAGCGGGCGATCGCAGCGGGCAAGGTCGTGCGCGAAGGGATCGGCGGCTTCGGGCCGTACGCGCCGGTC
>JAFAPR010000031.1 GCA_019247075.1 Solirubrobacterales bacterium
GTCTCCAGGCGGTGGCCCACCGGGAACACCCAACGGAAGATGCTCAGAACCGGCTTCTTGCACCAGCAGTCCGAACGGCAGGGACATCTCACCGCACCCATGCCCTCAACGAAACGGCCGATCAAGGCGAAGAGGAGATACGCCGACAGCAGACGAATCGTGAGCCGCCTCATAGCTGGGATGCTATCTCGCGCGTTTCGTCGCCGGCCTCGTCGGAGACAACCTGCCGACACCCGCTCGCGTACTGCTCATCGGTTACGTGCTCTCCCCAGCTGACGGGCTGCCGGAGTCGTCGGATGGTCTGGCCGAGCGGGTCGGTGTGCGAGGCGGTGCGGGCGCCCCGGGGTGAAGTGGACCACGCCGGCGCCGACGCGCGCCGGCGGCATGGGATCGGCGACGGTGCCGATGAACACCGTCCCGGTGAACCAGTCGCCCGGGCCGGTGGTGGTGTCACGCGAGTTTCGGGTGATCTGCACGAGCTTTCCTCGCGTCGGGTGATCTCGCCACGCTTAGCGCGTGCTCGGCACGAGCTTGAGCGTGGTCGCCCGCGCCGGTGGCGCGATCATCGGCTCGACGTAGCCCGAGCGGCGGCCGTACTTCTGGCGATAGGCGGCGTCGACTGCGTCGCCTACGTCCTCGCCGGCCTCCTCGAGTGCGACGCCCTTCTCGATGCCACCCGCGCTGATGTGCCCGGCGTGGCTGGCGAGGGCGGTGCGGTACCAGCTGCCGGTGGTGCCGCGCCAGGATCGCACGAAGAGCTCGTCGCCGACGCGAACTACCCAGATCGGCAGCGGCGGGCGCAGTGAGCCGTCTGACCGCCGTGGGGCAATCTGAAGCTCGTCCGCGCTCGCGATCCGGTCGAGCTCCTCGGCGCTCCAGCCGCTCACGGCCGCACCATGACCTTGATCGATTCGCGGTCGGCCATTGCCCGGTAGCCGTCCGGGACGCGGTCGAGCTCGACAGTGCGGTCAAACACTTTGCCCGGTTCGATGCGGCCGTCGAGGATGTCCGGCAAGAGCTCCTCGATGTAGGCGCGTACTGGCGCCGGGCCTCCTCCAATCGTGATGTTTCCAAAGAACGCGGTTTGCGAACCGGGCATCATCGCGTGTTGGGGGACGCCGACCCAGCCGATCGCGCCGCCCGGGCGGGCGATGCTGATCGCCGTCTCGGTCGACTGGTTCAATCCGACGCATTCCAGGACCGAGTGGGCGCCGTGCCCGCCCGTGAGCTCCTTGACCCGATCGACCGCCTCTTCGCCGCGCTCTGAGACGACGTTGGTCGCACCGAACTCCTCGGCTACCGCGCACCGGGCACGGTGGCGGCCCATAATGATGATCTGCTCGGCGCCCAGCCGCTTGGCGGCGATCACGCCGCAGAGGCCGACCGCTCCATCGCCCACCACCGCGACGCTCTTCCCCGGCCCGACCTTGGCGACGACCGCCGCGTGATGACCGGTGCCCATCACGTCGGCCAGTGTGAGCAGGGACGCCATCAGCGCGTCGTCCTCGCCCACCGGAAGCTTGTACAGGGTTCCGTCGGCGTAGGGGATGCGCAGCGCCTCGGCCTGCGCACCGTTCATGCCGTTGTTGCCGAAGAAGGCGACGTGTATGCATTCGGTCTGCAGCCCCTCCTGGCAGAACTCGCAGACGCCGTCGGAGATCGCGAACGGCATCACCACCAAGTCGCCTCGCTTTAAGGTGCGCACCTCCGGTCCGACGTCCTCGATGATTCCGATCGCTTCGTGGCCCATCGACTGGCCCGCCTCGCTGCGCTCCATCGAGGCGTAGGGCCACAGATCGCTGCCGCAGATGCTCGCGCGGATCACACGCAGGATCGCGTCGGTCGGCTCCATCAGGCGCGGATCGACGACGTCCTCCAGTCGAACATCTCCGGCCCCATGCATCACAGTCGCTCGCATATCTGTCTCCTTGGCTCGTTCGCCTTCGCTACCCAAGAAAGCAGCCCCGGAGCGAATGTGAGAGACCCTGTTGAGGGAGGTACTGTCAGGGTTCCCCAGCTCCCGGTAGTCGGGTCTACGCTCTTCAAAGGATGGACGCGCGCAGAGAGATCAAGGAGTTCCTGACCTCCCGCCGGGCGAGGGTCAGCCCCGATCAAGCGGGCCTTGCCTCCTACGGTCCGCGCCGGGTCCCGGGACTACGCCGCGAGGAAGTCGCCGTGCTCGCCGGCGTCAGCGCTCCCTACTACACCCGCATCGAGCGCGGGAACATGAACGGCGTCTCCGAGAGCGTGCTCGACGCGATCTCCCGCGCGCTGCGGCTCGACGAAGCCGAGCACGCGCATCTGTTCGACCTCGCCCGCGCCGTGCGTCCCACAAGTCCGCGGCGACGCAGGCGAGCGGCGAAACGCGGCGTTCGGCCCAGCATCCAACACGTCCTCGACAGCCTCACCGGCGCAGCGGCGATCGTTCATAGCGCCCGCCTGGACAACCTCGCCGCCAACCCGCTCGGCTACGCCCTGTACTCCGACATGTTCAGCCGGGCCGCCGGCCCAGGCCCACCCAACAGCGCCCGCTATGTCTTCCTCGACGCCGGCGCCCGCGACTTCTACATCGACTGGGACCGGGCTGCGAGCGACGTCGTCGCGATCCCCCGCACAGCTGCCGGCCGCGACCCTACGACCGGGACCTGTCAGGCCTGGTCGGCGAGCTCTCCACCCAGAGCGACGAGTTCCGCACCCGCTGGGCCACCCACAACGTCCGCTTCCACGACACAGGCACCAAGGACGTCCACCACCCCCTCGTCGGCGACATCAGCCTGACCTACAACCGCATGGAACTCGCCGCCGACCCCGGGCAGGCGCTCACGATCTGGACCGCCGAACCAGGATCGACGTCCGCACAAGCGCTCAACCTCCTCGGCAGCTGGGCTGCGACGCCGGACCAGCCGGAGCTACAAGAAACACCACACGGCCCCTGACACAGCAAGAGCAGGACGCGCCAGCCTCCTTGCAGCTGCGCGGTGAATCCAGCCTTCGCTCGCGCCCACCCCAGCGGCCTACCGCATTGCGCCCCCTTACCGACCGTCGCGCTACTCCAGCCGCTCGAGTGAGTCTCCGATCAGCCAGATCGTGGGCGGCCAGAGCCCCACGAAGAGGGCGCGGCGCTCGGCATTGCCCCGCTCGTCCTGATCGACCGTCTTGGCCCGGATCCACAGCACGACGCACAGGCCCACGGAGCCAAGCGACATGCACTGGAGGTGCCAGGCCCGCACCCCGGAGTCGTGAAGTCGCCGGGTCACGGGCGAAGTGTTTTTCCCTGCTGGGCGGATCGTCTGAAGGCCACGCACGGCTGGACTAAAGCTTTACAGATTGTTCAGGATTATCGTTGGGTAGATGAGGGTCATGCCGCGACGGACTTCCGCTACCCGGCGCTGGCTGACCGCCGCCACCTGGCCGATCGGCGTCGGGCTGACGTCCTGGGACTACATGTGGCGCACTACCCCGATGCGCCGCAAAGAAGCACCAGGATCGCTGCCTTCTTCCCTGCCCGAGCTTCTCACCTACCCCCAGGGCGTCGCCCGGGACGAGGTGCAGGGCTACGAGGATGGAGCCGGTCTGTTGTTTCACCGCTGCTACAGGACCCACATACGCGACAGCACCATGAGCGCCGAGGAGCTGATGGAGAAGGTTCAGTCCGACCCCAACCGCACCTCGCCGACCAAGTTCGCGCGTTTCCAGCTCAGCTACGGCGTGCGGGGGAGCCTGCGCGTCGGCGACGAGTTCGTCGTGCGGATGCCGGGGCCGTGGGACGGTCCGGTGCGAGTCATCGACGTGGGCCGCCGATCCTTCCGTCTGGCCACCTTGGCGGGACATCTGGAAGCAGGTCAGATCGAGTTCCGGGCTCGCCCCGAGCGCGAACTGGTCGTGTTCGAGATCGAGTCCTGGGCCCGAAGCAGCACTGCGCTCGTGGACCTGCTCTATCACCACCTGCGCATGGCCAAGGAGGTCCAGGCGCACATGTGGATCTCGTTCCTCGAGCGCGTGGTCGACCTGTCCGGGGGACGCATGACGGGCGGAGTCGAAATCATGACCGAGCGAATCCCACCCGACGCGGCGCGGCGATGAGCGAGCCATCCCTGCTCGGGCCGTCTGGCGTCCAGCGTCGCCTCGCGGCTCTACCGCACAAGTCGCTTAACTTCGACCCGGCGAGCCTAGAGCATGCCTCCACGGCCGCCGGCTGGACCATTACGGATCTCTGCCAGCCGCTGCCTCCCGAGCCGTGCGGAGCACCAATCGAACACGGCAGCTGGCGGATCGCCCGGCGGCTGATGCGCGGCTACGAGTTTGCCGATCCGTCGATCGTCCGCGCCTACTACGACCCCGAAACGCCACTCCAGGGTCGAAACATCCTTCTCAAGCTCCAGGCCCTGGGGGTCGCGTACATCTATGTCGGAGTCCGGGTGGGCGAGGTCTACGAGGAGGTGCGGGAGCTTGAGGGCGACCGGACCTGCGTGTGGGGCTGGAACTACCGGACGCTCGAAGGCCACGTTGAGATGGGTCAGATGGACTGGGAGGTATGGAAATGGCTGAGCGATGGGCGGGTGGAGTTCCGGGTTCACGCGGTGGCGCGGGTGGCCCACATCCGGAACCCAGTCGTGCGGCTGGGCTTCTACCTGCTGCGCGAGCACGAGCGCCAGGTGTTTCTGGACAGCACCAAGCGGCGCATGCTCACGTTCACCCAGCTGGCCCTGTCGAGCGAGCACACCCACGAGTCGATTCGTGACGCTGCCGCCCGGCTGACCGTCCGTCCAGGCCGCCGGCAGGACCCCGCGCACGAGAGCGTGGCGCGTAGCGCCGGTCGAGGTTGAACGGGCTCGATGCCCCGGCGATGTCCCATCTTCCAGTTTCCGAACCCGCCGCTCATCGTGGCGGGGCTGGCCGGCGCCGCGGCTAGGCTGGCCGACCGCCGGTACGCGCGAGTCGCGCTGCTGGTCTCGCATCTGGCCTTGCTCGTGTGGGCGCTCGAGGAGGCGGCCGACGGTGCCAACTGGTTTCGCCGCCTGCTGGGCCTGGGCGGCGGAGGTTACGCGCTCAGCCGGCTGCTGCGCCCAGACGGCTCGAGATGTGGGAGAGCATCCGCGCGGTAACCGCGCTCGCCAGTCGGAGCTGCGATTCCGCCGTCGCCGACAGCGGGGCCTCGAGCCGCGCCCGAGCGCCCTCGCCCACGGCCGGGCGGCTGGCTGCGGCGATGGCGCAGGAGATCCGCGAGGCTTCGCGGACCACCTCCGGCTCGACGCTCCAGATGGCCTCGAAGCGCCGCATCCCGTCGCTGCGCTGCCCGCTCTCGGGCGGCTCCCACCCGGTCAGACATAGGCCGAAGTCCTGCCCCTCGCAGACCAGCGCCCATTCGCGGTTTAACGGATGCTCGCGTGGCACCGGCACCTCCACAGGAGCGTCGCGCGGCGCGCGCAGGCGGGCGAAGTCGGCGAACACGACGGCGACCTCAGCCGTGCGGGCGAGCTCGCGCCAACGAGGTTGCGCCTGGCGGTAGAAGCGCTCGCGCTGGAAGGAGCCAAACAACATCATCCGCTCGGCCCGGGCCAGGGCCTCGTCCTCGATGGCGTGGCTCAGCGCCAGCATCATCGGCTTGACGACCACGCGCGGCTCGAGATCGGGGTGGCGGGCGCGCAGGGCCGCGTACACAGACGTCGCCGGCTGGGACCCCTCGCTCCGCGCCTGGTCGATCGCCACCGGCAGGGCCAACCCGGCGGCCCGCTTGGCGGAGACGGCCCGAATCAGCTCGACCTCGGGCTCGCTGTAGCGCCGGTGGCCGCTGGCCAGCCGGTGCGGAGCTGGAAACCCGTAGCGACGCTCCCACATGCGCAGGGTGGCCTCGGCCACGCCGGTCCGCGCCACGACTTCGCCGATCCCTAATCCGTTGCCAGGCGCTTCCATGAACAGAGTGTAGAAGTTTTTCGCTATATATGTTGGGGTATGGTCTCAGGTGTGCGAGCTGCAACCGCGATCGACACGATGCTCGACCGGACTGTCGTCCTCGGCTACGGGGACGTCGGTCTGCGCGTCCGCCGGCATCTCCCCGGCTGGCCCCCTGACGCCCCGCGGATGGACGGGAAGGTCGTGGTCGTGACCGGCGCCGCGTCGGGGATCGGGCTGGCCGCCTGCCGGCGCTTCGCTGCGCTCGGGGCCAGCGTCCGCGCCGTGGCTCGCGACGAGCGCCGGGCTGAGGATGCGGTGAGGCAGATTCGGGAGGCCGCGCCCACCGCCGACGTGCGGGGCCTCGGTTGTGACGTGGCCAGCCTTCGGTCGCTGCGCTCGCTCGCCGAGCGGCTGAGCGCCGAGGAAGAGCGGCTCGACGTTCTGGTCAACAACGCCGGGACGATGCCCGATCAGCGACAGCGATCTCCGGACGGCCACGAGCTGATGTTCGCCACCCACGTGCTTGCCCCCTTCGCCCTGACCTGGTCGCTGACCGAGCTGCTGGCCCGCAGCGCCCCTTCGCGGGTCATCAATGTCAGCTCCGGGGGCATGTACGGCCAGCACCTCCCGCCGGGTGATTTCGAGTCCGAGGCGAGCCGTTACTCATCCAAGAAGCTCTATGCCCGGACGAAGCGCGAGCAGGTGGTGATCACCGAGCTCTGGGCGGAGAAGCTCGCACCGCGTGGGACCGTCGTCCATGCCATGCACCCTGGCTGGGTCGACACGAAGGGCGTGCGCGAGTGGCTGCCGGTATTTCGGGCCGTCACCGGGGCGATCGTCCGCAGCCCGGACGAGGGCGCGGACACCATCGTCTGGCTGGGCGGTGCGCCGGAGGCTCTGAAGAGCACGGCCGGGTTCTGGCACGATCGTCGTACGCGGCCTACCCACTACCTACTCGGCGCCTCCGGTGATGACCCGCGGAACCGTCGGCGGCTGTGGCAAGTCTGTCAGTCGCTGATCGAACCTTGAGGCTGCAGCTGCTCGAGCGCGAGCAGGTCGTCAAGCGGCCGCTCGGCGAGGTGTTCGAGTTCTTCGCGCGGGCGCAGAATCTCGAGCGGATCACTCCTCCGTGGCTGAGCTTCCGCGTGGTCACGCCGGGGTTGATCGAGATCGGCGCCGGAACGCTGATCGACTACCGCCTGCGCCTCCACGGCCTGCCCCTCCGCTGGACCTCGAGAATCGAGCTCTGGGAGCACGAGCGCCGCTTCGTCGATCAGCAGGTGCACGGGCCGTACCGGTTCTGGCGCCACCTTCACGAGTTCGTCCCGATCGGCCGCTGCACCTTTGTACGCGACAGGGTCGAGTACGCGCTTCCGCTCGGCTGGGTGGGCGACGCGCTTGGCCTGCCGATCGTTCGCCGGGACCTCGTCCGGATCTTCGACTACCGGCGGGCGGCGGTGGCTCGCCTGCTGGGATGACGGCGCTTCTCTGGCTCCGGCGCGATCTCCGCCTCCACGACCATCCGGCGCTCAGGGCGGCGCTGGACGACGAGAGCCCGGCAGTCCCCGTCTTCTGCCTTGACCCGCGTCTGCTTGGAGGCCGCCACGCTTCGGGCCCGCGCACGCAGTTCCTGCTCGAGTGCCTGGCCGATCTCGACGAGTCACTGCGCCGGCGGGGCAGCCGGCTGATCGTGCGGAACGGGCGGCCGGAGCAGGTCCTCCCCGAGCTGGCGCGTGAACTCGAGGCGAAGCGCGTCTTTTGGAGCGGCGACGTGAGTCCTCTCGCCACCCGGCGCGACCGGGCTGTCGGCCGGAAGCTGGAGGCGGTCGGCGCCGAAGTTCGCGTGCTGCCGGGGCTGTTCGCACTCGACGATCCAAAGGCGCTCCTGACGTCGACGGGCCATCCCTACCGCGTATTCACGCCATTTCACCGCGCCTGGTTGCAGTACGCGCGCCGGGAGGTCCTTCCGGCGCCCCGCTCGCTTCCCGCCCTACCGTCGGCGGTCGAGGCGGGCCCGCTCCCAACGCTGCTGGACCTGGGACTCAAAGAGACGGTCGATCAAGCGCCCGCCGGAGGAGAGCATGCGGGCAGGCGCCGGATGCAGCGGTTCCTGGTCGAGGGGGTCGCCGAGTACGGGAGCGGGCGCGACGATCTGGGTGCCCACGCCTCCTCGCGACTCTCCCCCTACCTGCACTTCGGGTGCATCTCCCCGCGCGAGCTGGAGGCGCGACTGCCTCGTGGCTCAGGCGCTGAGGAGTTTCGCCGCCAGCTGTGCTGCCGGAACTTCTACGCCCACGTACTGGCCCACTTCCCGGCCAACGCGCGCCACGAGTTTCAGGATCGCTACCGCGAGTCGATCCGCTGGAGCCGGGATCAGAAGCACTTTCAGGCCTGGTGCGACGGCCGCACCGGCTATCCGCTCGTGGACGCAGGCATGCGCCAGCTGCTCCGCGAGGGCTGGATGCACAACCGGGCGCGACTCGTGGTGGGCTCATTCCTGACCAAGGATCTGGGCCTCGATTGGCGCTGGGGCGAGCGCTGGTTCATGCGCCTGCTCATCGACGGCGACGAGGCCAACAACAACGGCAACTGGCAATGGATCGCGTCTGTCGGGGTCGATCCCCAGCCACCGTTTCGCCGCATCTACAACCCTGCGCGCCAGCAAGCCGGCTTCGACCCCGACGGCACCTATGTCCGCCGTTATGTTCCCGAGCTGCGCGACGTGCCCGATCGGTACCTGGCCGAGCCGTGGACCATGCCCAAGGAGGCGCAGCGTGAGGCGAGCTGCGTTATCGGGGAGGATTATCCGCCGCCGATCGTCGACCACGCGGTCGCCCGTCGCGTGGTGCTGGCCCGCTATGGCGACGCTGCCCACGCCCGAGCGATCCCGCTTTAACCAGATCGATGACCGTGCGGGAGAGCTGCCGGCTGAGCCCTCGCTGGGTGCGGGAAGGTGGCGGCGCCGGCCAGCCGGAGACCGATCGCGTGCATGTAGATGAGACCCAGCACGCGCAGGGTGGCGAAGGGGTAGCGCGCGGTCGTCCGGCGCATCGAAGCCGGACTGAGCTCACGTCGCCGGAGGGTGAGCACGGCGTCGAATACGCGCTCGCCCTGACGCGTGTTTTCGATGTGCACCGAGAGATCGCTCCCCGGAAGCGTCGAGCGGCATACGTACGTGTGATCCATCGCCAGGAACGGTGACACGTGAAGCGCCTTTTCGAAGCGGCCGGCGCCCTCGGGGATGACGTAGGCATGGCGCTCGCCCCAGGGAGTGTTGGTCACCTCGGCCACCAGGGCCTGGATCTGCCCGCCCGTCTCGTCGAGGCAGTAATAGAAGCTCACTGGGTTGAAGCAGTGGCCGAAGGACCGCAGCTGCGCGAGCACCCTCACAGGCCCGCGCGGTCTGTCTCCGATCTGCCGCTCCACGAGCTCGCGGACGGTGTGGTCGAGCTCAGTGCTCGGGTCGCCGAGGTAGTCGCGACGGCGAAAACGCACCAGCCCCGGGCTTGGCCTGATCAGACGCCCACCGAGGAGCGATGGCAGCTCTGCCAGGTCGAGGTAGGCGAGTGCCAGTGGATGGCGGAATCGCCGCCGTGGTTCGCGACGGAGGTGAAGGATGCTCCCCTCATACAGACAGCTCGCAGTGTTCAGAGCTTGGCCCCGAACGCCGCTGCCACGCGCAATGCGCTGTTGACCCCATCTTCGTGAAAACCCCACCCCCAGTAGGCGCCGCAGAAGTGGGTACGCCGCACGCCCGAGATCGTCGCCACGCGTGACTGGGCCCGAACCCCGTCGGGCGTGTAGACGGGATGGGCGTACTGGATTCGCTTGATCACCCGCTCGGGGTCGATGCGCTCCGTCTGGTTGAGCGTGACGCAGAATTCCCGCTCGGCCGAGAGCGACTGCAGGCGATTCATGTAATAGGTGACGGTGGCGCGCCCCGGCGGTTCCTCTAACAGGTGGTAGTTCCAGCTCGCCCATGCCCGGCGGCGCCGGGGCAGCAGCCGCGCGTCGGTGTGAAGCACAGCTTCGTTGGCCTGGTAGGGGATCGAGCTTAGGATCTCGTGCTCACGCGGGGAGGGATCGCGCAGCAGAGCCAGCGCCTGATCGGAATGGGTGCCCAGCACGACGTGGTCGAAGCGCATCGTCGCCGTCCCCTGGACGCTCACGAGGACGTGGTCGTCGGCACGTTCGATCGCGCTGACCGGGGCCCTGAGCCTGATGCGGTGGGCAAACGGTGCCGTGAGCGCCGCGACATAGCGAGCCGATCCGCCCTGGATCACCCGCCAGCGCGGCCGGCTGCGAAAGCCGAGCATCCCGTGGTTCGCAAAGAACTCGACCAAAAACCGAGCCGGAAAGCTCCACAGCGAGCGCGGATCAGCCGACCATACAGCGGACACCTGGGGCACGATCAGGCGCTCGATGAAGGCGCGGGAGAAGCGCTGCTGCTCCAACCACTCGCGCAGCGAGAGATGCTCGTCATCACCTTCGAGGAGTCGTCTGGCCGCGCGATGGAAGCGGTGCAGATCGGCCACCATGCGGTGAAAGGCTGGAGTGGCCACGTGGCGGCGACTGGCGAACAGTCCGTTTGGCGATCCGCTCGCGTACTCAAACGCGCCCGCGCGGTCGCTAACGCTGAAGCTCATCTCCGAGGCCTGCCAGCCCACGCCAAGTGCCCGCAGCAGGCGTTCAAAGTTGGGGTAGTTGCGGTCGTTGAAGGCGATGAACCCGGTGTCGACGTGATGCGTCTCGTTGGGCGTATCGACCCGGACGGTGTGGGCGTGCCCCCCAACGTATGGGGCCGCCTCGAGCAACGTGACCTCGTGTCGCTTGTGCAGTAGATGGGCGGCGGTGAGGCCTGATATGCCGGTCCCGACGATGGCGATCTTCACGGCGTCCGCTTCGTGTCGGGAACTGGCTCTGATCGAGGCGACCCCTGCTCATCGCTCCGGTTGGCTCGTCGCATTGCTCTACGAATTGTATAGATTTATCTGAACAGAGGTATCGATCCATCGGATTGGTGCTGGTGCGGGCGGACGCTCCAGAGCTCTTGGGAGCCGTCGCCGAGCGGGCAGCAGAGGGACGACGCTCGTTCACGCTTAAACCCGGTGAGTAACGCAAGTCCGGGAAGGAAATCCCGCCCGCAGCCATCTGTAACGGCAACCGCTATCTCCCAACGACCAACGGGATTGACAGTGTCATGAGAAAACTGGATGTACGCAATCCACGCCTAATCAGTGGTGCGCTCGCGCTGACACTTGTGGTGAGCGCGTGCGGTTCGAGCTCCTCTGGACACACGAAGACCACTCACATCAAGGCGGCCAGCGCGACCGTTAAGGCTGCTCCGGCACGCCGACCCCCCGACCCAGACCTGCGGATCGTCTCACCGCGGAACGGCGCGCAAGTCATGCAGACTGTGACCGTCCACGTGGGGCTGACGGGTGCGAGCGCCAAGGGATCGCATGCGTTCAGGTACGTGCTGGACCGCAAGCTGACCCGGCTTGGAGCCGCCCGGCTGACCTACCACGGTCTGGCGCCCGGTAGGCACCATCTGGTGGTCTCGCTGGTCTCGCACCCGGCTTCGCGGGCAGGGGTGTCGTTCACGGTCCCAGCGCCGGTCGCGCCGCCCGCACCAGCGACAACGCCCGCACCAGCGACAACGCCCGCACCGGCGACGACGCCCGCACCG
>JAFAPR010000197.1 GCA_019247075.1 Solirubrobacterales bacterium
CGGTGCAGGGGATCTCGGCCCTGAAGGGCTACTTCGCGCGCTACCTGCCCCAGATAGTGCTCGCCACGGTCGTCCCCCTGCTGGTGATCGCCTGGGTGGGGGTCGTGGATCTTGAGTCGGGGCTGATCATGCTGCTGACGGTTCCGCTGGTGCCGGTGTTCATGTGGTTGATCGGGTGCTACACGGAGCGCCGCACGCGGGCGCGGTGGCATGCGCTGCGAGGGCTGTCGACCCACTTCCTCGACGTCGTGCGCGGGCTGCCGACGCTGCGGGCGTTCGGGCGCGCCGAGGATGAGATGGCGAAGCTCGGGGAGGTCAGCGAGCGCTACCGCGACACGACGATGCAGACGCTGCGGGTGAGCTTCCTGTCCGGGTCGGTGCTGGAGCTGGCCGCGACGCTTGGAGTCGCGCTGGTGGCGGTCGCCGCGGGTCTGCGGCTGGTAAGCGGGAGCCTGGGGTTACAGGCGGGCCTGACCGTGCTGATCCTCGCGCCCGAGCTGTACCTGCCATTTCGGCGGCTCGGGGCCGAGTTCCACTCAAGCGCCGACGGCCTGGCTGTGACCGAGCGGATGCTCGCGCTGCTTGATGCCCCCGCGGTGGCCGCGCCTGGCGGTTCGTGGGACCCGCCAACCCCCGCGGAGGCGCCCGTGCGACTCGCCCAGGTTTCGTTCGCCTATCCCGCCCGAGCGGTGCCTGTGCTCGACCGCTTGGATCTCGAGCTCCGTCCCGGAGAGACGGTGGCGCTGGTCGGGGAGAGCGGCGCCGGCAAGAGCACCGTGGCGGCCTTGTTACTCGGGTTCCTTCAGCCGAACTGCGGCCGCATCTGCGTGGGTCCCGTCGACCTCGGTTCGTGCGACTTGGAGGCATGGCGGCGGCTGGTCGCGTGGGTGCCCCAGCACCCGACGCTCTTTCGTGGCACCGTCGCCGACAACGTGCGGCTCGGTGACCTGGGAGCGTCCCACGATCGAATCCACGAGGCTTGTGCGCTGGCCGGTGCAGATGACTTCATCCGCTCGCTGCCGGAGGGATACCGGACGCTCGTCGGCGAGGGTGAGCAAATCCTCTCGCCCGGAGAGCGTCGGCGGATCGGGATCGCTCGTGCCTTCCTGCGCGATGCCCCGCTGGTGATCCTCGACGAGCCCACCGCCGACCTCGACCCGGCGGCCGTGGCGCTCGTCTCGCGGGCCGTGGAACGGCTGCGGAGGGGGCGAACCGTCCTGTTGATCGCGCATCGTCCGGAGCTCGTGCGGCACGCGGACCGTGTCGTCCGCCTGGCGGGCGGGTCCGTCGAACAGGAGCCTGAGAGGAGGGCCGCTTGATCGGGATCGACGAGCTGCGCACGCTACTACGTCTGACCCGCGCGTCGCTTTCGAGATTGGCGCTCGCCGCCTTACTCGGCGCGCTCACAGTCAGCTTCGGCGTAGGCCTGCTGGCCACGGCCGGCTACCTTATCTCGCGCGCGGCGCAGCGGCCGGCCGTCCTATCGCTGATGGTGGCGATCGTGGCGGTGCGGTTCTTCGGACTCGGTCGGCCGGCGCTCCGCTACCTCGAGCGGCTGCGCTCCCACGACTTCGCGCTGCGTGTGCTCGGTCGCGTGCGCATCCGCTTCTACCAACGGATCGAACCGCTCGCGCCGGCCCAGCTCGACTGCTATCGCAAGGGCGACCTCCTGGCACGAATGGTCGGTGACGTAGACGCGCTCCAGAACCTGTATTTGCGGGGAATCGGCCCCCCGCTCGTTGCTTTGCTCGCCGGTGCGCTCTCGGTCGGCGTCGCGTTCGCGTTCCTGCCCACTGCCGGGCTGGTGCTTGCGACTGGTCTGTTGGTTGGCGCGCTGGTGGTGCCGGGGCTCACTGGCGCGCTGGGTGCCCGCGCCGGCCGGCGACAGGCCAGGGCACGCGGAGAGCTCTCGGCCGAGCTGGTCGAGCTGCTCGGGGGCGCCGCGGAGACGGTCGCCTTCGCTGGCGAGGGCATGGCCGTCGGTCGCGTCTCCGCCGCCGACGGCAGGCTGGTGAAGCTGGCCCGGCGCGACGCGCTGGTTGCCGGGATGGGCGACGGGCTCGGTCTGTTCGTGACCGGTTTGACGGTATGCGCGGTGCTGGCAGTGTCGATCACAGCCTCGGGCGACGGTGGGCTCGACCGGGTGCTGATCGCGATGCTGGCGCTACTCGCGCTGGCCACATTTGACGCGGTCACTCCGCTGGCCGGCGCGGCCCGGGAGCTCTCCGCGACACTCGCCGCCGGTCGCCGGATCCTCGAGCCCATCAGGCAGGAGCCTGCCGTCCGCGACCCTGTCGCTCCGGCTGCCGCCCCGCGCTGGCCGTTCAGCGTGGCCCTAGAAGACGTGCGAGCGCGTTACCCGCGGGGGCATCGACCGGCGCTCGACGGAATCAATCTCCGTCTCGAGCCGGGGGAGCACGTTGCGCTGGTCGGGCCTAGTGGCGCGGGGAAGACCACGATCGTAAACCTGCTGCTCCGCTTCCTCGATCCGGAAGCGGGCAGGATGACGATGGCCGGGAGGGACCTGCGCGAGTACGCGGCGCGGGACGTCCGGCGCGCGATCGCGGTCGCGGGCCAGGACTCGCACCTCTTCACGGCCAGCATCAGCGACAACGTGCGCCTCTCGCGCCCGGACGCGACCGACTGGGACGTCGAACAAGTTCTCCGCGGGGCGCGGATCTGGGGCTGGGTCGAGGGGCTTCCAGAACGGATGGACACACTCGTCGGCCAGCAAGGCTGCGAGCTCTCCGGCGGCCAGCGCCAGCGCATCGTCCTCGCTCGGGCATTGCTCGCACGTGCTCCGGTGCTCGTGCTGGACGAGCCCACCGCGCACCTGGATCCAAGCACCGCGAGCGAGCTCGTACGCGATGTGTTCGCCGCCGCGGGTGATCGCACCGTTCTGCTGATCACCCATCGCGGAGAGGGCCTCGAACTGGTGGACAGGGTGTTTCGATTGGAGCGGGGAGCGGGCGAGCTCGCCGCCCGCCCACGACCCGCGGCCGTGGAGGCCACCGCGACATGACCGCCGTCGCCCCTGACACGGGGTCGGGCCGCCAGGCCCAGTATCGCTACGGCGCCGTCTTCCTGATCCTGTTGGTCCTGCTCGTGTTCGAGGTCGTCGCGCCCGACGGCGCCTGGGCTCGCGCAATCGTCATTGCGCTGTCCGGGGCCGCGCTGAGCGTCACCGTTGCGACCTCGAGGGAGCCCGGCGAGGTGCGCCGTCATCGGGCACTCCTAGTTGGTGCCTTCGCCTTCTTGGTCGTGCTCGCAGTCGGCACAGGGCTCCTTGGCTTGGGCATCACGTTCGCCGTATTCGCCCTGCTGCTGGCGGCCATCCCCGTGGGTCTGATAGGGGGGTTGGCGCGCCTGATCCGAGAGAGGGGCGTCACGGTTCAGGCGGTGGCGGGAGCGTTGGCGATCTATCTCCTGGTAGGCCTCCTGTTCGCCGCGGTGATCGCGTTCGTGGGCGAGGTCGAGAGCGGTTCCTACTTCAGGCAAGCCGCGAGCGTGTCAAACGGCGTCAGGGTCTATTACTCGTTCACAGTTCTGACCACGACCGGGTTTGGCGACTACAGCGCCGCGACGCCTGTCGGCCACGCCCTGGCGGTGCTCGAGATGCTCACTGGTCAGCTTTACCTCGTGACGGTGATCGGGATCGTGGTCGGCAATTTCGCGGGCCAGCGACGAAGCCGAGATCGGTAAACCCCACGTGCAAGCAAGATCGGAGGAACGATGAACACAAAGATCCCATGGCCAGTCCGGAGCACCTTGGCGGGCACCGCCGGGACCGCCGCGATGACGCTCGCATATGCGACCGAACGCCGCCTGCGGCGCAACCACCGCGGTTCGCTCGACTACGACGACTCGCTCGTTCCCGGCCAGATCGTGGCGTCGGTCATGCACTTGGGCCACGTCACGGACCGAGAGGAGAACGAGCTTGGGCTGGCGCTGCGCTGGAGCTACGGATCGGTGTTCGGCATCTGGCACGGCCTCCTGCACCGCCGGTTTGCAGAGCCCTGGGCGAGTGCGATCTTCGGCGGCACGTTGATGAGCGCGACCTTGTCGCTGTTCCCGCTGCTCGGACGGACGCCGCCGCCGTGGCGGTGGCCTCCCGACGTGATGGCCACCGCCGTCGGGACCCACGTCGCGTATGTCGCGGCGGCCGGAGCGACCGATGACGCGCTGGGTCGGCTCGGCCGCTGAGCCGTGCTGCAGTGCAACCTCGCCTGAGGCGGTCAATCACCCCGAACGGATGATGGCCACGCGCAGGCGGACTGAGAGCATCGGGGGGTGACTACCAGCAGCTCTACGGCCTATGCCTGACGCTCCCGCCTCCACCGAGATGACGGCCGAGCAAGCGGCCGGGGTCATGGGGAGCCGGCGATACGTCGCGCTGCTTGTGATCGTTGCTGTTGTAGGGGTCATCGTGTCGTTCGCGACCTGGGGCTTCCTCGAGCTCATCCACCAGATCACGCAGGAGCTGTACAAGCACCTCCCTAACGCGCTCGGCTACACGCACGGACCGCCCGTCTGGTGGCCGCTGCCGATCCTGGGGATCGCGGGAGTCATCGTCGCGGTTGCGATCACCCGCCTGCCCGGGAACGGGGGGCATATCCCCGCTACGGGTCTCAGCCGCGGAAAGCCGACCACTCCGGTGCAGCTTCCCGGAGTCCTCCTGGCAGGCCTGGTGGGGATCGGGTTTGGCATCGTGCTCGGTCCCGAAGCGCCGCTATTGGCCCTCGGTCCCGCTCTGGCGGTGTTGACGGTCACGTTGGTGCGCCGCGACACTCCGCCTCAGGCACTTCAGATCGTGGGTGCGGCAGGGGCGTTTGCGGCGATCTCGTTCCTGTTCGTCAACCCCTTGGTCGCCGCGATTCTGATGATCGAGGTGACAGGGATCGGCGGGGCGATGCTGCCGCTGATGATCGTCCCGGGGCTGCTCGCGGCCGGGATCGGTTCGCTGCTCGCGATTGGAATCGGGTCATGGACCGGTTTGAACAGAAGCGCGATCGCACTCGGCCCGATCCAGCATTTGCCGCATTTTGGGGCCCCAACCGTTGGCGAGTTCGGATGGACAATCGGGCTGGCCATCGTGGTGGGGATCTGCGTCCACCTCGTGATGCGGGGTGGCCTGCTGAGCCTCAAGGTCTCGGCGCCGCGGCCGCTGTTGGTGTTGCCGATCATCGGGCTCGTCGTTGCGGGGCTGGCGATCGCGTTCTCGCAGGCCGAGGGCCACAGCGTCAACTACGTGCTGTTCTCAGGTGAGAGCTCGCTTCCCGGGCTCGTCGCCCAGACCGGTGGCTGGTCGGTGGCCGCACTCGCGCTGTTGATTGTGTTCAAGGGCCTCGCCTACAGCCTCTCCCTCGGCAGCTTCCGAGGCGGTCCCACATTCCCTGCGGTGTTCCTCGGGGCCGCCGGGGGCATCTTGGCGTCGCACCTGCCAGGGTTTCCGGTGACGGCCGCAGTCGCGGTCGGCATGGGCGCGGCCACAGCGGCCGTACTGAAGCTGCCACTGACGGCGATCGCGCTTGCGACGCTGCTTACCGTCCAGGCCGGCACCGGCGACGAGCCGCTCATCATCGTCGGCGTCGTCGTCGCCTATC
>JAFAPR010000195.1 GCA_019247075.1 Solirubrobacterales bacterium
CTCCTCGCCACCTATCTCGACCAGATCGAGCGCCAGCGCCCGGAGCGGCAATGCGCCCGCGCCGGCTGCCCCAACCAAGCCCGGCCAACGGGCGCATACTGCACAGACCGCTGCGCACGCGCCGCAAGGCAAACCCCCCCACTGCAATCGCAAGGCCGCCGGCTGATCCGCCCCGGCGGCCCAGCCCGCGACCCGCGTCCATGTGATGGCGGCGACTCGCCTCTGCCAAGGGTTACAACGTCACGCCATACGGTAATGACGAGCAACCTAGCGGCTGTGACAATAACCCGCCCGAAGTGACACCGAATGTCGGTCGCCGCCTCGGAGCGTAGGGTTACAGCCGCCAGTTTCGGCGGGCCCCCTTCCTACCCCGTGAATCTGTAGAGGGGATAGGAGATAGGGGGCCCAAAACTGGCCCCTCCCGGCCCCGATTTGAGCCGTTCTGAGGTCTCGGACGTGGACGCCCTAGTCGCGATTGGCGCCGGGGCTGCCCAAAATCAAGACTGCTCGGTTTTCTTCAAACGCAGAAGCGTCGCCGAGACTGGCGGTTTTCGATCGATCCGGCTGTCTCGCTGTGACGGCGCGGGCTTCTGCTTTCGGCGTGGAAGTGCTTGCTGCGCCCCCGGCCTTCGGCTAATAGCAGCGTCCCTCGACCGCTGTGGCGCTGCGTAGAGACCGGGACCTGCTCGTGGCGAATCGGAGGAGCGCGGCGGGCTCGTGCAGTCGGCTGCGGACGGCGCTTGCATGACAGTCACCGAGCCGCGCGTGGTCACCGAGAACACGTCGGGGCACGGCTTGGTTGTGAAGTGAGCCGTTGATGATCTTCGGCGCGTGTCGTCGTCGAGGGTTCGGTGAGAAACTGAGGGCCGGTTTGACCGGGTGCGAGACTGGCCGGGTGGAGATCTACGACGTCGTGGTGGTGGGCGCGGGCTTTGCGGGCGTGACGGCGGCTCGCGAGCTTGCCATGGGAGGGGGGAGCGTGCTTCTTGTCGATGCGCGGGACCGGATCGGCGGGCGCACCTGGTATAAGCGCTCCGCCCTGGGGTCGTGGGATCTGGAGATGGGCGGGAACTTCATCGACCCCTCCCAGCAACTGGTTTGCCGGGAGGTCAGTCGCTACGGGATCGAGGTCGCCACGCCGGAACCACTCTCGCTGCCAGCCGTCTGCCTGCTCGGTGGGCGTTTGGTCGAGGGTGGGTCTCCGATCCCGCTCGAGGAGCTGGGCGACCTCGAGCGGCTGTTGCAGACGCTGATGTCCGCTGCCGAGCTGATAGATCCGGATCGATACTTGACCGAGCAGGATCTCGGGGAGCTCGATATCGGTTTTGATCGGTTTCTCGATCGGCTGCGACTGGGTCCCTGCGTGCGCGAGCTCGCCTCGGTGCTGTTGAGCAGCGAGGCGGGGATGGACGCGGCCGACGCATCGGCGCTGCACTGGCTGCGACTGAGCGCGGCGGCCGGCGGGGTACTGCGGTTGCTCGGCGTCGACAACCAGTCGTTCCGGGAGGGGTCCGTGTCGCTGCTGGAGGCGATGCTGGCCGAGGCGAACGTCGAGCTGCGATTGTCCTGCCCGGTACGACGGATCGAGAAGACCGCCGGATGGGTGGCGGTCGTGACCGACGCCGAGCGCTTCGAGGCGCGGACGGTGGTGGTGACGGTCCCCTCGGGCGTGCTGGGCCCGGTCGAGTTCGAGCCGGCCCTCGGCGATGCGAAGCTGCGCGCGGTCCGCGAGAGCCACGCGGGCACCGGCGTGAAGGGTCTGGGCGATCGTCCAGGGAGCGCCCGCGGACTGGTCGGCCCTCGGGCGCGGCCCGGGCCTCGATATCGCCTGGACGTTGGGGGAGGACGAGGCGGGCAGTCTGGTTGTCGGATTCGGCCCTGACGCCCGCGCCCTCGACCCAAACGACCGGGCCGCCGTCCAGCGGGCGATCGGCGCGTATCTGCCGAACGCCGAGGTGACCGCCTGTACCGGATACGACTGGACGACCGACCGCTACGCGCTCGGCACCTGGCCGTCGTTCCGTGCAGGTCAGATCACGCGGGACGAGCGCGCCCTGTCCGCTCCCGAGGGACGCATCGCGTTCGCCGGGTCGGAGACCGCTCGCCGCTGGCCGACCTACATCGAGGGAGCTATCGAGAGCGGGTTCCGCGCCGCCCGCGAGACCGCCGACCTGCTTGCCTCCTGATCCGCGGCGTCCCGACGCCTCATCGCGTCGCCAGCAAGCACTCCG
>JAFAPR010000206.1 GCA_019247075.1 Solirubrobacterales bacterium
CCAGCATTGCCACACGACACGGCACCAGGCGCGTCCGAGAGTGCGTATCGCGCGGGGGTGCTCGTGGCCGCGCTGGCGGGCCTGGGTGTAGAGGTCTGGCGCCCAGGGGTGCCAGTGGCGGCTGCTGTCCGCCAGGCGGCAGAACGCGACGCGTAGGTGCTTGTTGCACCCCCAGCGGAAGCAAGCGGTCTTGCGTTTGCCGGATTCCTTGGCGACGGCCGCCTGCCCGGCGTCGCCGGCGAGTGTGTCGCGGGTGGGGTAGCGCGCACGGCAGTCGCCGATCTCCGCGAGCAGCTCCGCGGCTGGTGGGCTGCTTGAACAGCGATAGGAAGATGTGGCCCTCGGGATGCGCACGGATCGCTGAGCTGATCTGGCGCTCGAGACCCTTGATCTGCGCGTTGAGGGTCCTGACCGTCGCGACAAAGGCGAGCACCAGCTGTCGGCGGGTCGCGAGCTCGAGCTCGCCGACGCGCCCCTGCGGGGCGCTTCTGAGCTTGGCGATGAGCGCGCTCGGATGCTGGCGGCCCGAATATCGCTCGCGCTCCAAAAACGCCTGCATACGCGCGACTCCGAGGCCGCGCGCGTCGGCCGGGCTGGGGTAGCGCTCCAGGAACGCGAGCAGGATCTCGCTGTCCATGTGGCTAAACAGCCCAAGCGGCCCGGGCCAGAACCGCTCAAGCTCTGAGCGCAGCTGGTTGACCACCGCCGTGCGCGCGGCCACGAGATCCGCGCGCGCCCGCGTCGAAGCCCGGATCGCCTTGGTGGCATCACAGTCGGGCTCAAGCACCCGAAAGCGATGATGATCGGTGCGCGCCAGCTCGCAGAGCACGAACGCGTCAAACCGATCCGACTTCCCGCCAGAGACCCGGAAGCGATCACGCGCCGCCGCAACCTTGTTCGGGTGCAAGGCCAGCACCCGCAACCCCGCATCCAAAAGCCGCTCGACCAACAACCCGTCCGGCCGCTCGATCGCCACCAACACCACCCCCAGGCGCACCAGCGTCCGGCACAGCGCCCGCAACCCCTTCTCCTCATGCGCGAACGTCGCCGCAAACAGCTTCTCGCCAGCCTCGTCCGCCACCAGCACGTCGTGCTTGTCAGACGCCCAGTCGACGCCCGCGTAATTACCCATCAGTACTCCTTGTCGGTCAGCTCACTTCACAGCGCTCCGACCGGGAAGTACCGTTGCGGGTGCTCATAGACAAGGCCCTCAACCGGGGCTACGTCCTGTTGCCGCTTGCGGCACCTCACCACCGTCGGGAGGAGCTTGGTCTTCGGCGGGCCCTCCAACCAGGGCAAGCAGTCGTGGCCCTCTCCCGGCGGCGGTCGAGGCAACCACAGGATGGCCTATGAGCAGTCGCGTCTCGACTCCCTCGCGGACGGGCGAAAGATGATGTGTCCCGGTTGGCGTTGGGCCCGGGCGTTGAAGGTGGCCGGTCCTCCGCGTCGAACGGCATAGGTTAAAGGCTCGCGCGGTTGCGCCCGCGCGGCCGGCCATTCGCACAGGTACCGACCGTGGCTCACGGTATTCGATGGGTCGGGCTGGTTGCTGCTCGCGTCCTAGCCCTTGCTGTGGTTCGTTTCGCTGCTCGGCTGGGAAGAGGGGTGGGGTCGTGTCGGTGGTGATGGGTTTGGATCAGCACCGCGCGCAGATCTCTGGATTGCCCTGGGACGTTCCTATAGATGTCAAGTGCGGATCGCGTGGCCGATTGGTCCGGCACCGCAGGTGATGGACTTGATCGGTCCGGGACGCGGCTGGGAGGGGTGAGCGGGGACCAGGTCGGCGAGGAGCGCGTGGTAGAGCTCGCGAGCTATGTAGCGCTTGAGGCATCGGATGATCTCGGTCTTCGTTTTGCCTTCGGCGGTCCGTCGCTCGGCGTAGGCGCGGGTGCGCTTGCAGTAGCGCAGCCGGCACACTGCGATCATGTGCAACGCGCGGTTGGCGTCCCGGTCGCCGCCATAGTTGAGGCGGTGGCGGTCGGTGCGTCCGGTCGAGACGGGCAGCGGGCTGGCGCCGCACAGCGCGGCGAACGACGCTTCGCTTCGCAGTCGCTGGATGTTCTGGCCAGCGGTGACCAGGAGCGTGCCGGCGTGGCCGCTTGAGACAGCGACTCGCGATGTCGTGGCCGGCGCCGCGATCGCAACGAGCTGCTTGAGCTGGCGCCCGAGCCTCTCGATCTCCGCCTCGAGATCGATCACTCGCCGCGCGACCGACCGTAGCGCGGCCTTGGCGGCATGGATCGGCTCGTGCAGTCTGGCTTGGTCGGGCCGCAAGCGGGCGCAGAGAGTCGCCCGGCCGCGGAGGGTCTTGCGAGACAGCAGCTGTCGGCGGAGCTCTTCGGGCGCGGTGATGATGAGGCCGCCGAGGGCGTTGAGCGCAGCGCTGCGAGCCTTGACCGCGCCGTCGCGCGCGACGCGCAGCTGGCGGATCGACTCGACAATCCCACGGTGTCCTTGGCGATCACGATCGAGCTTGCGGCGAGCACGTGTCGCCCTGCCATCTCGGCATCGATCGGGTCGTTCTTGCCTCGACGCCGCCGCGCATGCGGATGCGGCTGGTTAATCTCGAGCACCTCGAGGCCTTCGGCGCGCAGATGGCGCACCAGTCCCGCGGCGTAGCTGCCGGTTGATTCCACGCCCAGCGCGACGATCGGTCCGAACCGGCCGATCCAGGCGAGCAGCTCGCGGTAACCCAGCCGGTTGGCCGGGAACACTCGCGTCCCTAGCAACCGACCGCAGTCGTCAAGCACCGCGACATCGTGGGTGTCGGTGTGCGCGTCGACTCCGACCACGATCCCGCGCGCGGGGTGCGTCATGCTGTCCATCGCCGTCCTTTCGTTCAAGTGGACGGCAGGGCCGGGACGGGCGGACAGAACAGTGACGGGGCACTTGTCGCAAATCAGGTTCCTATGAGGTCACGACCGCCCGGACCGGCCGCCCTAAGCGACCCATATCCGACGCCCGAACCCGGTCGACAGGTCCCAGGCAACGACACCCCTTCGGGTCAGTTTGACGGTCGGTCAGACCAAGCCCGGACGCCAACCCCAATCTTCACTGTTTCACGGAGACCTTTGATCTGCCCCGGGTTCTGTGGTGTCTGGTTTCTGGAGTCCTTGGCCGTGGAGGAGGATTCGGATGCTACGCAGGTACCCGCCGGAGGTGCGGCGTCAGGTGGTCGAGCTCGCGCGGTCAGGGACGCGGGTCGCGCAGCTCGCGGAGGTGTTCGGCGTCAGTGAGGCGTCGATCTATAACTGGCTAAAGCAGGAGCGGATCGATCGCGGCGAGCTCGGGGGTCTGAGTACCGATCAGGCGCTTGAGCTGGCGGCGGCGAGGCGGCGGATCCGGCAGCTCGAGACCGAGCTGGCCGTGGCTCGCAAGCTCAACGAGGTGTTCCTCAAGAAGGGGATTCACCCCAAAGGTACTTCCCGGTGATCGAGTCTCTGACCGGGCAGGGGATCAATGTGCGGCACGCCTGCCGGACCATGGGCGTCTCGGAGTCTGGCTATTACGCGTGGAAGGGCAGGCCGGACCCGCCCAAGACGCTGCGACGAATCTGGCTTGCGGGTGAGATCACCGCTGTGCACAAGGCCTCAGGCGGCACATACGGGGCGCTCAGAGTCACGGCCGAGCTGCGCTATGGGCGCAACATCATCGTTGGCCACAACGCGGTTGAGTCGATCATGCGCGAGCTCGGGATCAAGGGACTGCCGACGCGGCGGCGACCGAAGGGCGCACGCCTGGCGCAGGTCATCTCCCTGGATCTCGTGCGCCGCTCGTTTCGGCGCGATCACCCGAATGAGCTATGGCTCACCGACATCACCGAACACCCGACCCGCGAGGGGAAGCTGTACTGCTGCGTGGTCCTGGACGTGTTCTCCCGGCTCGTGGTCGGCTGGTCGCTCGAGAGCATGCAAACCACGCTGCTGGTGCTCAACGCGCTCGGGATGGCCACGCAGCGTCGCGAGCACCGCGACGGGCTCATCATCCACTCCAACCGCGGCGTCCAATTCACCTCCTGGGCGTTCAGCAACGCGTCCGCGACGCCGGGATCGCGCCGTCAATGGGCGCCGCCGGCTCGCGCCTCGATAACGCGATGATGGAGGCGTTCTGGGCACGCATGCAAATCGAGCTGCTCAACCGCCGCCGCTGGACCACACGCGTCGAGCTCGCGACCGCGATCCACGACTACATCGAGCGCTTCCACAACGTGCCTCGCCGGCACTCCGCGCTCGGCATGCGCACTCCCACCGAAATCGAGGCCGATTGATTCAGCCTCGGGCCCCGGAGCCAGTTCGCCAAGACCGCGCCAGCAGGAGACGATCGTCGACAGCTCGCAGCTGGGCTCTCGCCGGACAGTCTCAGAGATGAGCACTCGCTCAAAAAAACCATCAACAACA
>JAFAPR010000241.1 GCA_019247075.1 Solirubrobacterales bacterium
CATAGGCCGCGTCCCGGACCAGCACGTGGCGGAAGCGAAACGCCTCGTCGCCTGCCAGCATCGCCGGATGCGGCCGGATCAGCTCGCGCCGCACGAGCCCGGCCAACCGCGTATCGAGCTGGCAAGCGAGGCGGTCATCGGCAAGCGCCTTGACCGTCAGGCGGTGGAAGACCTCGCCCTCCACCGCACCGCGTTCGAGCAGCGCGCGCTCCTCGGACCCTAGCCGCTCGAGCCGGGCAGCCAGCAGGGCATGGATCGTCGCCGGCACCTGGACGGTCCCCGTCTCCCGCGTAAGCGCGACCATCTCTTCCAGAAAGAGGGGGTTGCCCTCGCTCGCGGCGACTATCCGATCACGGGCCTGGAGCCCCGGTCCATTCCCCAGCTGATCGAGCAACAAGAGCGACTCCTGCGCGCCCAGCGGCTCGAGCAAAACCGTCTGGGCGTTTAACTTGCCTCCACCCCAGCCGGGACGGTCCTCCAGCAGCTCCGGCCGAGCGATGCAGAGGACCAGGATCGGCGATCCCCGCGACAAATCGATTACGTGGTCGAGCAGATCGAGCAGCATCGTCTCGGCCCACTGCAGGTCGTCGATGTAGAGCACCACGGGCCGCTCGGCGGAAAGCGACTGGAGCAGCCGTCGCACCTCCAAAAAGAGCTCCTCGGGAATCGCCGCCCCGCCCACGCGCAACCGCTCGATCACACCGCGAGCGGGATCGCCGACTGGCGTCAGAGCCTCGACCAGCGGCCAGAACGTGATCCCTTCTCCGTACGCGAGGCAGCGACCACGCAACACGTGCGGCTCACCTCCGAGACCGGCGATGAGCTCGGTCACCAACCGCGATTTTCCGACCCCCGCCATTCCCAGCAGCGTGAACAGGTGACAGCCCGACTCACGCACGACCCGGTCCCAGGACTCGCGCAGCAGCCGCAGCTCGCGCTCGCGGCCGACCATTGCCGCGTCGAAATGCCGGGCCACTCCAGGCGCCCACGGGTCGACCGACTCCAGCCGGAAGGCCTGGACCGGCGCCGACTTGCCCTTGAGCTCGAGCCGTTCAAGCGGCCGCACGGTGACCGCGTCGCGGACAAGGCGCAGCGTCTCTTCGCCGAGCACGATCTCACCCGGCGCCGCCGCCTGCTCCAGCCGCGCCGCGACGTTCACCGCATCCCCCGTCGCGTAGTTCTCGCCCTCGCTCATGAGCACGGGGCCGGTGTTCACCCCGGTCCTGAACCGCAGGGTCACGCCCACCTCGCGAGCTACCTCGGGCAGCCTCCCGCGGATCTCCCAGGCCGCGCGCACCGCCCGCAGCGCGTCGTCCTCCCGCACCACCGGGATCCCGAACACCGCCATCACCGCGTCGCCGATGAACTTCTCAACGGTGCCCCCGTGGCGCTCGATCGATCCTCGTATCACCGCGAAGTAGCGGTTCATCACCCCCCGCAGCACCTCGGGGTCGAGCTCCTCACCCAGCGCGGTCGAGCCGGTGACGTCGCAGAACAACGCGGTGACGATCTTGCGCGTCTGCCGCAGCGGGGCCGGCGCCTCCGGCAGCGGCGCGCCGCAGGTCCCGCAAAAGCGAAAGCCGCTTGGGCTCTGTGCCCCACACCGCTCGCAAGCCACCATCCGGCACCTCTCGCCTCCAGAACGCGCGGCCGGGTTTCTCTTAGACCGCGCGGCTGTCACACGATCCTACGCGCAGCCGCGGCGGGCCTCGCCCAGACGCCCGCGGGGAAGCCCCGAGACGGACTCTCCCCGCTGCTACATTCGACCACTCGACGCCAAGCGACGCTTGGCAGGGATTCCGGGCGAGGAAGGAAACCTAAGCGAGGATCATGAGCCCCCTGGTACCGATGGTCGTCGAGCAGACCTCCCGCGGGGAGCGCGCGTTCGATATCTACAGCCGGCTGCTGAACGAGCGGATCATCTTCCTGGGCACGCCGGTCGATGACCAGATCGCCAACCTGATCGTTGCCCAGCTGCTGCATCTCGAGTCCGAGGACCCTGACAAGGACATCTCGGTTTACATCAATTCGCCCGGCGGTTCCGTGTACGCCGGTCTCGCGATCTACGACACGATGCAGTTCATCAAGCCCGACGTGCAGACGATCTGCGTCGGGATCGCGATGTCCATGGGCGCCCTGCTGCTGGCCGGCGGAGCCAAGGGCAAGCGCATGGCTCTTCCCAACGCCAAGATCCTGATTCACCAGGTCTCCTCCGCCTTTCAGGGCCAGGCGACCGACATCGAGATCCACGCCCAGGAGATCATCGGAGTCCGCCGCCGGCTCGACGAGATCATCGCCAAGCACACCGGCCAGGAGCTGGACAAGGTCCGGCGCGACACCGAGCGCGACTATTTCATGGCTTCCGAGGAGGCGAAGGACTACGGGATCATCGACCGGGTGATCTCGCACCACTGACCTACTAGTCTTGTGAGGAGATCGCGGCCGTCATGGTCGCGCTCGTCGGGAGAAGGAACCGTATGGCACGTCCCACGGACTCCAACGAACAGCTTCTGTGCTCCTTCTGCGGGAAGTCCCAGCGCCAGGTCAAGAAGCTGATCGCTGGCCCCGGCGTGTACATCTGCGACGAGTGCATCGATCTCTGCAACGAGATCATCGACGAGGAGCTGTCGGCCGCCCCCAGCTTCGACATCGACAACCTCCCCAAGCCGCGCGAGATCTACGAGGTCCTGAACGAGTACGTCGTAGGGCAGGAGCAGGCCAAGCGGACCTTGTCCGTCGCGGTTTACAACCACTACAAGCGCGTGCAGATGATGCAGTCCGACGACAACGAGATCGA
>JAFAPR010000091.1 GCA_019247075.1 Solirubrobacterales bacterium
CGTGCTCGTGGGGGGTGTATAGGAAGCGATGTCCGTCACCGTCGTGGGATCGATCGCCTTCGACGCGGTTACGACGCCGTTCGGGTCGCGCGAGCGCATGCTCGGCGGATCTGCCGTCCACTTCGCGCTGGCCGCATCGTTCTTCGATACCGTTCATGTCGTCGGTCCCGTGGGCGACGACTTCGACGAGGAGGAGTACGAGGTCCTGCGTGCGCGCGGAGTCGACACCCGGGACATCGAGCACGTCGCCGGCAGGACGTTCTTCTGGCGGGGGGAATACAGCTGGGACCTGAGCACGCGGCAGACGCTCGACACCCAGCTGGGCGTCTTCGCCGGCTTCGAGCCACGGCTCTCTGACGAGAGCCGTGGAGCCGAGCTTGTGTTCCTGGCCAACATCCAGCCGCAGCTCCAGCGCCAGGTGCGGGCTCAGTGCACAGCGGCACGGTTCGTGGCGCTTGACTCGATGAACCTCTGGATCGAGACCGAGCGTCCCGCGCTGATCGAGGCGCTTGGAGGAGTGGACTGCCTGATGCTCAACGACTCCGAGCTGCGAGAGCTCACGCGGGAACCCAATCTGATCCGCGCGGCGCGGCAAATCCACGGGTGGGGGCCATCGGTGGTGGTGGCGAAGCGGGGCGAGTTCGGAGCCGCGATGGTGACCCGGGAGGGATTTTTCGCCCTTCCCGCGTTCCCGCTCGAGACCGTGCTCGACCCGACCGGAGCGGGGGACTGTTTCGCGGGCGGCTTCATGGGCTATCTCGGGGCCCATTCGGGACATGAGATCAACCACGAGCTCTTGTCCCAGGCGATGGCCTATGGGACAGCCCTGGCTTCGTTCAACGTCGAGGAGTTCGGAGTGCAGCGCGTCGCCGCGCTGACCACTGACGAGATCGCCGAGCGGGTGGCCGAGCTCGGTGGGATGACGCGCTTGACCGCAAAGCCGCTGGCGCTGCGCGGTTGACGCACCGCCGCCCGCACTCGGCGCGGTCCCTGCGCGGCGTCCACGGCGGGCAAGCGTGCCCTCGCAGGCGCACACGGCGGGGAGGCGTGCCCTCACAGGCCCCGCGCTGGGGGTGAATTTTCGGCGCGGGATGGGTACGATCCACATTGTGACGTGGGGATTTGTCTGGTTGATGCTGGCGCTTAAGATCCCGCTGATCACGTTGATCGTGGTCGTATGGTGGGCGATCAAGAAGCGGCCCGAGGAGCCCCCCGCCTCCGAGGATGGGCACGGCGGCGGCGGTAGCAAGCTTCGCCATCCCCATCCGCCCCAGCCCTCTCCCCGCCTGCCGCGGCGAGGGCCCCATGGCGGCGCTCCGCCTCCACCCCCCTCTCGGGTGAGGACCGTCCGCGCACGGGCGCGGAGCCTCGAGCACTGAGCGCGCGAATACCGGAGGTCTGCGACGGCGGCCCGTGAGCGGCTCGCAGGGCGGTGTGCGGAAGTCCGCCTGAGCTGCCGTCACGCGGTCGCGGGGATGGACGGGGCGATGCAACCACGTGCGCTGACACACTCGGAGGATGGGAATCCCCACCCGAATCACCGAGCACAGCGAGGCGCAATGAGCGTGCTCTCGGACGCAACGATTCACGACCTGGTCCAGCGCAGAAGGATCCGCATCGAGCCGTGGGACCCCGACCTCGTACAGCCCGCCAGCGTCGACCTGCGGCTCGGCGACTCCTTCCGCGTCTTTCACAACCACCGCGCGCCGGCGATCGATCTGCGCGAGCCGCCCGGCAATCTGACCGAGGAAGTGGTGGTTCCCCGGGAGGAGTCGTTCGTGATCCACCCCGGCGAGTTCTGCCTCGGGCGGACGCTCGAGTGGGTCGAGCTGCCTGACGACATCGTCGCGCGCATAGAGGGCAAAAGTTCGCTCGGCCGCCTGGGGCTGATCGTGCACGCGACCGCCGGGTTCTGCGACCCCGGCTGGAAGGGAACGCTCACGCTCGAGCTCAACAACCTCACGCGGGTACCGATCAAGCTCTACCCGGGGCTGCAGATCGCGCAGCTGTCCTTCATGGTGCTCGATCGCTCCGCCCAACGGCCCTACGGGAGCCCCGATCTCGGCAGCCATTACCAGGGCCAACGCGCCGCTACCGAGAGCCGTTACGAGGGCGCGCGGTCGCTGCCAGACGCCCCGAGAATGGGATAGGCTGGGCGCGTGTCCGGGTTCCTCATGTATGCCGCGGACGTGTTCAAGGTGCCGTTGGGGATCGCCGGTGGGGTACTTGTCGCGTGGGCGGCTCTGATCTCGGGGATCGGTTTGTCTCGCCCGGAGTTTCCGGGCGGCGTCGTCGGCCAGCGCGCAGTGATGGGAGCGACGCTCCTGCTGGTGGTGGTCGTGATGGGGATCGCTGTTCAGCTCGGCTGACGGAAATTCCGAGCTTTTACCGTCGCGGTACTAGAGTGGATGGCGGTCGCCGGCTCGTAGAAGAGCTGGAGATCAGCCCAAAGTTTGCGAGAGGAATGCCATGACTACGGAGACCAAGCAGGCAGACGAGGCCGGGGCAGCCACGTCCAACGAGACACTTACCATCATCGACAACCGCACCGGCAAGCAGTACGAGGTCCCGATCGAGAACGCCACGATCCGCGCGACCGAGCTGCGCAAGATCAAGGCGCACGAAGACGATTTCGGCTTGCTGAGCTACGACCCCGCCTTCATGGCGACCGCCTCCTGCCGCTCGGCGATCACGTTCATCGATGGCGAGCAGGGAATCCTGCAGTACCGGGGATACCCGATCGAGCAGCTCGCCGAGCAGTCGACGTTTCTTGAGGTCGCGTACCTCCTCGTCCATGGTCACCTGCCGAGCCAGGCCGAGCTGGATCAGTGGATCCACGAGATCACGGTTCACACCTTCGTGCACGAGAACATCAAGGAGTTCATGCAGGGGTTCCGCTACGACGCGCATCCGATGGGAATGCTGCTGGCGTCCGTAGGTGCCCTATCGACCTTCTACCCGGAGGGAAGTGCGATCAAGGACGAGGACATCCGCTACATGCAGATCATCCGCCTGATCGCCAAGATGCCGACGCT
>JAFAPR010000098.1 GCA_019247075.1 Solirubrobacterales bacterium
CCACGTTCATTGGCGACATCAAGTCCTGGATCAACCCCGATAGCCCGATCAAGATCTTCGATCAAGAGACCGAGATGATGGCCGCTTTGAACCGGGGCGACATCGACGCCGTGCTCGAAGATCTACCGCTCGCGGTTGCCACGGCGAGGGGCTCCCACGGCAGGCTCAGGGCCGCGGCGAAGCTTCCCTTCACCGAGCCTATCGCCGCCGCCCTGCCGAAAAACTCGACCAACGAGCAGGCGGTCAGCTCCGCAATCCGCGCTTTCACGGCCGACGGCACCATCCAACGCCTGCTCCAGAAGTGGGTGGGCCCGGCCGCCGCGAATGCCGACATGTCGATCCCGCTGCTCCACACGACCCGCTGATGCCAGGCCTGCTTCCCTCGCTCTCGCTCGCGTCGCTGACGGTCAAGTCGCCGACGGGGCCGGCCTGGGAGTTCCTGTTGCTGTTCCTGGTGGTCATCTTTGGCCCGACCCTGATTCGACGCGCGAGGGGCCCGGGAATCATCGGCCTGATTCTCGGCGGCTTCGTGATCGGCCCCTACGGGCTGAACCTGATCGGGATTGGCAACACGACGGTTCCCGAACTTGGGCAGCTGGGGCTGCTGTACCTGATGTTCGTCGCCGGCGTCGAGCTCGATCTTGCCCTCATCCGCGTCCATCGGCGCGCGGTGGTCACGTTTGGTGCGATCACGTTCGCGCTCCCCATGGCGCTCGGGACATTGTTCGGCTTTGCGCTGAGCTGGTCGGCGCCCGCGGCGCTCCTGCTCGGTTCTTTGCTCTCCTCGCACACACTTCTTCTCTACCCGACAGTCCGCGAGGCGGGCCTCTCGACCGACCTCGGGGTGGCGACCGCCGTCGGCGCGACGGTGCTCACCGACACCGCGGCGCTCATCGTTCTCGCCGCCGTGTCGGGGTCACAGGTCGCGGGTGGCTCCGCCGCCTCGATCGGTTTGCAGCTCGTCGTCGGCCTGGCGGTGCTCGTCGTGTTCTCCTTGGGTCTGCTGCCCCGGCTTGCGCGGCTCGCATTCGGCTACCTCGGGACCGACCGGGTCGTCCGCTACACCCTTGCGGTCGCGTCATTTCTGGCGGCTGCCACGGTGGCCGAGAGCTTCGGGATCGAGCCCATCGTAGGAGCGTTCTTCGCTGGGCTGGCGCTGAACCGCCTGGTCCCGAACGAGGGTCCGCTGATGGAGCGGATCGACTTTTTCGGCTCGGCGGTATTCGTGCCGGTGTTCCTCGTCTCGGTCGGCCTGCTGCTCAACCCGAGCGTGATGGTGCAGGCGCAGACGCTGAAGCTCGCCGGGCTGTTCATCGCGGCGGGTATCGGCGGCAAAGCGCTCGCTTCCTTGGTCGCCCGTATGACGATGGGGTATTCCACGCCTCAGGCGTGGCTGATGCTCGGACTGACCATTCCGCAGGCCGCAGCCACGTTGGCGGCGACCGTTGTGGGCTTCAACATCGGGCTGTTCGATCAGTCCGTAGTCAACGCTGTGCTGGTGTTGATTCTCGTCTCGATCATCGTCGGCACGGTGATCGTCGACCGCGCCAAGGCGAAGGTGCCAGCGCCGGTCGCGGCCATCAGGCATCTGGGGGCGCACATCCTGGTGACTGTCGAGGATCCCGACCAGGCGCCCCTCGGGTTCGCGATCGGCGCCCGCGTCGCGGCCCCCGACAGCGGTGTGGTTAGAGGGATCCTGGCGTGCTCCCCGGCCGACGCGCGGAGGCGCGTTGCGCTTTTGGCAAAGCTCAGCAAGGCTGGATTCGCTGCCGGCGTAGACACCGAGCCTCGGTTGCTAGTGCACAGTTCGCTGGCCGAGGGAACCCTCAACGCGGCGCTCTCCGAGCAGGCATCACTTGTGCTCATCGGTCAGCGCTCGGCGGAGGCTGCCTCGGCGCTCGGCACATCCGCCGAGGCTGTCGCCGCCGCCACGCCGGTGCCCGTGGCGATCCTTATGGGGAACCTCAAGAGCATCGGCGAGGTAGAGCTGATCCGAACCGAAGAGCCCCATCCGGGGCCCGCGGCCTCCGATGCAGCGCACCTTGCCGCGGAGATCGCCGAGCGCGTCGGTGGACCGAACGTGTCTGCCCGCGCGTCCGACAGCCCGGCCTGGCCGGCCGAGCTTGCGCCCGGAACGCTGTGCGTCGCTCCCGCGACCTCGTGGCAGCTCCTGGCGTCCTCTGACCCAGCACCCGGCAGCGCGATCGTCATCGTCCTGGAGTCCGGAGCGCCCGCGCCGGCAGAAGGCGAACGAGACCTGGTGTGATCACGCCACGAGACCGATGTCTGCAAGCGATTCCCGCAGTTGCGCCGGCGAGCGGAAGTGAATCGCCTGAATGGCAAGCTGGCGCGCCGCATCTATGTTGGCCGGGGAGTCGTCGATGAACACCGTCCTTTGGGGAACCAATGCAAAGCGGGCGAGTAGGCGCTCAAAGATCTCGAGATCGGGTTTCGCGACCCCCTCGAATCCCGATACGACCGCCCCGTCGAACCAGCCGAGAAAGGGAAACCGTGCCAGTCGTAGGGGCCAGGTGTGGGTTTCCATGTTCGTCAGCAGGTAACAGGCGAGGCCTGTGTCCTTGAGCTCTCGCACGATCGTGACCGTTTCGTCGATCGGGCCGGCGATCATCTCCTCGCTGCGTCGCGCCCAGGCCCAAATCGGATCTGCATGCTCCGGGTGGGTGGCCACGAGCTCGCTACAAGACTCCTCGATCTGGGCGCCCCGGTCGTGCTGGGCGTGCCACTCGAGCGTGCAGACCTCAGCCAGGAACTCCTCCATGGCGCGCTGGTCGTCGAACACCTTCCGATATAGGTGACGCGGGTCCCAGTCGAGCAGCACGCCCCCGACGTCGAACACGACCGCCTCGATCGGCGAGGAGCCGTTCATCGACAGTGGGTCATCGTGTCTCTCATCTCTGGGGAGCACTGCGTCGACCGACTTAGCAGGGGTACGCTCTTCCCAACCGCTGGCCAAACGGATCCGAGAGGAGCTCAATGCCAAATCCAGTTACGCATTTTGAGGTTGTTGGCAAAGATGCGGGCGCGCTCCAGCGCTTCTACGGCGAAGCGTTCGGTTGGGAGATGCAAGACGTGATGAACGGCTCCTACTACATGGCGCATCCGGGCACCGGAATAAATGGCGGCGTCGGAGCTGACCCCGAAAGTAGCGGGGGCCGGGTGACGTTTTACGTCGAGGTCGAAGACCCGGCGGCGACCCTGGAGGAAATTTCCGGCCTCGGCGGCAAAACCGTTCAGGAACCATTTGACGTTCCCGACGGACCAACGATCGCACTGTTCTCGGACCCCGAGGGTCACCTGATCGGCCTTGTGAAGGCAGCCTAGAGCCCGTTATCGAGTGGCGACGGTGATCATGCGCTGGCTGCCCTCGGTCAGTCGCTCGCCGTCGGGCCCGAAAAAGTCGACCAGGTTGAACCCGGCGGCGCGGAGCCAGTCACGGAGCTCGACCGCGACGAACATCCGCACCGAGACGTGAAAGCGCCTCACGCGGCCGTCGCGGACCACGACCCGCTCGGTCGTCGCGCGGCCGCTGGTCGGGTCGAACTCGGAGCGGTCGATCGCAAAGTGCCCATCGCGCTCGACGACCATTGACGGCAGCCAGCGGGGTAAGAGTGAAACCAAGTTGTTGTTTTCGATCAGCACCCGCCCGCCAGGTCGCAGGACGCGACGGATTTCGCGCAGCACCCGGCGGTTCTCGCGATCTTCGAAGTAGCCAAACGAAGTGAACCAGCTGATCACGCAGTCGAAGCTTTCGTCCGGCCACGGCAGCGAGCGCATGTCGCCGTCGACGTAATCGACCTCCACCCCTGCCTGCGTGGCATGCTCCCGCGCGCGCGAGAAAAGAGCGGCTGGCGTCGAGGCCCGACACGCCCGCTCCACGGTGCGCAAGCCGGTTCGCGATCCGCCCGTGTCCGCAAGCCAGGTCAAGCACCTTAGTTCCGCCGCCCAGGGAGAGCAGGCGCCAGATCAGATCAACCTGGGCGTCTGCGGACTCCTCCAGCCGGGGGCCGTAGAAGTAGAGGTAGTCCTCGTCGAAGACTTCGTCAAAATCAAACGCAGCACTGCCCACGCCGGCGCGATGCTACGGGCGCCGCTGGCGTTCGGTCGCGGAACTGGCTTCCCGGCTGCACGCCGGCGATGACTGGCGAGAACGACAGGCATCGCTTTCCTGGCCGTGCGCGATGACGTCCAGAGGCTCCGCGTGTCGGGCCTCTTCCAGCAAGGCGCTCAGCTCGATCCACCCGCTGAAGGGCTGCCGCCGGCCGTCTGAGTGAACCAGCGAGCCACTGATTGGATCGCTCGCCACATCGAAAACGAGCTCCAGGCGGATCTGCGACCGGGGGGAGGCCACCGCTGCAAAGCGTGACCGATGCGGGCGCGCTTCGCCCCAGGGAGGACCCCTAGAGATTGGCACACGCGACTACCGTTGGGCCTTAGTTAAATTTCTTTACGATTTCAAGCGATGAGGGGTGAAGCGATGAAGGTCGCCGTGATCGGCGCCGGCTCGACCTATACGCCCGAGCTGGTCTCGGGTCTGGTGCGGGAGCACGAGCGGCTCGCGGTAAGCGAGCTCGTCCTCCATGACATCGACGCGCAGCGGCGCGAGGTCGTCGGAGGGCTCGCCAAGCGAATCCTGGAACGACAGGGCTACTCCGGCTCGGTGCAGCTCACCGACGAGCTCGACTGCGCGCTGGAGGGCGCGGATGCCGTGCTGATCCAGATCCGCGTCGGCGGCCAGGCGGCGCGCCTGCGGGACGAGACGATTCCCGCGGCGTGCGGTTGCGTCGGTCAGGAGACGACCGGCGCGGGCGGCTTGGCCAAGGCGCTCCGCACGGTCCCGGTAGTGCTCGAGATCGCCTCGCGGGCGCGGGAGCTGGCCGCGACCGACGCCTGGATCGTGGACTTCACCAACCCGGTCGGCATCGTCACGCGGGCCTTGCTGGACCAAGGCCACCGCGCCGTTGGGCTGTGCAACGTGGCGATCACCATGCAACGCTGGATCGCGGCGCGGCTCGCCATCGATCCGGCGCGGGTGCGGGTCGAGCAGGTTGGCCTCAACCATCTGACGTGGATCCGCGGGGTGTACGTGGACGGCCACGACTCACTGGGCGACCTGGTGGGGGCTCACGGCGACGCACTCGCCCACGAGATCGGGCTCCCGCGGAGCCTTATCGAAAGCCTAGGCGCCATTCCCTCTTACTACCTGCGCTACTTCTACGCCGAGCGAGAGGTACTGGAGGAACAGCGGATGACGCCGCCTCGGGCTCAGATCGTCGCCGCGATCGAGCACCGGCTGCTCGAGCTCTACCGAGACAGGTCGCTGAACGAAAAGCCGGCCTTGCTTGAGCAACGCGGCGGGGCGTTCTACAGCGAGGCGGCGATCCAGCTGCTGGCGTCGCTGCGCTCAGACGGCGAAGACGTGCAGGTCGTCGACGTGCGCAACGGCGACACGCTGTCCGGCCTTGCTCCCGACGACGTGGTCGAAGTCCCTGCCCGGATCCGGAGCAGTGGCCCCGTGCCCGTGCCGCAGCGACGGCTTGCGCCGGAGCTGCTAGGTCTCGTTCAGCACGTCGCGGCCTACGAGCGACTCGCCGCAGCCGCCGCGACCACGGGCGATCGCGATACGGCTGCGCTGGCGCTGCTGGCCCACCCCCTGGTGCGGGAGTGGAGGCTCGCGGACGGTCTGCTCGGCCGGCTGGTCGAGCCGGGCGATGGAGCCCCCGCCAAGCCGACTCGAGCTCGTCCAGCGAAGCCACAGACGAGAGCAGCGACCGACCGGCTCGTGCTCGCGGTCGACGGAGGTAACTTCAAGACGGACCTGGCGCTGCTCGACGGCAGCGGCAGCCTGCTCTCGCTCGTCCGCGGAGGCCGAAGCTCCCCGCACTATCTGGGCGTCGAAGGCTGCGTGGAGGTGCTCCAGGGACTGTTCGGGGAGGCCCTCGCGCAGGCCGGCCTCGATGGCGCCCACCCCCCGCGCGCCGCAACCGCGAAGGTCATGGTCGCGGGGGCCGATCTTCCCGAAGAGCTCGCGGCCCTGCGGTCGCGCATCGAGGTCCGCGGGTGGACGGAACGGCTGGTGGTCGACAATGACACGGTCGCCTTGCTGCGCTCCGGGACCGACCGCGGCTGGGGGGTCGCCGTGGTCTGCGGCGGCGGCATCAACTGCCTGGGCGTCGCGCCCGACGGCCGCGAGGTTCGTTTCCCCTCTCTTGGGGCGATCTCGGGCGACTGGGGAGGGGGCCAAGACGTTGGCGAGGCCGCGCTCATGGCCGCGGCTCGAAGCGCCGACGGGCGCGGTCCGGCGACTGTCCTTCAGACCACCGTGCCCGCCCACTTCGGATTGGCCGAGCCGTTCGACGTCGCCCGCGCCGTTCACCTGCGCGAGCTGCCCGCGGGTCGGCTCCCGGAGCTGACGCCTGTCGTCTTTGCGGCGGCCGACGGCGGCGATCCCGTCGCCTCTGAGATCCTGCTCCGCCTGACCGACGAGGTCGCGACCTTTGCGGGCGCCGCGCTACGGGGGCTTGACCTGACTACCACCGATCCCGACGTGGTGCTGGGCGGAGGTCTCATGCGCGCCGTTTCTCCAGGCTTGCTCGAGCGGATCGAGCTCGGGGTCCGCCAGGTCTCGCCCGCCGCCAAGGTCGTGGTCGCGCGCACCGGGCCGATCGTCGGCGCGGCGCTTTTGGGGCTCGACGACCTGGGTGCCGACTCCAGCGCGGCCGCGCGTGCCCGGTCCGAGCTCCATGCCGCGTTTTTGAGCGTCGAGCGCGCCGCCCCGCGGGTGTCGGACGGCCGCCCGATCGTCGTCGGCCCGCGCCTGCGCGCTGTGGGGAGCTCTACCGGTTAGCGGGCCACGATCCCGTTCGGTCGCATGTATTCGGCGAGGTCGGCCACGATCTGGTCGGCCCCGTCGAGCTCCTTGGCAGTCACCGAGGTGGTCAGCGCGACCACGCGCATGCCCGCAGCCTTGCCGGCCCGGACCCCGGCCGGCGCGTCCTCGAACACCGTGCATCCCACCGGAGAGACGCCGAGGCGTCTCGCCGCCAACAGGTAAGGCTCCGGATCCGGCTTTCCACGGCTGACCTGGTCGATGCTCACCAGCACGTCCGGACGGCAAAGCCCCGCGGCTCGTAGGCGGGCCTCCGCCAAGCCCCGGCTGCCCGAGGTGACAATCGCGAGCGGGCGTCCCGTTTCGAGGATCGCGGCGGCCCCGGGCATGGCGGTCACATCCGCGGTGTCATGAATCTCTCGCTCCTCGACGAGCGCCGCCTCTAACTCGGCATCGAGCTCGGGCGCGAGCTCCCCGATCGCCTCGCGGCTGGGCCGACCGTGGGCGTGGATGAACGGCCACGGATCGAGCCCTCGCAGCGAGGCCCACCACGTCCATGTCCGCGTGGCCGCCGCCGCGGAATCGACGAGTACCCCGTCGAGGTCGACCAGGAACGCGTCGCTCACTCTGTCGAGATGTCGTTGACCATGGGCGTGCGGTGGCGTTCGTTGGACGGACGAGCGACGACGGCCGAGGCGAATTCGGTAGCGGCCGACAGCGCTTCCGGCCACCCCGCGCCATCGCTGAGCGCATGGACGAGCTCGGCGTTGAACGCGTCGCCGGCGCCCGTGGTATCGGCGATCTCCACCGCCGGCGCCGGCACGTCGAGCCGCGCATCGCCGGGACCGACCGCCAGACATCCGCGGGCTCCGAGCTTGACCACGACCCAGCCGCCTGAGAGCCTCTGCAGCTTCTCCGCGGCGGTGCGCACCCCGTCCGGCCGGACGCCCGCCAAGGCGCACGCCTCGCCCTCGTTTGGCAGGAACACGTCGACGAACCGCAGTACCTGCCCCACTTCCACGCGCGTCTGGGCGGGAAACCCGCCTGGATCCCAGGCAGTGTCAAAGAATGTCCGCCCGCCCTGCGACCTGGTGGCGGCGAGGAAATCCTGCGCGGCCTCGCCTTGCAGTCTCGGTGCGACGAAGTAATCGCACAGGAGGAGGTTTTCGGTGTCGAGCGCGTCCTTCGGAATCATCTCGGGCGTCCATTCGGCGTTGACCCCGAGGTATGTGAGGAAAGCGCGGTCGCGCTCGGGGGACTCCAACGCCACGGTCAGGCCACTGGACCCGTCAGCCGTGACGACCAGCTCTCCGGCGAGCCCGGCCGTTGCCAATTCTTGTCGCATCCACCGGCCAAGTAGGTCGTCACCGACGCACCCCATCAATCGAACGCGCATGCCGGCCTCGGCGAGCGCCAGCGCGGCGTTGGCGCCAGCACCCCCGACGCGGACACCAATCTGCTCGGTCAGTATCGTCCCTCCCGGCGGCGGCAGTTCGGCGACAGGGCTGACCAACACGTCGGCTTGCACGCAGCCGATAACGGTCACGGAGGCCAGTGCTCGCCCCCCGCCGTCAGCGCTCGCACCGCGGATACGCCGAGTTCACGATCTGCACTAGTGTGACACGGAGCTTTTGCAAGAACCTTGCCCTAACCATCAGTACACGCTTATGCTTAGGTCTGAGTGCATCAGCCTATTCGTAAAAGGACCTAACCTCAATGCGTGATCGCGGCCGAGACGGCCGTCTTCAGTGGCGCGGTGCGGCCGGGCCTGACTCGCGCCTCGGTCTGCTGCGGGAACTTGGTGAGCAGGCGGTGCTCGAGACGATCTTCCGCGAGGGGCCAATCACGCGGCCGCAGATCTCGACAGCCACCAACCTTTCAAAGCCGACAGTCTCGGCGGCGGTCAGCCGGCTCGAGCACGCCCGGCTCGTGCACGCGGCGGGCAGGCGTGCCGGCCAGCGCGGGCGCAAGCCCGTGGCGTATGTCGTCAGCTCTCAGGCGGGGTTTGTCGTGGGCGGCGACATCGGTGGAAGCAACGTGCGGGTGGCGGCAGCCGACCTCTTCGGTGAGCCGATCTGTGACCGCAAGCAGCCGACGACAAAGGACGGGAGCCGCGCCGTCGGGGTGCAGATCCTCGAAATGGTCAGCGAGGTGATCGACGAAGCGGGTGCCACGCACGGGAGGCCTCTGGCCTTGGCGATCTCGGCACCGGGGGTGGTGGATCAGAAGAGCGGCCGGGTCACCTCGCTTGCATACAACGTGGCGCCCGAAGGAGGCTTTGACCCTCTCGAGGTGATCAGAGGCCGTTTCGACCTACCGGTGCTGGTCGAGAACAACGTCAACCTCGCCGCGGTCGGGGAGAAATGGTTCGGACTCGCGAGAGGCGTCTCGACGATGCTGTTCATAGCGATCGGGGCCGGCATCGGGATGGGCATGATCATCGACGACGAGCTTGTGCGCGGCGCGCACGGCGCCGCGGGCGAAATCGCCTACCTGCCGTTGGTGGGCGATCCATTCAATCCCCGACACCGCTTGCACGGCGGGCTGGAGGACGAGGTCGGCGCGGCCGGCATCGTGGCGGCCTTCAACGAGCGACGTGGCCCTGACGATCCCCATCCCGACTCGGCGCATGAGGTGTTCGAACTTGCAGTCACGGGAAGCGCTGCGGCCCGATCTGTGGTGGATCACGTCGCCTCGCGCTTGGGCACGGCAATCGCGACCGTGTGCGCGATCATCGACCCCGAGCTCGTGGTGCTTGGGGGAGGCATCGGGGCAAGTCCGCTGCTGCTGCGCCCGGTCCGCGGGTCGGCGGCCGCGCTCGTGCCGATTACAGCGCGGATCGAGACCAGCGTCCTGGGCGAGCGGGCGGCGCTGCAGGGAGCGATCGCCGTCGCCCTGCGCGCCGCCCGCACGCAGTTGCTCTCGCAGGCGGTCCCCTCGCCGAAGCCGCAGAGGAGATCGCCCTCGGCAGCCGAGGCGATCGATTAACGCGGACTTAGCATGGAATTGGAAAGAGATCCTCCCATCTGCCTTATAGTTGCTGCGCCCTGTGGGGCGCGATATAGTCCTTTTGTTTAGTCATTTCCCAAATGGCCCGATCAGCTAAGCGTCTCAGGGAAGGTCGCGTCGGAGGTTCCGCGCAGATGCCGCGGCTGACGGTCGCGTTGCCGGATGACCGGATAGCGCGAGGTGCGGGCGGCACACATTCTGAGCCAGCGATCAGCTGGCGATCGTCGAGAGGGACGGAGGCTGTCGATGAAACGCTTTAGGTGGCTCCTGCTGTCGGCCGCGGCTGCGGTCCTGCTGGCGGCGTGTGGTGGCGGGTCCAAGTCGACGACTGTCGCCGGCAAGCTGACTATCGACAACGAGAGCGGATCCACCTGGACGTGCCAGTTCAATCCGTTCAACACGGCGGCCACGCTCGGCCTGACGGCGTTTGGCTGGGTCTACGAGCCGCTCGAGTACGTGAACATCCTCAAGAGCGGCTCCAGCGGCGCGATCAGCACAACCCCGTTTCTGGCCACGTCCTACAAGTGGTCCAACGGTTTCCGAACGCTCACCTTCACCATCCGCAAGGCAGTGCATTGGAGCGACGGCAAGCCCTTCACCGCCCAAGACGTGCTCTACACGTTCAACGCGATCAAGGGCGACAAGGCCATCGATCTCAACGCGATCTGGGCCAACGCCGGGGGGCCGCTGACGAACGTTGCACTCAGCGGTTCGGACCGAGTCGTGTTCACCTTCACGAGGCCGTCTCAGCCGTATTTCTACTACGTCGCAGACCAGACGCCGATCGTTCCGCAACACATCTGGTCCACTCTCAATCAGAGCAAGCTCATCTCCTACACGGACACGAAGCCCGTGGGCACCGGTCCCTACAAGGTCGCCAACTGCACGGCGCAGAACATCAAGTACCTGCGCAACCCCAATTACTGGCAGAGCAGCTCGGGCCATCCGGTGCCGGCGGTCAAAGAGGTCGATTATCCGTCGTTCCTCAGCAACTCATCGGCCAACCTTTACTTGTCCCAAGGCAACGCGCAGTGGGGCGGGCAGTACGTCCCGAACATCCACTCGTTCTACATCTCGAAGGATCCGGCCCATCGCCACTACTGGTTCCCGCCGGTGCTGAACGTGAACTTGATTCCCAACCTAAGCAACCCACTGCTGAGCAAGCTGGCGGTTCGGCAAGCGATCGCTTACGCCATCGACAAGCCGAAGGTCGCGCAGCTCGGTGAGAGCGGCTACCAGAAGCCCGCCAACCAGACAGGCGTCATCACGCCTACCTACCAAAGTTGGTTTGCCAGCTCGATCACCCAGCCGAGCTACGACCCGGCGAAGGCCCAGCAGATCCTGAAGTCAGCGGGTTTCACCAAGGGCTCCAACGGGATCTATCAGCTCCACGGCAGCCCACTTTCGTTCACGATCAAGACGATCACTGGCTTCTCGGACTGGGATGCGTCTCTGGCGGTGATAACTCAAGAGCTGAAGGCCGCAGGCATCGCCGCGACCGTTCAGGATGAGAACTCAACTCCGTACACCACGGACCTCCAGAGCGGCCACTTCCAGCTTGCATACGCGGGTAGCGGCGGTCCCTCATCCGCGGTGGGAGGACCCACTCCGTACTACGAGCTGCGCGGTCTGCTGTTCAGCGGGAACATCGGTTCGACGAACTTCTCCCGCTTCAACTCCCCATCGACCGACGCGCTCTTCAACCAGTACTCGTCGGCTAACCTGGCTCAGCAGCACCAGATCATCGACAAGATCCAAAAGGTGATGGCGGACCAAATTCCGTTCATCCCGGTCACCGAGGGCGTCGACTGGTACCAGTACGACACCTCGAACTTCAGCGGCTGGCCGACGCCATCCAATCCGTATGCACAACCGTCGCCGTATCAGGCACCAGACCTGGAAGTGGTCGTGACGCACCTGCACCCGCTCCACTGAGGAGGTAGGCGGCTGCGGAGGCGAGCTTCCGGCCGCTCCGGCGATGAGATACCTCACGCGGCGACTCGGCCTGTTCGTGTTGACGCTATGGGCCGCGTTGACCGTCAACTTCATCATTCCGCGCGTCATGCCGGGCAACGAGGCGAGCGCGGTGCTGGGGACGTTCCATAACGCCAACCCGGCTGCGCTGCGCGCTCTCGAGATCCAGTTCGGCGTAAACGTCCATCAGAACGTCCTCGTCTCCTATTTTCAATACCTTGGAAATTGCCTGACGGGCCAGTTCGGGGTGACGGCGCAGGGCGTGCCGGTGTTCACCGAGATCGCCTCAAAGCTCCCGTGGACGTTGGGCCTGGTCGGGGTCACGACCGTCATCGCGTTCCTCATCGGCACGTTGGCCGGTGTCGTCAGCGCCTGGTACCGGGGCGGGTGGCTCGACGGGATTCTGCCGCCGTTTCTGTTCATCGTCTCGACCGTCCCCGTCTTCTTCGTCGGCCTGCTGCTCATCTACGTCTTTGCGGTCAAGCTGAACTGGCTACCTCTTGGAGGCAACTACACCATCGGGACCACCCCGTCCCTCTCGCTCTCGTTTATCTGGGACGTGCTGAAGCACGCCATCCTGCCGGGGCTCAGCCTGGTGATCGTCACGGCGGGTCTGTGGGTGTACTCGATGCGCAACAACATGATCACCACGATTTCGGAGGACTACGTGAAGACGGGCCGAGCCAAGGGACTGGCTAGTCGGCGGATCATGTTCGACTACGCGGGACGCAACGCGATCCTTCCCAACCTCACCGGGTTCGCGATGCAGCTCGGCTACGTACTGGGCGGTGCGATCGTGATCGAGTATCTGTTCTCGTATCCCGGCCTCGGTTATCTCTTCTACACGGCCACGACCGATCACGATCTGCCGTTGATGCAAGGCCTCTTCCTCTTCTACACGGTTGCGGTGCTGGTCTGCGTTCTGATCGCGGACTTGCTCACGGCAGTGCTCGACCCTCGCACCCGGGAGGCGTGAGATGGCGACCGGCGCCACAGTCCCCGAGATCGCAGTAACCGATGCCGCTGACGTCGCGGAGGTGAGGACCGAGCCGCGCCGCGTCGCGCGGGCAGTGCTGCGCAACCGCAAGGCGGTGGCAGGAGCCGTGATCCTGCTTGTGGCGGCGTTCGTGGCTGCGTTTCCGGGGCTGATTGCGCCCGACAACCCGCTGGCAACGACCTATCCCCAGAACGCTGGACCGTCGTCCGCCCACCTGCTCGGCACGACGCAAATCGGTCAGGATGTCTTCTCCCAGCTCATCTGGAGCACACGCCTGACGCTCGTCGTCACGCTTATTGTAAGCCTGATCGCCACATTCGTGTCGATGATCGTCGGTGTCAGCGCCGCTTACCTGGGGGGAGTCACCGATCGCGTGCTGATGGTGGTGACCGACGTCTTCCTGATTCTGCCCGTACTTCCGCTGCTGATCCTGCTTGCGGCTTACCTTCCGCCCGGGGTCACGTCCCTGACAATCGTGCTGTGCATCACAAGCTGGGCTTTCCAGGCGCGGCAACTGCGGTCCCAAGGGCTATCGGTGCGCAACCGGGATTTCCTCGTGGCCGCCCGAGTGCGGGGCGAGCGTCCGCTCTACATCATCCTGGTAGAGATCGTGCCCACCATGACCTCGCTGCTGGCCGCCTCATTCTTTTCCCTCGCCGTCTATGTAGTCGGATTTGCGGCCGCCCTTCAGTTCCTCGGACTGGGCAACAGCGGCGAGCTGATGTGGGGCACGATGCTCTACAACGCGCAACAGGCGGCTGCACTCGAGTCGGGCAATGCCTGGTGGGCATTGGCGCCGGGCGCGGCGGTGGCCCTGTTGGGGGCCGGCTTCGCGCTCATGAACTACGCATTTGACGAGATCGGGAATCCCGCGCTGCGGCCCGTTAGGAAGCGGCGTGTCCGAGCCTCTGCTTGAAGTCGCCGACCTGACCGTCGATTACCTGACGGTGGCGGGCGCCGTGCGTGCCGTCGATCGGGTCAGCTTCACCGTCGAGCGCGGAGAGTTCCTGGGAATCGTGGGTGAATCCGGATGCGGAAAGTCGACGCTGCTGTTCGCTGTGGCTCAGCTGCTCTCGCCTCCCGGCGAGATCGTCGGCGGAAAGGCGGTCTTCCGAGGCCGTGACATGGTGCGGCTCAGAGGCCGCGAGCTCAGGCACATGCGGTGGCGCGACTACTCGGTGGTAATGCAGAGCGCGATGAACGCGCTCAACCCCATGAAGAGCATGGGCGCGCAGTTCAAGGACACGCTGCAGGCGCACGGCAAATCGTCTGCCGAGGAGATCCGGCGGCGGTCGGAAGAGGTTCTCCGGATGGTGGGAATCGACACCGTTCACCTCAAGAGCTACCCGCATCAGCTCAGTGGCGGGATGCGCCAGCGCGCGATGATTGCGATGGCGCTTTTGTTCACGCCTGAGCTCGTTGTCATGGACGAGCCAACCTCGGCACTCGACGTGGTGGCGCAGCGTTCGCTGATGAGCAACATCAAGGAGCTCCAGCGAAAGCTCGGATTCGCGATCGTCTTCGTGACCCACGACATGTCGGTGGTGAGCCGCTATTCAGATCGGGTACTTGTCATGTACGCGGGCCAGATCGCAGAGTCGTCGAGCACCGCCGCGCTCTTCGAGCGACCCCTCCATCCGTACAGTCGCGGTCTGATGAGTGCCTTTCCCTCCGTCAGAGGCCCCCGGCGAGATCTGGTGGGGATCCCCGGGGCGCCCCCGAATCTCGCTCGACCACCCAGGGGATGTCGATTTCACCCCCGCTGCCCCGAGGTCATGCCGGCCTGCCTGGAGCGCGAGCCCGAGCTGTATCGCGTCGAGGACGCTCGGGTGCGTTGCATCCTCTACAACGGCTCGGCTAACCGTGCAAGCTAAGCCAATGGCGCAGGCCCGCGGCGCGCGCGGGGACGGGGCGTCCCCCGGCGAACCGCTTCTGAGAACTGTCGGCCTGACGCGTCATTTCCGACTCGGGGGCATGTTCTCAAAGCAGGTGCTGCATGCGGTCGACGACTTCGATCTGACGATCAAGGAGCGCGAGATCGCGGCCCTCGTCGGTGAGAGCGGGAGCGGCAAAAGCACCACGGCGCGGCTGCTGGCGCGGGTCTACCCGCCCACCCGGGGGGAGATCTACTATCGCGGCCGGCCGCTCCACAAGCTGCGCTCCCGTAAGGACCTGCTGT
>JAFAPR010000116.1 GCA_019247075.1 Solirubrobacterales bacterium
AGCTCCCGCAGCTCGCCGTCGCGATCGAACGACGGCTCCACCTTCACCACCCCAACCCCACCCAGGAGGCACCAACCACAGTAACTATGTAACGATCACACCCGGGCCGCCGTCACGAAGTTCCACGACGAATGGGGCAACCCCCACCGGATCGCTCCCCTGACCATAGATGCCCGCCACGACCGCTGAAACCGCCGCAGCAGATCCTGAAACTTGCGCTTTCCTCGAATGCTGGGACAGCCGGCGCTTGCTTAGCGACGGCGGCAGCGCCACCGGCCGATCGAGAAGCTGCGCCCGTCGAGCGTGGATGCGGACCCACACGGGGATGACCCCTCTCGTAGACAGCGACGAGCGCCAAGGTGGTAATGGCACTGGTCACTCTTAGAGCGCCCATCCAGATCGATCCCCGAGTCGTTAGCGCGCTCCAGGGACGCTCTCCCCAGTCGCGTAAATTGCGGCTACAAGGCTAGGAATCAGCAGAAAGGCGGTATCAGGGTTACAGCAGTCTGGACGCGCTCCCGCTGGCTCCGGGCACGTTGTGTGGATCGAGGAGATCAGTGACGACCTAGCCTGTCGCAACCACGGAAAGGAGAAGTGGCGCACCGACTTCCATGGCCGTGCGACTGACGCTCGCTCTTGTCTCTGCAACGAGTTGCGAGCTGACGAGTGCATTGCGACGATTTGGCGTGCCGGCGCCCGCGTTGGGGCTGAGGCTGTTAGCCGGCGACCGGCAGCCCACAGGGTGTGTGGTTCCATCCGGCGATGGAGATCGTCGAGTTCGGGCCGCTGACCGCAGAGCAGAGACGCGAACTGGACGGCGAGGAGGAGGACCCGTTCGATTCCGGGGGCATCATGCTGCACTACCGACCGAAGAACCGGCATGTGGGGCTACGCGACGACGCGGGCGCGCTGATCGCTTCCACGGGGATGGTGGTTGTAGAGGTTGGGGTAGGGGTGGAGCGCTTCCCGGTCGTGGGGTTGGGCGGGGTGATCGTGAAAGCGCTGCATCGGGGGCGGGGTCTCGGGCGCGAGGTGGTGCAAGCAGCGCTCGCCAGGGCGAACAGCCTCGGTCCCGCGTACGCGATCCTTTTCTGCCATCGCGATCGGGCGGGCCTTTATCGAAAGCTCGGCTTTGCCGAGATCGCCGCCGAGGTCCTGGTGCAGCAGCCCGGCGGCTATGCGCGGATGCCGCACCAAACGATGCGGCGGCGCCTGCGACAGAAGGTCGAGTGGCCGGCCGGCGCGGTCGTCGTGCACAGCCTTCCTTTCTGAAACCGAACTGCCACGAGCCGATCGTCACGCGCCGCGAGCAGGCTGGCCGCGTTCCCGGATCGGTCAATCCCGGTGGCGCGCGTCCGCTGCCCGCCCGGACCGAAGGACACGCTCGCTCTTCTAGCGAGCGTGTCGCCCAAGCTGGCGCTCGAAACGCGACGGATCCTGCAGTCATCGCATCGCACGCCAGACTGACACGATCTCGATCAACCCGCCGCTCTTGTGGCGGCCATCTTGCTTCTGGTTCAGATGAAGATCGTGTTCGGCAGGAAGGAGCCAACGACCCAGTTCGGCGCGTCGACGATTTCGTGGATGCGGAGGTCGCAGGCGACGCTGGTGAGCGCGTACGCCTCCTGGTGCTCGACTCCGTACCGTTCTCCGAGGTGCTCGATCATTGCACGGGTCGCGTCGCGTGCGGCTTCGATCAGGTCGGGTCCGACGCCGGTGCAAACGTGGTAGCCCGGCGGGGTGCCTTGCGTCGTGGCGGGAAGGTCGATCTGCGGTGCAGTGATCGTCAGGTCTCGGCGGACCGAGATGCGGACGATTGCATCCATCGCGCTTTCGACGGCGGTGCCGCAGACTTCGCCGTCGCCTTGTGCGGCGTGGGTGTCGCCGAGGGAGAGAAGGGCTCCTTCGACGCCCACCGGCAAGTAGAGGATCGCGCCCTCGGTGAGGTGTTTCGTGTCGAGGTTTCCGCCCCAGCGAGTCGGGGGCAGGATTGGATGCTGGCCTGGCTCCGCGGGGGCGATACCGATCGTTCCGGGAAACGGTCGCAGTGGTAGGGAGACCTGATCAGAGAAACGAACCGTGGCGCTGGCGGGTTCGATCTGTGAGATCCGTAGCCATGGTTCGGGGTATTCGTCGGCGAGTAGCCCGAACCCGGGGATGAGCGCGGTCCAGCCCCAGTCGCCCGGTCGCATTTCGAGCAGTTCGACCGCGAGCGCATCGCCCGGTTGGGCGCCTTTCACGAAAACGGGGCCGCTGACGGGGTTGACGTGAGAGAAGTCGATGCCGGCGACGTCCCGCGCGGTTGAACCCTTTTGGATCTGCTCGTCAGACGCGTCGCGGGCGTGCAGCAGGACGGAGTCGCCGGACTCGACCTCGATCGCAGGGGCGGTCGAGTGATCCCAGGCGTAGCTGAACGCCTCCGGGCGCACGTCATGGATCGACGTCATGCTCACGCTCAGAGCCTACGACAGCGGGCAGCGTCCCGCGCGAATCCGGTGTCGCACGCGAGCTCCCGTGTGCACAGTCATGTTCTTGCTCTGGACGGCACCGACGCCTTCGAGCGCAGACACAAGCCCGTGCGCCCGCTTTTGTTTTGTTCGAAGCCAGGATGCTGACGCTCGCTTAACGACGCGAGCGGGCGTCTCGCTCCCGGGCGACGAGCAGGTCTCACCCAGAGGACGCCATTACCAGCGCGAGAGTGTCAAGGTCCTGGCTCGATCACGGCAGTGTGCCCACGTAATCGATGCGGGTGGCCTGGATAGCTCCGGAGTCGATCGCGTGCAGCTCGTCGGCTTCGGTCGTATTGGCGAGGTCAGCGAAGAAATATGCCCCTCTCCGACATTGCTGGCGGCGAAGACGCTGATCGAGTTCCCCAAGGACAGCGCCTCCGGTGTGGATGCGGTGCTCGTTTGCCCAGGTTTCGAGGTAGCGCTGCCAGGGCTGCGCAGAGGTAATCCACTCCTGGCGCCGGTGATGGAGCCATCCTTCGGACTCGCCGAGTCGCTCGAAGCACCATTGGGCGGTCGCCTCATCGAAGCGCTCCCAATCCCATTCCACGACGATCACCACTCCGCCTGGGACCAGGAGCTGCACAATCTTGTCGAGCGCTTCGCCGAGTTCAGCCACATGATGCAGCGACGTGCAGGCCACCACCGCGTTAGCCTGGGCACGCAGCTCGGCGCACTCGACCTTCTGACGACAGTAGCTGTCGCCGTCCGGAGCTGCGGGATCGATGCCGAGCGCCTGATAGCCACAACTGTCAAGAGCGGGGACGAATCCGCCGAGACTTCCGCATCCGACCTCGACCACGTATGCGGGGGGTGCTGGCAGACACGGCCGGATCTTCGGCCACTGCGCAGCCAACCAGCGATCCTCCGAGGCCACGAGCCGATGCTAACCGCCGCGGCACCTGCCTCGCGCGAGAAGCGCTCACTGCACCGCCCAAGGTCGGGGAGCGCGCCCAGCGAAAGTAGTTCCAGCGTTCATCGCGGTTGCCTTTCAGCCCCTCCCGCAGTTCGCAGCACACAATCTCCCGGGAGGGAAACGCAGTGCCGGGGGACAGCTCGCGCCCTGGGCCAGCGACGTCGCGCGAAAGCCCGCCTCCCTGCGCATCGACTGGAGGCTGCTTTCACGAAAAGCGATTCACCTGATCCCGCTATCGCCTTTGCGACGACGAAGGCACGCGCCGGTGCCCCGAGAGGGCGACGCTCGGAGTCGCCCGACAGCAGTCATCCGCTCTCGACGATCGCTTCGTCCTCGGCCGCGGGTCCGGCGTGAGTGCAATGACGACATGCTCCGCGATACGCGACTTTGACGGGCCGCTCCGAGGCCGCTCGTGCTTTGTGCGTGGCGCGATCGCCGGCTTTGTTGGCGCGAGGGGTGGCAAGGAATCCGTGGCGCGTGGCGAACACCGGATTTGGTGCCATGAGCATC
>JAFAPR010000194.1 GCA_019247075.1 Solirubrobacterales bacterium
ATACGAGGAGGCACGCACATGACAGACATAGACTCAGGCATTCGTTTCCCCGGCGAGTCCGAGGAGTACAGGCACGAGCGCAATCGACTGCTCGAGGCCGAGGTCGGATTGCGACGAGCTATCGAAGACGTCGCCGCCCAGCGGCGCAGGCTACCGCCCGGGGGCGCCGTGCCAGACCACTACCGCTTCGAGGAGGCCTCCGACGGCGCCACAGTCCGGCTCAGCGAGCTGTTCGAGCCGGGCAAGGACACGCTCGTCATCTACAGCTTCATGTTCCCGCGCTACTCGGGCGACACCCGGCCAGGACCCGCGGACGGCGAAACGGCGAAGCTGCTACTGGCCGAAACCCCCTGTGCATCATGCACCTCGATCCTCGACTCGCTCGACGGCGCCGCACCTCACCTCCGCCGGGTGCTCAACCTGGCTGTGGTCGCGAAATCCGATCCAGACCGGATCCGCAACTTCGCGCGCGAGCGTGGCTGGCGCCACCTGCGGCTCCTGTCCTCGCGCGGCAACTCCTACAACCGCGAGTACCACGCCGAAACCCCGCACGGAGAGCAGATGCCCATCCTGAACGTCTTCGTCCGCGACGGCGGTCAGGTCCGCCACACATGGGCCTCGGAGCTCATGTACGCACCGCGAGAAGACGGCATGGAGCCTCGCCACGTCGACTCCATCTGGCCCATCTGGAACGTGCTCGATGTGACGGCGGAAGGCCGCGGCACCGAGCCCAACTTCCCGTCGCTGCGCTACGGCTGATCAGCGCCGAAGCCCGTCAGGATCCGGCGTCATCAGCCCGGAAACCTCCTGTCATGTGCGCGCGCATCCAGCAACCATCGCCCAAACACTTCCGTCGCCGCCCTACAGTCTCCGTCGCGATCGGGCCGGAGCCCGGACTCATCGACGGTCATGATCGGCACGCTACTTTCAACCGCGTATCAGCCCGGGGAGCGCGACTAGCAACCGGGGTATGTCCGACCGTGAGCGGTCGAGGGCGTCGCCGAGCGCCGCGGCGGCTTCTGACTCGATAGCTCTCCCGTGGCCGAGGAGAAGCATCGAGGGCTCGTAGGCGGAGAGCTGTGCGCGCGGCGGCATCAGGCGCAACATAGGATGCACGCCTGCCCGGCGGCCGAGCGCGAACACCGGCGCTGTGCCGATCGCCTCTGGGATGATCAGTGCGCGCATTTGTGGCCACCACAGCGCAACCTCCCTCCAACGCCTGCGGAACAGGATCGGCACGACCTCGAACGGAGTCTCGGGTACCCGCTCCGGCAGGCGCAGCAGTGGAATCCCGACGCCAGTGGCGATCGTCTGACAGTCGCGGTTGTGGCGATCAAGCAGCTGCAGGACACCCGCCGGCGGCCCTAAAGCTGACGCCGCCTGCGGAGCGGCGTCATCCTCAAACGGGTCGATCAGCCACACCCGCCCGTCGCTAAGTATCGCGTGCGCGGTGCGCGACATGCTGCTCTGCTCAATCCACGTGACTCCCAACTCGTGACGCTGCAACATTGCGCTCATGATGCGCAAACCCTATCTCCAGCCCCGCGTCCGGAATCAGGCGATGACCTACGTCGTGGACCGGTCGCGAACCCGGACGGTCCGGGCCTCGACCGCTACGGGCCCGGCTGTTTCACGCCATCTTTGTCGCCTCTGCGGCCACCAGCCGCGACTTCTGCTTCGATTGCTGGCAGACCCCGACCAGGGCAGTCTGAATGCGTGGCCTGCGTGAATGGGCCAGCCTTGAGGGGGTACGGTGGGAGTGACGGCAGGCGGCGAGTCCTCCACGTCGGGCGACCCTGGTTGAAGGCGCGCGCGGATGGCACCCGCGCGGGCCGAAATCATCCGAAGCAGGAGGTACCGACCGTGGGTGACCTGTCGGCGCAGCGCAAGTAGCCGCGGCCCCGCGACCCGCGCGACGCGAGCGCGTCAGTCCGGAAAGGCGTCGCGCAGCGCGAGCGCGGTTGACCAGAACGCCAGCTCGTCCCACGGAACCTGATCGACGGCAAACGCGCGAACCTCGACCGCCTCCAGCGTGGTCTGTGGCGGACCCAGCGCCCGAGCGCGGTACACGATCAGCACGACGCGATCCTCGGCGCGCGAGTAGACGCCGACCAGCCGCTCGACCTCGATGGCGATACCGAGTTCTTCACCGACTTCTCGGCTCGCGGCCTGCTCCACGGACTCACCGAGATCGACGAAGCCGCCCGGGAACGTCCACAGTCCCTGACCGGGCTCGAACCCCCGGCGCAGGAGGATCACCCTCCCGTCGTCGTCGACGGGGATCGCCGCGGCGACCGGCTTGGGGTTGTAGTAAGCGACGTAGCCGCAATGCGGGCATGTGATCCGCTGCGGGAACTCCACCTCGGCCGACTCACCGCACCTCGGGCAGAAGCGGACATCGGCAAGAGCGGGGTTCAGCGACGCGTCCATGCGTGCGATGCTACGTCCGCCGTGGTGGTGAGGTTCGTTGAGCGTGCCCTCACAATGAGCTGACGGCACAGGCCGCCAAGATCGCGGGCGTGCTCATTGACGGCGGGTAACACTCCGCTCCAGATCACCACGGAAGCGTCATCCCGCGAGAAACGGTCTTTTGGGGCACTCCCGCTCATCCGGGATGGTCGAGCGGCTTCCGCTTCCGCGAAACAGGGGCGGCCTCCGGGACCGCTCCCGGCGCTCCAGACTCGGCCCATGACATCTAGGCCTGCGGGACCTGACCCGGTTTGCGTGACACCTGGGGTTGGTGTTGGTGGTGACTGCTGTTAGTCGAGTGATTGGTCTCAACCCATACGGCGGCTCTCGAGAGCGGGGGCGGCCTACGGATTGGTGTGGCAGTCGGTTGGTGGGGGACGGTTGAATATCGACATGACTGATTGGGCCGCGTGGGGCACATCGGTTGGGACGCTGGTGCTTGCGGGAGCGACTTTCGCTGCTGTGCGTTCTTCGAATCGCTCGGCGCGGATCGCGGAGCGCTCGTTGCTTGCGGGACTTCGTCCGGCGCTCACGACGCCGCGGCGGAATGACCCGCGCTTGGAGGTCCAGTTCGCCGATGGGCGGATGTTCGATACGGGCTGGGGAGACGCGCTGGTGCGGCGCGAGAACGGGGTGATCTACCTGGCGTTCCAACTGCGCAATGGCGGCGCTGGCGTAGCGCACCTCGTTGCGTACCGACTCGAGCCGGAGCCAGCCACCCGCGCCACCCAGGACCCCCGAGGTCTGGCGCGCCACCGGCGACGCGATCCTGCACCCGATCCAACCACGTTCACGGAGCAGCAGCGCGATTTGTATATCGCCGCCGGGGAACTCGGCCACTGGCAGGCAGCGTTACGCGATCCGACCGCCGAGCTATACGCGGCGATGAGCGAGGCGATCACGAGCCT
>JAFAPR010000151.1 GCA_019247075.1 Solirubrobacterales bacterium
AGGAGTCCGAGCTTCAGGTCCCCTCGGTCCCGGTGGTCTTCGCAAAGCTGCCCTCGGCGCTGATCGGCGAAGGGGATGAGATCGTGATACCGCGCGAGGAGACGCGTCCAGATTTCGAGGGCGAGCTGGCCGTTGTGATCGGACGACGCACCTACCGCGCGCAGGGCTCGGCGGCGCGCGCGGCGATCGGCGGCATATCGGCAATCAACGACGTCTCGGGGCGCCGTGCGCAGCTGGAGACACCGCTGCGTCAGTTCACGCTGGGCAAGAGCTTCGACACGTTCGCGCCGCTGGGACCGTGCATCGCCTCGCTCGACGGCACCGACCTCGCTGACGTCGACGTGGGGACCACCGTTTCCGGCGAGGTGATGCAAAGCGCAAACACGCGCGATCTCATTTTCGGCGTCGAGGAGTTGATCGCGTACCTGTCGGCCGGGGTCACGCTCGAGCCCGGCGATGTGATCGCCACGGGTACTCCCGGAGGAGTCGGCGACTCGCGTCAGCCGCCGCGTTATCTACGCGAGGGAGACGTGGTCGAGGTCTACGTGGGTGGGGTGGGGGCGCTCACCAACGGCGTGCGGATGGAGCGCTAGGAAGGCCCTCGAGCTAGCCGTCTTCGCCGTCCGCGAGGATGTCGGTCGACAGCCGCATCGCTTCGACCAGGTGGCTGCGCGTGAGCGACTCGGCACGCCGCCCGTCGCCGGTCCGGACCGCGGTAAGGATCTGCTCGTGCTCCGATATGTCGAGTAGCAGCCGCTCCTGGACTTTCAGCTGCCGCTCGTAGATGGCCGCGCCGATCCGCGCGACCCACAGCTGCTCGGCGAAGCGCACCAGAAACTCATTACCGGAAGCGGCAACGAGCGCAAGGTGGAAGGCGCGATTGGCCTCGAAGCTGCGGGCGACGCTGCGCAGCGCCTGGCGCTGGGCTGCCAGCGCGGCGGCCATCCGCTCCTGCGCTTCGCTGTTTGAATGCTTGGCGGCGAGGCGCGCCGCCCCGGGCTCGATCACGAGCCGCGCCTCGTAGGCGGCGCGCATCCCTCCCCGGTCGATGTCGAGGACTTTTGCGCCCCGGTTGGTTCGCATCTGCACAAGGCCCTCGGCTGCCAGCCGCCGCAAGGCTTCGCGTACGGGGGTGCGCGACACGCCGAGCTCCTCGGCGAGACCCTCCTGGTGCACGCGCGCCCCGCGGGGAAGCGAACCATCGGCGATCCGTTCGCGAATCGCCGCGTACACCTGGTCGACCACGCTCGCGATCTCAAGTCGCGTGCCGGGCTGGCGCCGCGCGCTCATGGGGTGGAACCGACCCTCCGCTCCGCCTCGTCCTCGGCCATCGCGAGCGCGACGTGCAGCGTTTGTGCGGTCACGGCCGGCTGCACTCCGACGCCGTCGGGGGAACGTGCGGATTCGACAACCGTGTTCTCGAGCCGCCCGATCCCCTCGATCTCGACCGCGACCACCGCCCCCGGTTCCACCGGCCGCGAGTTCGCCGGGGTCCCGGTGAGGAGGACGTCGCCGGGCTCGAGCGTGATCAGCCTTGCAAGGTCGGCGATCTGGTAGGCGAAGGAGAACATGAGATCGCGGCCGGTATGCCCGCGCTGTACTTCCTCTCCGTCTACGAACGTGCGCAGCGTGAGGTCTTCGGGGTCGATGTCGCCGGCGTCTACCAGCGCCGGGCCGAGCGGGCAAAAGCCGTCTTGTCCCTTGACCCGCAGCATAGAACCGCGGTCGGCGTGACGGAAGTCGTGGACCCCCCAATCGTTGGCCACCGTGTAGCCACGGACGTAATGCAGCGCCTCGCCGAGACTGACCTCGCGGCAAGGGCGGCCCATGACCACGGCAACCTCGCCCTCGTAGTTGAGAAAGCGGCAGCCTGCGGGCCGGACGACCGGCGCCAAATGCGCCGACACCGATGTGGTCGGTTTGAGGAAATACGAGGGGACCTCCGGAAGCTGCGCCATGCGGTACTCCCGCGCGCGCGAGCGGTAGGTGAGGTGCGTGGCGACGATCTTGCCGGGTACGACCGGCGGCAGCCACTGAGTTACGTCCGCGGACCGCATTTCCAGCTCGCCGGCCCGGACCATGTCTCCCTCGAGCGTGCCCGCCAGGGCGCGGCCCTCATAGAGGATGCGCACGTGCCTCACGCCTGCTCCGTCCCCCGCATCATGGTCGCGGCCGCACCTGCATTCACCTTGCTCGCGCCCCGCTGTGGATGGCGATGCTGGGCGACGACGTCGACGCCGTCGACCGTGTAGCCGAATGAGAACCGGTACCCGCGCATCATCTCGTGCGGGCGGATCGCCATCAGATCCTCGAGCGTGTCGTCGTAGAGGCGCAGCTCCGCACTGCCCTCCCATATCGGGCTGACTTCCCGGTCGCGTCCGCCAGCGCGAACCAGCTCGAACACGGCCGGGCTGCTCCCGAGGGCCGCCGGGAAATGGCGGGTGTTGTGCATGGGCGGATCGTTGACGCGCGGACCCGTCTCGCTGAGGTGCTCGAGCGTCACCACCATTCGCGCAACCTGACGATCATTAGCGGTGCACGTGGCGCCAAAACGCGCCCCCGCTTCGAGTCGTGGCGTAGCCTTGCCCGCGGCGAAGACGCGTGTGATGTGGATCGAAGCGAGCTTTTTTGGGAATCCCTGGATCCACCCGCGGTACATGGAGAAGTCTTTGTCGACCCAGATATAGACGCAGCGGCTGACGGGCTCGCCGCGAAAGCGAGCGCCGACCACGATGAAGAACTCGTGGTACTGGGACTGGATGGGGTCCGCCAGCTCGTGGAGGTCCGCCGAGCATGATTGCCAGTCGGCGAAGATGGCCGCGACCGCCCCCGCATCCTCCGCCGGGTCGAGCTCGTCGGGCAGCAGCGCCGCCACGGCCTCGGGATCGGTCCTGTACTCGGCGATCAAGAAATCGCCCGCGTAGTGCCATGGCGGTGGCGGAACGATTCCGGCCCGACCATCCGGCGACAGGGGAGCGGTGTAGCCCCCGAAGCTCATGTTCGCCCGCTCGAGTTGCGCACAAGCGAATGAATACCACCCACTCGCCTCAATCGTGTAAGGCTGAGCTTTAGGCGGTTGCTTGTGTGTGCCGCCGAGGCGGCACACCGTCGCTAGATGCCACCTGCCCGGTGTAGTTCCAAAGACGCAGCAATGGACCCGCGGGCTCGCGTTCAAGCAGGCAGATCGCCGCCGGATCCATCGGCAGCGCCCTGCCGAGTGCCACGTCGCAACCCAGCCAGCGGGCGGCGAGCGCACGCAGCAGCTTGCCGTGAGCTACAAGCAGAGAAACACCATTCAGCTCGCCCACCGTCGCCAGCATCTGGTCGACCCGGGCGCCGACCTCCTCCGGGCTCTCTCCACCCGGACATCCGTCGCGGAACAGCTCCCACCCCGGATTGCGCTGTTGCGTCTGGTTGTCGGTGAGGCCCTCGTACTCCCCGTAGTCCCATTCCACCAGCTCGACACAGGTCTTCAGCTGATCGCCGAATCCAGCCAACTCACAGGTCTCAACGGCTCGACTCTGGGGGCTCACCAGCACGTGCTCGAAACGTCGCGGCGCCAGCAGCTCGCCGGCCCGCCGGGCCTGCTCGCGGCCGATCTCGCTCAGCGGGACATCTTCGCGGCCGGTGTGACGGTCTTCGTCAGTCCATTCCGTGGCGCCGTGGCGCAGCAGCCAAACGCAGTCGCTCACCTACGACCTGCCCTTATAGGCGAAGAGTCGACATCTCGGCCTGAACATTCCACGATCCCCCGTCTACCCGACGGCCAGCTCGACAACCACGCAGCATCAATTGGGCTGCCTTCACATCGTGGTCACAACCTCGATAGGGCGACGTCACACAATTACGTCGATGGAAGGCGACACGTTTACTCCGACCTTCATGGAGGACCTTCCCCAGGCGCGCGCCGCCCTTGCGTTCGCCCGAGAGCTGCACAGAGGGCAGCGTCGCGAATCGGATGAGGCGCAGTTCATTTTGCACCCCCTCGAGGTGGCAGCGCTGCTGCACAACACGGGTCACCGGGAGCCGGTCGTCGCGGCCGGGATCCTGCACGACACGGTTGAAAAAGCTCCGGTTTCAGTGACAGACATCGACCGGCGCTTCGGCCCTGAAGTCGCCACGCTGGTGGCGGCGATGACAGAGGACCCAAGCATCGAGGAATTCGCGGAGCGAAAGGCATCACTGCGCCACCAAATCGCAGCCGCCGGCCCGGACGCCAGCTCCGTGTACGCGGCGGACAAGGTGGCCAAGGTGCGAGAGCTGCGCGCCCGTCTCGCGGCGAATCCAAGCCTGCTCGAAGCGCACGCCCATGAGCGAGCGCGGCTGGATCACTACCGCGAGAGCTTGGTCACGCTCGAACATATAACCCCCGATCATCCACTGGTCAGGCAGCTGCGGTTCGAGCTCGAGGCTCTGAGCGCACTCCCTCCACATCCGGCACGAGGCTAAGCCTCGTCCGCGAAGTCCCAGGCGCGGATGCGGTCCGGCTCGAGCCGCACCAGCGTGTTGTCAGCAGCGCCGGCGGCATAAGCCTCCCCCGCCTCCTCGCCGAGGTACCGAACCGCCATCGCCCGCACGACGTCGGCATCTGCGCGGCCGAGCATCGCCCGCCCCTTGACCTCGATTCCCCGGTACGGTGGCTCGTGCTCGAAAACCACGATGCTGGCCCGCGCATCGCGGCGAAGATGGCGAGCCTTCACGTCGTCAGCGCTCGTTACCACGTCGAAGCCGCCGTCTCGCCAACGATGCCAGACGGGCGACAGCAGGACATCGCCGTTTGCGCGGTAGGTTGCGAGCACGGCTACCAGCGGGCGGTCGAGCAGCCCATCGAGGTCGTCGGGAGCGAGATCCTTCCGCACTCGGCGAAGCTACTAAGAACTCGAACCGAAGTGAAGGGCGCGCCGATGGCGTGAGCGCCGCCACCGTCGACCATCGCTCTGATTTTGCCCCGCCGGTCCTTCGGGTAGCGCCTGCGGCAGACCGTTCCGGAGCGACGACCCGAAAGGACGGAGATGAAAGCGGTCACATTCCACGGCAAGCGCGATGTGCGCGCCGAGACGGTTCCTGATCCTACGATCGAGCAGCCCACGGACGCGATTGTCCGGATCACCTCGACGGGGATCTGTGGATCGGACCTGCACCTCTACGAGGTGATGGGCCCGTATATGGATGAGGGCGACATCCTCGGGCATGAGCCGATGGGGATCGTGGAGGCCGTGGGGCCCGCGGTGACGCAGATCAAGCCGGGAGATCGAGTAGTGATCCCCTTCAACATCTCCTGCGGCGAGTGCTTCATGTGCGCCCAGCAGCTGTACTCGCAGTGTGAGACAACGCAGGTGCGCGAGCACGGGAAGGGCGCCTCGCTGTTCGGCTACACGAAGCTGTATGGGCACGTGCCCGGTGGGCAGGCCGAGCTCTTGCGCGTGCCGCAGGCTCAGTTCGGCCCGATCAAGGTCCCCGAAGGCCCCGCCGACGAACGCTTCGTCTACCTCTCGGACGTGCTGCCCACGGCCTGGCAGGCGGTCGAATACGCCGCGATCCCCAGCGGCGGAACCGTGGCCGTATTCGGGCTTGGCCCGATCGGACAGATGTGCTGCCGGATCGGGCTGCACCGCGGCGCTTCGGAGGTCTTCGGGATCGACCTGGTCGATGAACGGCTCGAACTAGCCCGTCGGCACGGAGCCCACACGCTCGATATCCGCCAGCAGGGCGACATCGCAGAATCGCTGCGCGAGCTCACCGAAGGTCGCGGGCCCGATTCGGTGATCGATGCGGTCGGGATGGAGGCGCACGGCGCTCCGCTGGGCAAGCTCGCGCACCAGATGGCCGGCGCGCTTCCCGGCGCGGTGGCCGAAAAGCTGATGGAGAAGGCAGGAGTCGACCGTCTGAGCGTCCTGCACGCGACGATCGACTGCGTCCGCCGCGGCGGCACGATCTCGCTCAGCGGCGTTTACGGCGGCGCTATCGATCCGTTGCCGATGATGGATCTGTTCGACAAGCAAATCCAGCTGCGAATGGGGCAGGCCAACGTCAAGCGCTGGATCGATGACATACTGCCGCTGTTGCAGGACGGCGATCCGCTGGGTGTCGAGGATCTCGCCACGCACAAGCTGCCGCTCGAGCAGGCCCCCCACGCCTACGAGATCTTCCAGAAGAAGCAGGACGGCGCGATCAAGATCCTGCTCGAGCCCTAGCCCGGACGCGGCGATCAGACACGCTTGGTGCGTGGAGCCGCGCTACGCCGGGTAGAGAAAGCGCATGATCTCCGCGATACTCAACGTGATCCGGATGGTGCTGGGGCTAATCCTCGACATCGTCACACTGCCGTTTCGAATCCTCTTCGCCCTGCTTGGCGGAGCGGAGTTCGAATTCCGTCGCTTCAGCAGGATCTAGCTGCGTAACCGCCGCGTGACCTTTGGGCGCGAACGCGGCCGCTTACTCGCTTGCCATCCGCGCCACGACCTGGACCACCCGCGCGAGGGGATCGAGCGATGCCAGCGGGTCGCCGGGGAACTGGAGCGAGTGGTCCAGCCCCGGCAACTCGATCACCTCCAGCACCGGGTTGTCGGGGATCGCGTCGGCGCGCCAGAAGTCGTCGGCGGTGCCGCCCATGACCACGGTGGGCTGGCGCGCACGCGCCAGCCCCTCGCCGACCGCGGCTTCGGTCAACGCGGGCGTCAGCCACACGGCCGGAAGGTCGCGCTCGCCCACCTGCCCGGCGAGCAGCGTGGCCAGCGACTTGCCGATCACCAGCACTCGCCCTGAGCCGGCCGCGTCGAGCGCGGCTTCGGCGGCGGCTCGCTGCCATGCGACGGGGTCGGGATGCTCGCCGGGCTCGCCCAGTACCTCGAGCGCGCTGGAGCCCTGCGCCACAGCGGCCTCGCGCGCAAACCACAGCACGGGCGCCCGGGTTGGGTAGAACATGCCCGGGAGCACGACCGCGCACCGCTGCGGGTCCCCCTCGTGGCGCATGCCCGCGGCGGGACCGAGATCGATGCGTTCCGGCATGCGCGCAGGGTAGTCCGTCGCGGGCGCGAGCGATGGCCGAGCGGCTCAGCGATCCGCGCGAGGGAGCGGGATCACCGGCGCACGAGTCTGCCGACCGCTCCCATCAGCTCATCGACCTGGACCTGGGGGTCCTGGGGGGCTTCGCCCTTGCCCTGCATGCAGTGTCGCGCGTGTCCGTCGAGCAGGCCGAGCGCGATCTTGTCGAGCGCGGCCTGAGCGGCGGAGATCTGGGTCAGGACGTCGATGCAGTACCGGTCCTCCTGCACCATCCGCGCGATCCCGTGCACCTGGCCCTCGACGCGGGCGAGCCTTTTGAGCACCTGTTCCTTGCTTGCGCCGTAACCATGAGTCATACCGAGATTATACCCCCTGGGGGTATATGATGGAACCATGCATGCTGTGCTCGTCACGATCGGCCATGGGTTCTGGAACGCCTTCCTGATGGCATGGCAGGTGTGGTGGGCGTTGGTGCTCGGTTTCGCGCTCTCGGCGGTGGTGCAGGCGTGGATGCCGCGCGAGAGGATCCAGCGCGGTCTCGGTGGATCGGGCCCCCGTCCGGTCACGATTGCCACCGGGTTGGGCGCGGCGTCCTCATCGTGCTCTTACGCTGCGATCGCGATCGCCAAGTCGCTGTTCGCGAAGGGCGCCTCCGCGGCTTCCGCGCTCGCGTTCCAGTTCGCCTCGACCAACCTGGTCTTCGAGCTGGGGATCGTGCTCTGGATCCTGCTCGGTTGGCAGTTCACGCTGGCGGAGTTCGTCGGCGGCCTGCTGTTGATCGTGGTGATGACCGGCCTGCTGCGCCTGTTCGTGACGCGAAGCGCCGAACGGCGGGCGCGCCAGCACGCACAGCGCGTTGAGAGCGGGCATGTCCACCGGAGTGCCGGCCGGCGGCTCTCCCTGCGCGAGCGGCTGACCTCGGCCGCCGCGTGGACGGACGTGGCCCACAACTTCCGCAACGACTGGGCGATGCTCTGGAAGGAGATCACGGGCGGGTTCGTGCTCGCGGGCTTCATCGGCCTGCTCGGAAACGACTTTTTCAATGGGCTCTTCGTCAGCCACGCGAGCCCGGGGCTCCGGACGCTCGAGAACGTCGTGCTCGGACCGGTGGTCGCGGCCCTCTCATTCGTCTGCTCGATCGGAAACGTGCCCCTGGCGGCGGTGCTGTGGTCCGGCGGGATCTCCTTCGGCGGCGTGATCGCTTTCCTCTTCGCCGATCTGATCATCGTGCCGATCGTGCTCGCATACCGCAAGTACTACGGGACGGGGTTCGCCCTGCGGATCACCGCCCTGATGTTCGTGACGATCATCGTGGCGGCGCTGATCCTGGATGGCGCCTTCGGAGCCCTGCATCTGATCCCGCACGTGCGCCCGGCCCGATCCGGGATCTTCGGCGCGGTCGAGGTCAACTACAAGCTCGTCCTCGACGCCCTGGCGCTGGTTGTGTTCGCGACGCTGATGTGCCTCAGCCGGCGGCGCGCCGCTGCGCACAGCGCTCCAACACACGCCCCGAAGACCGATCTCTCACCGGACTCCTCCCTCAGCGCGCCCGGCGCGCAATCTCAGCCGGCACCAGTCGCCGCACCGCCTGGCTCGCGCCCAACGAGTCGAGGTGCTCCTCCACGGTCCCCCGAAGACGCCAGCCACCTTCAGCGCCGTTGACGAGGCCCGCCGCCGACAGCCGCTTCAGGGCATGCGTCACGGAGGGCCGCTCGGCCCCCACCAGCCGGCCTAGAAGGACGTGCGTGAGCGGCAGGGGCAGCCGCAGGCCGCCCGGTTCGACCCTTCCCCACCGCGCGGCCAGATGCCAGAGCACGAGCAGCAGACGGACCTCCAGTCGCGGCTGGGCCGCTATCGCCCGCTGGACCGCCAAGTGGTTGAGGCGCACCTCGCCGCGGCGAAGCAGCGCGTGCGTGATCTGCGGCCAGCGGCGCACCTGATCGGCAAAGCGAGCGTCGAGGATCGCGAACCGGGCCGGCTGGAGCACCGACCAGCTGAGGTCACAGGCAAGAAATTCTTCTCCGTCAGCGTCGCGGACGGCCTGAAGCAGGTCGCCCTTCCCGATCAGCTCCGCGACGACCCGGTCGAGCACGCGCGCGTAGCTGACCAGCGCTCCTGTCAGCACGAGCAAGCCCGGCCCGCCAACGGTGAGCGCGAGCCAGCGCCTCAGCTGGAGCTCTCCGGGCGGCGCCGCGAACACCACCGCCGTGGCCGATCGGCGCGCGACCAGGCGCATGCGGACATCCATGTCCGCCGCCAGCTCGGGGTCGAGATCGAGCAGGTAACGCGGGTACGGGGAGCGTGTATGCGCGACCGTCACGGACTCTGGCTGCGAGTCTATGCCCGCGGCGTTCCGGCGGCAATCCGCAATTTTCCGCCGCACGGTAATCCTGCTTACCGGCCGTTAGGCGTGGGCGGCCGTTGGTGATATACCAACATACCCTCTCGGTGGCCGTCGGCCGAGACGTTGTGCCTCGTGCCGCCCGCCGCTCAAAACTCCGGCCTGGAGGGCTTGGGAGAGCAATGTGCTTAGCGATTCCTGGGCAGGTGATCGAAGTTCTCGACACCGCCAACCAGATCGCCAGAGTCGACGTCGTCGGGGTTCGCCGCAGCATCAACGTGGGTCTGCTCAGCGACGGCAACGGTGGCGGCGTCGAGCCAGGTGACTGGGTGCTCATCCACGTCGGCTTCGCGCTGTCCAAGGTTGACGAGCAGGAGGCGCACGCGACCCTGTCGCTGCTGCAACGGATGGGCGCCGCGTATGAGCAGGAGCTCGAAGAGCTGAGGACGAGCGTTATCGAATGAACGTCCCCTCCTGCGAGACCCACCCTGGCTGCATCACCTGTGGAGATGTGGGAGTCCCGATGCGGGTGATCGAGGTGGGGGATGCCGCGGCTGTCTGCCTGGACCGGGAGGGGAAGCGTCATGAAGTCGCAATCGACCTGATCGACTCCGTGGGTACGGGGGCATGGCTCCTGGTCCACGCGGGAGTCGCGATCGCGGCGGTCGACGCGCCCGCGATCGGCGGCCGAGGGCCCCGATGAAGTTCGTCGACGAGTTCCGCGACGCCCAGCTGGGGCGCGTCGTCGCGGGCCAGATCTTGGCCGCGGCGGACCCGGGTCGCCACTACAAGGTGATGGAGGTCTGTGGGGGCCACACGCACTCGATCTACAAGTATGGAATCGACGACCTGCTGCCCGAGGCCGTCGAGCTCGTGCACGGACCGGGCTGCCCGGTGTGCGTGATCCCGATGGGCCGGGTCGATGACGGCATCGCGGTGGCCCGCCAAGAGGGAGTGATCTTTACCTGCTTCGGAGACATGCTGCGCGTCCCGGGCTCGGAGCTGACCTTGCTCGATGCCAAGGCGCAGGGAGCCGACGTGAGGATGGTGTATTCGCCCCTCGACGCACTGCGGCTCGCGCGCTCAAACCCTCGCCGCGAGGTGGTCTTTTTCGCGATCGGCTTCGAGACCACGGCCCCTTCCACGGCGCTCACGCTCAAGCGCGCCAAGGCCGAGGGCGTCCTGAATTTCTCCTGCATCTGCAACCACGTCACGATCGTGCCACCGCTCAGAGCGCTGCTCGAGTCGCCCGATCTTCGCCTGGATGGCTTCATCGGCCCGGGACACGTGTGCACGGTGGTGGGTGCGCGTCCGTTCGAATTCATTCCCGTGGACTACGCCCGGCCGCTGGTCATCTCCGGGTTCGAGCCGCTGGACATCCTCCATTCGATCCTGATGATCCTGCGCCAACTCCAGGAGGGGCGCTGTGAGGTCGAGAACCAGTACACGCGCGTCGTGCCGCGGGAGGGGAACCTGCGCGCGCTCGAAGTGATGGCCGAGGTCTTCGAGCTTAGGCCGCACTTCGAGTGGCGCGGGCTCGGCTTCATCTCGCAGAGCGCGCTCAAGCTGTCCGCCGCCTACCGCGACTTCGATGCCGAGTTGCGGTTCGCGCTTCCCGGGGTGCGGGTGGCGGACCCCAAGGCCTGTCAATGCGGGGAGGTCTTGAAAGGCGTGATCAAGCCCTGGGAGTGCAAGGTGTTCGGGACCGCGTGCACGCCCGACCACGCGATCGGAACGTGCATGGTCTCGCCCGAGGGCGCCTGCGCGGCCTACTACAACTACGGGCGCTTCGCGCGCGAGAAGGAGGCCGTGTGAGCCCCGAGTCGGCCACGACCAGCCGCGAGCAACGTGTGCTCCAGATCATCGAGACGGCTCGCTCGAAGGCCCCGCGGTTCCGCGACCAGCAGGTCACGCTCGCCCATGGGGCAGGAGGCAAGGCAACCCGCACGCTGATCGAAGGCTTGCTGGTGCCGGCCTTCGCGCCGCCGGATGGAGGTTCGCTCGCGGCGCTCGCGGACGCGGGCACCATCGCCGTGGACAGCATGCGGCTGGCGATGACGACCGACAGCTTCGTGGTCAAGCCGCTGCGCTTCCCCGGCGGGTCGATCGGCGAGCTGGCGGTGAACGGCACGGTCAACGACCTCTCGGTGTCGGGAGCCCGGCCGCGCGCGCTGACCGTCTCCCTGATCCTCGAGGAGGGCCTCGCCGCTGAGACGCTCAAAGCAGAGGTGGAGGCGATCGCCCAGGCGGCCAGGGGAGCGGGGGTCGAGGTGGTCGCCGGGGACACCAAGGTGGTCGAGCGCGGGGCGGCCGATGGCATGTACATCTGCACGACAGGGATCGGCCTGATCGACGGCAGGGCGCAGCTCGCACCCGATCGCCTGAGCGCCGGGGATCGCATCCTCGTCTCCGGCCCGGTCGGCGAGCACGGGACCGCGATCATGCTGGCTCGCAACGAGTTCGATCTCGACGCCGACGTCGAGTCGGACACCCGCCCGCTGTGGCCGGCCGTGGACGAGCTGCTCGATGCCGCGGGCCACGATCTGCACTGCCTCAGAGACGCCACCCGGGGTGGCGTCGCGTCGGTGCTCAACGAGCTCGCGCGGGCTTCACGGGTTTCCGTAGTCGTGCGCGAGGCGGATGTGCCAGTGTCGCCCGTGGTCCACGCGGCGGCGGAGCTCCTCGGAATCGACCCGATGTACGTGGCCAATGAAGGCAAGCTGGTCGCCTGCGTCGCGCCAGAGGCATCCGAACGAGCCCTCGCGGCGCTGAGGAAGGTCCCGGGCTGCGAGGATGCGGCTGAGATCGGAGAGGTCCGCTCCGAGCCGCCCGGCATGGTGTTGGTGCAAACGGGCTTCGGCGGCAGGCGCGTGATGGATGAGCTCGTCGGCGACCCGCTGCCGAGGATCTGCTGATGCACGAGCTCTCGATCGCCCAAGCGGTGGTGGAGATCGCCTCCCGGCACGCCTCGGGCCGTCGGGTCAGCAAGGTCGAGCTGAAGGTGGGCCACCTGCGGCAGGTGGTCCCCTCTGCGCTCGAGTTCGCCTTCGAGCTGCTGACCGACGGCACGTCGCTGGAGGGGGCGGAGCTGGTGATCGAGGATGTGCCCGCCCGGGGCCGCTGCCGCGCCTGCGGCCGCGAGACCGTGATGCGGGGGTTCCCGCTGCGGTGCCGCCACTGCGGCGGGATGGATTTGGAGCTTGAGGCCGGCGAAGAGCTGCTGGTCGACGCGCTCGAACTGGACCAAGAGCTGGCCGGTTTAGCGACCAGGACTGGAGGATGAGGCAATGGCCGTCGAGGAGAAGCCTGCAGGCGTAGAGGAGGTCCACATCCTGTGGATCTCGGAGGGAATGAGCTGCGACGGGGACTCAGTGTCGGTCACCGCCGCCGGACAGCCCAGCCTCGAGGACGTGCTGCTGGGGGCGATCCCCGGCCTCCCCAAGGTCAACCTTCACAACAAGGTGCTTTCGCCGACGCTCGGCGGCGAGGAGTTCCTGGCCCCCTTCCGGCAGGCGGTGCGCGGCGAACTCGACGCGCCGTTCGTGCTCGTGATCGAGGGGTCGATTCCCAACGAGAAGATCAACGGCGATGGCTACTGGACCTCGTTTGGCAACGACGAGGCCACGGGCGAGCCGCTTACCCTGAACTGGTGGATCGACCAGCTCGCTCCCAAGGCGTGGGGGGTGGTTGCGGTCGGCACCTGCGCCACGTACGGCGGCATACACGCGATGGCCGGCAACCCCACCGGTTGCATGGGGCTGGCCGACTATCTCGGCTGGGACTTCCGCTCGGCCGGCGGGCTGCCGATCGTCAACGTCCCGGGCTGCCCGGTCCAGCCCGAGAACTTCATGGAGACGCTGACCTGGTTGTTGTACCAGGCGGCCGGGCTGGCGCCCACGATCCCGTTGGACGAGGCCCTGCGCCCGCAGTGGATCTTCGGCAAGACGGTGCACGAGGGCTGCGACCGCGCCGGCTACTACGAGCAGGGCGACTTCGCCCAGGACTACAACTCGCCCAAGTGCCTGGTGAAGGTGGGGTGCTGGGGCCCCGTGGTCAACTGCAACGTGCCCAAGCGGGGATGGATGGCCGGAATAGGCGGTTGTCCCAACGTCGGCGGCATCTGCATCGGCTGCACGATGCCGGGCTTCCCCGACAAGTTCATGCCGTTCATGGACGCCCCACCCGGGGGCGGGCTCTCGTCGGCACTAACCGGCGCGTATGGCCCCTTTATCCGCAAGCTTCGCGGCATCACCAACAAGGAGATGAACAAGGAAACCAAGTGGCGCCACAACCGCGCCGAGCTGACCACCGGCTACACGCCCCGGTGGCGCAGCTAGTCCGGGTGAGCGAGTGACTTTGAGCAGCGAGAGGAGACCGAAATGGCCGTAAGGGAAAGGGTCAGGCCCGAGGCGGGCAAGCTCGTCGACATGGCTTGGGACCCGATCACGAGGATCGTGGGCAACCTCGGGATCTACACGAAGATCGACTTCGACAACCACGAGGTCGT
>JAFAPR010000192.1 GCA_019247075.1 Solirubrobacterales bacterium
GGTGAAAGACCTGACGGCCTCAATCCGGACCTGGATCACCAACTGGAACCAGAACCCCAAGCCCTACACCTGGCACAAGAGCGCCGAAGAGATACTCACCACCCTCGCCACCTACTGCCAGCGAATCTCCGACTCAGGACACTAGGCGATATCGAGCGCCCGCTCCCGGCGGCGGTGTCGCACCGCGCCGGCGGTCCGCCCGCCGGCCAGCCCAACGAGGGCCGCGGGCACCAGAACCGCCATCGCGATCAGCAGAATCCCGCCGATCACCGTCAGCACCTGCAGCGCAATGCGGGCCGCCCGCCCGATCGTGAAGCCACCGCCGTGCGCGTGGTGCCCGTGCGCCGGGCCCGGTGCGTAGGGCGCAATGGTGACCGCGATCTGGCTGTAAGCGACCCCGCGCTCCAGCGCGCGTACCCGTGCCTTCTGATGGCGGCGCTTGGCCCGCGCCAGCTGCCCGGTGACGTCTTCGACCTTGTCGGTGCGCGAGAGCACGGTGGCGTAGCGCAAGCGCGACAGCTCTGTCATCGTCTGCGGCAGCGTCGCGCTCGGCATGGTCAGCTGGAAGCGGGCGTAACCGCCCGTGCCGCCGGTCGCGGTCACTGTCGAGCTATTGACGAACCCGTTCTGCGCGCCGACGACGTTGAAGACCTCCTGGGCGACCGTGTCGATCCGGCTCGACGGCGCGCCCAAGCTCAGCTGCGAGGACTGGATCAGCTTGCGGCCGGTTGCGGGGAGCTGAAGGCCCGGTCCCGCGGCGGTCGGCGCCTCGCTCCGGCTCGCCGGGTGTGGGGGCGCGACGCTCAGCGCGCCGGCGCGTGGGGGCGCGACGCTCTGCGCGCCGGCGTGTGCCGGCGAGCGCAAGGCCGACCGGGGCGCGCTCGCCCTCGGCTTGAGGGCGAAGGTGGCGCTTGAGGAACTCGATTGGGAGCCTCCGCCGGGCGCAAGGGCGATCAACGCGATGAGTCCCACCGCCACGCCGGCGAGGGGCGCCAGGATCCACCACCATCCCCCTCGCGAGCGTCGCTCGGACGGCGCCGGCGCCACGTCCCGGGACGCCCTGCCGAACCGCCTCTCGACGCGCCCGTCGAGCCCGGCTGCGAACTCGGGCGCAGGTGCCGGCCGTTCCGCGACCACCAACAGCGCGATCTCAGCGACCTCGGCGTGGTCGGGGTCGGTCGGTTCGCCGGCGATGACCGCGTCTATCGCCGCGAGCGCGGCCGTCACTTCGGGGTTCTGCGGCTCGTCAGGGCTCATTGCAGGCCTTCCTCAGCTTCTCGACCACGCGGTGGATGCGCGTTCCCACCGCCGATTCGCTCACGCCAAGGACCCCCGCGAGCTCGGCGTTCGTAAGTCCCGCGTGGAACTTGAGCGCTACCAGCTCGCGGTCGCGAGCGGGCAGCTGGGCGAGCGCGGCGCGCAGGGCGGTGCGCCGCAAGGCCACCTCGGCATCGTCTTCGACCAGGTCCGTCTCTACGGGGTCTGTGGCCAGCCTTGCGAGGCGCCGGCGGCGCCTGAGCTCGTCCAGCGCGGCGTTGCGTGCGATGCCGAACAGCCACGCTCGCTCCTCGCCCCGTCGTCGGTCGAACGTGCGGCGCTTTCGATACGCGCGCTCGAAGGTCGCCGACGTCACGTCCTCCGCCGCGGCCCGGTCGCGCAGCAGCGTCGCCACGTATGCATAGATATCGTCGCGGCTCGCGCGATACAGCGCCTCGAACCTCTCCCACGAGGAAAGCGAGACGTGGGTCGGGGGCTCGGCCAAGCTGGCCATGTCGCCCACACTACGTTGCGAGAGGGGATCTGTCACGGCCCTCGCCGGCGGTCCCGCGGCGCTGGGGAGGCGGGTCCGCCTACGCCGCCAGCTGGGCGAACAGGCGCGGGTCGTTGGTGATTACGCCGGTGGCGCCCATGGCCTCGAACCGGCGCAACATTTCGACCTCGTCGACGGTCCACACGTACAGTTCGCCGCCGGCCGTGGCCACCGCCTCGATCAGCTTGGGGCTCACGATCCGCCAGTGGACCATGATCGCGTCGCAGCGTCCGGCGCGGATGGCGCGCGACGCACGCTTCGGCAGGCCGCTCTTGGCGATCAGCACGAGGACATGGGCGGGGAGGGTCCACGCCCGTGAGCGGAATGGATCGCTACGGACGCGCGGCACCGACCAGCCCAGACGAATGCTGGGCGCGGCCGCACGGATGGTCGCGAGGCTCAGGCCGAAGTGGCTCGAAATCATCGTCCGGTCGAGGACTCCATACGCCCGCAGCGCCTCCAACACCCGCAGCTCGTAGCCCGGGAGCTTGAGATCCACGTCCAGCTCGATTCCCGTGAAAGCCTCGGAGGCGAGGTGCGCGAGGCCCTCCTCGAGGGTCAGCGGCGCGCGACCGGCCGCGTCCTCGTAGTCATGAGCCAGCAGCAGCCGCTCTGTCCCGCGCTCGGGCAGGATGTCGAACTCGATCATGTCGACGCCCGCTGCCAGCGCCGCGTCGAAGCTTTCGTACGTGTTGCCGGGCGCGATCAGGTCGGCACCCTTGTGGCCGACCCGGCGCAGGCGCGGCCCCTGCGTGCTCGGCGGCTGGCGACGCTCGTCAATTCTCATCTGTGAGGAGTATGTCGCGGTGGACGGCGCGTCTAGGCGGTCAGCGTCAGCCGTCGCGGCCCCTCCTGGAAACCCAGGGCGATCAGCAGGGGCGCAAGCTCGCTAGACATGGCGGCGCCGCCGTTCACCAGCTCGAGCGCCACTCGCTTGATCCGGCCGACACGCACTTCCTCGACCAGAGCCAGCAGCGCCGGCTCGACCCGCGGGTCGCCGCCCGCCACGAGCGTCTCGAGCGCCCGGCCGCCCCGCTCCACAAACAACACCGGTTCACCTTGCGACAGGACCACGTACGCGCCTGCGACCCGTCTGGGG
>JAFAPR010000212.1 GCA_019247075.1 Solirubrobacterales bacterium
GGTGAAAGACCTGACGGCCTCAATCCGGACCTGGATCACCAACTGGAACCAGAACCCCAAGCCCTACACCTGGCACAAGAGCGCCGAAGAGATACTCACCACCCTCGCCACCTACTGCCAGCGAATCTCCGACTCAGGACACTAGGCCGAATCCGGCACCTTCTCGTCCAGCTCCCGCAGCCATACGGCGGCGGAACTGTCGCTGGGGGCGCGCCAGTCGCCGCGAGGGGAGAGCGAGCCGCCGGAGCCCACCTTGGGAGCGTTCGGGATCGCCGAGCGCTTGAACTGGCTGATCTCGAAGAAGCGGCGCAGAAATACCGCCAGCCACCGTTTGACCTCGGCGAGCTGATACTCGTTGCGGCGCTGTTCCGGCACCAGGTCGGGCCACTCGCCCGCCTCGCGGTCGCGCCATGCGTGGTCCGCGAGGTAGGCGACCTTGCTCGGCCGGTAGCCGAAGCGGACCGTGTAGTAGAGAAAGAAGTCCTGCAGCTCGAAGGGCCCAACCACATCCTCGGAGCGCTGCCCCGGGCCCCCGGCGTCAGCCGCGCCATCGCCGGCGACGGGTGCGGCGCGGCCGCCTGGGACAGCCCGAAGACCACCGCCGCCGTCGGGACCCGCGCTGTGGGCCGGTACCAGCTCGGGCGAGATCTCCGTCTCGAGCACCGAGCCGAGCACCTCACTGGCCTCCGCGCCGAACAGGGAGGTGTCGATCGCCCACCGGATCAAGAACTGGACCAGGGTCTTCGGTACCGAGGCGTTGACGTTGTAGTGGGACATGTGGTCACCGACTCCGTATGTGCTCCAGCCGAGCGCCAGCTCGGAGAGGTCGCTGGTGCCGACCACGAGCGCGCGGTGCTGGTTGGCGAGCCGGAACAGGTGCGAGGTCCGCTCCCCGGCCTGCACGTTCTCGTAGGTGACGTCGTAGACCGGCTCGCCGGCGGCGGCGGGGTGGTCTAGGTCGCGGAGCATCTGGGACGCCGCGGGACGGATATCGATCTCCCGGCCGCTGACGCCCAGCGCCCGCATCAGCTTGCGCGCGCTGGAGAGCGTCAGCTCGCTGGTGGCGAACCCGGGCATGGTGTAGGCGAGCACGTTGCTGCGGGGGAGCCCCAGCCGGTCGAGCGCCCGCGCGCACACGGTCAGCGCGTGGGTCGAGTCGAGGCCGCCTGAGACTCCGATCACGACCTTCTCGATGCCGGTGGCGAGCAGGCGGGTCTGCAGGCCGCGCACCTGGATGTTGTAGACCTCCTCGCAGCGCTCGTTGCGTTGGATGGGATCGGCGGGGACGTAAGGAAAGCGCTCGATCCGGCGCCGCAGCGTCACCTCGCGGGCGCCGACGCCCAGCTCGAAGCTAACGGTCCGCATCCGCGCAAGCCGCCGGCGATGATCGTGGATCGAGTCGCCGTAGCTGCTCATGCTCGCGCGGTCCTGGACGATCCGGTCGAGGTCGACGTCGGCCAGGACGAGCTGCTCGGAGTCGGCGAAGCGCTCGGCCTGGGCGAGCTGCTCTCCATTCTCGAAGATCGCGGCCTGACCATCCCACGCCAGGTCGGTGGTCGACTCGCCGAGACCCGCGGCCGTGTAGAGATAGGCGGCGATCGCGCGCCCCGACTGCGAGGCCGCGAGGACCCGCCGGTACTCGGCCTTCGACACGGTGATGTTGCTGGCGGAGAGGTTCGTCAGCACCGTCGCACCGGCCAGCGCGCCATAGGAGCTCGGCGGGATCGGGACCCAGAGGTCCTCGCAGACCTCCACGTGCACGACGAAGCCGGGAAGGTCGTGCGCCGCGAACAGGAGGTTCCAGCCGAACGGGACCTCTTGGCCCAAGAGCGCGATCTCGTCGTCCATCGCGTCCCGCGCGGCGCGGAACTGACGCTTCTCGTAGTACTCGCGGTACTCCGGCAGGTAGCTCTTCGGCACCACCCCCAGCACACGACCGCGATGGATCACCACGCCCGTATTGAAAACGCCGCCCTCGGTCTGGAGCGGGGCGCCAACGATCAGCAGCGGCAGCAGCGAGGTGCTGGCTGACACTATGCGGGCCAGGGACCGCCGCACCGCCTCGAGCACCGCCTGCTGGCGGTGGAGGTCGTCGATCGAGTAGCCCGACAGCCCCAGCTCGGGGAAGACGACCACCGCGGCTCCCTCGGCCGAGGCCCGCTCCGCCAGCTCGAGCGTGCGCTGGCAGTTGAAGTCGGGCTCGGCCACGCGGACGTGGGGCACCGCCGCCCCAACCCGCGCGAAGCCGTGGCTGTAGAGCGAGGAAAAGGACACCGGTTGAGTATCCCGTAGCGAACACGACGCCCCGCAGGAACGGTCGCAGGATGCGCGAATACGGCAGTTATGACCACCACGGCCGCCTTGCCGTCCCGTCGGCTCACCGACCTGTTGCTCGACTTCCTCGCCTACCTCGAGCTGGAGCGGGGACTCTCGCGCAACACGCTGGAGGCCTATCGCTCAGACCTCCAGCAGTACGGCGTCTTCCTGGACCGGGCCCGTCTGGACCCGCTGGCGGTGACGGCCGCCGATCTGCGCGCCTTCGTATCCGAGGTCCAGAGCGGCCACGGCAGCACCGCCGCGGCGCCCGCCACGGTGCAGCGAAAGGTGGCCTGCCTGCGCTCGTTCTATCGCTACCTGCGCCGCGAGCAGATCCTCAGCCACGACCCGACCGCGGAGTTGCGCGGACCACGCCTGGGCGCGCGGTTGCCGAAGGTCCTGAGCCGCGATGAGGTTCAGGCGCTGCTGCGCCAGCCGCAGGGGACGTCACTAATCGCCCTGCGCGACCGGGCGCTGCTCGAGACGATGTACGCCTGTGGCCTGCGCGCCTCGGAGGCGATCGCGCTCGAGCTCTCGCAGCTCGACCTCGACGCCGGCATCCTGCGCACGCGCGGCAAGGGCTCCAAGGAGCGGATCGTGCCGATCGGCTCGGTGGCGCTGCGGGCGCTGGGGCGCTACCTGGACAAGGGCCGGCCGCGACTGGTCGGGCTCCGTGACGAGCCGCGGGTGTTCGTGAACGTCCGGGGGCGGCCGCTCTCCCGGCAGGGGCTCTACAAGGTCATCCAGCGACACGCCCGGGCCGCCGGGCTCGAGCGGCGGATGAGCCCGCACACGCTGCGCCACACCTTCGCCACCCACCTGCTCGCCGGCGGCTGCGACCTGCGCTCGCTGCAGGAGATGCTCGGGCACGCGGACATCGGCACCACTCAGGTCTACACGCACCTGACGCCGGATCGGTTGCGCGAGGTCTACTTCGAGGCGCACCCTCGCGCGCAGATCAAGCGCTGATGGGGATCGCCCACTTCGACGATGCTCCTGCCCGCGAGTTCACGCTGGGCCACCTGCGCGGGCGCTGGACATTGCTCGGCCAGGCTGCGGGGTCGGTCGGAGTGGGCCTGCGCAGGATCGAGCTTCCAACGGGCGGATGGTCCACGCCGGCTCACGAGCACGGCCTGGAGGAGGAGATCTTCTACGTGCTCGGCGGCCGCGGGCTCTCCTGGCAGGGCAGCGCCACGGCAGAGATCGGCGCCGGCGACTGCATCGTCTACCTGCGCAACAGCGGCGCCCACACGGTGCACGCCCTGCAACCACTCGACCTGCTCGCCTTCGGCTCGCGCCGCTACGACGAGAGCGTCGGCTTCCCGCGCCTCGGGATGTCGCTGGTGGGGCGGCGGATGGTCCGGTCCGACCCGGGAACCGTCGACGGTGCGCCGGCGCAGTTCGTGCGCGAGTCGGAGCTCGGGGCGCCCGAGCTGCCGGCCCGGCCGGGGCCGCGGCCTGCGACGATCGTCAATGTCGAGGAGGTGGAGCGCCGCGAAGTCGACCGCCCCCGGATCTCCCGCACCCGCCGCAACCTCGGCGTGGCGGTGGGGTCGGTCACCACCGGCCTCCAGCACGTCGAGGTCACGGCCGGCAAGGAGTCGGCCCCCTCCATTGCCACTCGATGGAGGAGGAGATCTTCGTCGTGCTCGCGGGCGACGGGGTGGTGCAACTGGGCGACGAGCAGACACCGGTGCGCCCCGGGCACGTGGTCTCGCGCCCGCCCGCCACGCGCATCCCGCACGTGTTCCGCGCCGGCGAGGCCGGCCTCACCTACCTCGCCTACGGGACCCGCGAGCCGGCCGACATCTGTTACTACCCGCGTTCGAACAAGATCAATTTCGGGGGCGTGGGCGTGATCGCGCGGCTCGAGCAGCTCGATTACTGGGACGGGGAGGACTAATTAGAGATGGTCGGCGCGCGCATGGCGCGCCCGTTGAAAGAATCATCTTGTGAAGCGCGCTTTCGTGATCGTGCTCGACGCCTGCGGCGTCGGTGAGCTGCCCGATGCCGCCGCTTACGGCGACAGTGGGTGCAACACGCTGGCGCATGTGGCGCGCGAGGCCGGCGGGCTGAAGCTGCCCACGCTGGCAGGCCTCGGCCTGGGCTCGATCGTGCAGCTCGATGGCGTCGGCCCCGCGCGCGAGCCGGCGGTCCACGGGAAGCTCCATCCCCTCGGTCCCGGCAAGGACTCGACCGCCGGCCACTGGGAGCTGATGGGCGTCGTCACGCCCCGGCCGCTGCCGACGTATCCCGATGGATTCCCGCCCGAGGTAATGGAGCTCGTGCGCGCGGTGAGCGGCCGCGGCGTGATCTGTAACGGGGTCCGCAACGGTATTCAAGCGATCACCGAGTTCGGCGCCCGCCACCTCGAGCGAGGCGAGCTGATCGTCTACACGAGCCAGGACTCGGTGCTGCAGATCGCCGCCCACAACGACCTGGTCGCGCCGCGGGAGCTGTATGCGATCTGCCAACGTGTGCGCGCGTCGCTGCCGGTGCAGCACTCCGTCGGGCGCGTGATCGCGCGGCCTTTCTGCGGGGGCCCCGACTGTTTCCGGCGTACCGACGGTCGCCGCGACTTCTCGATCCGGCCGCCCGCGCGGAGCTATCTGGAGGAGCTCCACGACTCCGGCGTGGAGGTCAACACCGTGGGCAAGGCGGGCGAGCTGTTCTGCGGCCTCGGAGTCGACGTCCAGCACCCCGGCCCAACCAACGCGACCGCGTTGCGCGCGACCACCGAGCTGATGCGGACGCTTCGTTGCGGGATGGTGTTCACGAACCTGATCGACACCGATCAGGTGTACGGCCACCGCCACGACGTGCCCGGTTTCCACGCCGCGCTGAGGGAGATCGACTCCACGGTCGCGGAGTGGCTCTCGCTGATGCGGCCGGGCGACCTCCTCGTGCTCACCGCCGACCATGGTTGCGACCCCACCGCCAGGCAGACAGATCACACGCGCGAGTACGCGCCGCTGCTGGCGCGGTTCGCGCCCCAGCGCCCGCGCAGGCACGACGGGCCGTTGGCCGACGTCGGCGCGAGCGCGCTGTGGTGGCTGACCGGCCGCGTGTCCGGCGAGCTCCCCGGCACGCCGTTTGTGGAAGAGGTCGATGCCCGAGCTGCCTGAGGTCGAGACGATCCGGCGCCAGCTGGTGCCACACGTGGAAGGACGGACGATCACGGGGGCGGAGGTACTCGACCCCCGCTGGACCATGCCCGAGGCCCCCCACACGGTCGAGCGCGAGTTGCGGGGCGCCGTGGTCGAGCGCCTCCACCGGTCCGGCAAGTACCTCGTCTGGGAGCTGTCGGGCGACCGCCATCTGCTCACGCACCTGCGCATGACCGGGGCGCTGCTGTTCGACCCGGATCCCCAGCCGGCCCACGCGCGGGTGCGCCTCCAACTCGATTCGGGCCACCTGCTGGTGCTCGACGACCCGCGCCGCTTCGGGACCGGCCACCTGGTGCATGGCGCGACGGCCCGCGACGCGTACCTGCACTCGCGGATCGGCGTGGAGCCATTGACCCCGGAGTTCAACGCCGCGCACCTCTTCCGGCTGACCCGTGGTCGCCGCGCGCCGATCAAGGCCTTCGTGCTCGACCAGCGCCGCATCGCAGGCGTCGGCAACATCTACGCCGACGAGGCTCTCTTCCGCGCCCGGATCCACCCGCTGCGGCCCGCCGGGCGGCTCAAGCGGGTCGAGCTCGAACGGCTCCGCGAGGGGATCGAAGCCGCGCTGCAGGCGGGGATCGACGCCAAAGGCGCCTCTATCGACGACTTCCGCCACATCGATGGCGCCCGCGGGGCGTTCCAGGACCGCTTCTTGATCCACCGACGGGCGGGCGAGCCATGCCCCCGGTGCGGCGGGCAGGTGATCAGGTTGGTCGTGGCCGGCCGCGGCACCTACGTCTGCGAGCGCTGTCAGCGGCGGCCGCGGCGGGTCGCCTCACCCACGGGCGGGGCCGGCGAAAGAGCGCCGGCGAGGGCAGGGCTGCTTGCTCCTACGCCTCCACCAGCTCGGCCAGCCGGCCGTCGCGATCGGCGGCGAGCAACTCGTTGAGGCCTCCGAGCGCCTGTTCTCCCACCACGAGCTGGGGGAAGGTGAACATGCCCGTCTGGCGCTCGAGCTCTGCGCGACCGTCCGGATCGCGGGCTAAGTTGACTTCCCGATAGACGATGCCGCGCTTTTCCAGCAGCCTCTTGGCCGAGACGCAGGACCCACAGCGGTCGGTCGTGTACAGGATCACGGGACTCACTTCACCGGCAAGGATAGGAGCGGTCAGGGCGGTTGTCTGAAGCCCTGTCCGGGAGCGAACGGTGCCCGCGCCGCTGAAGACGGAAGCGGTTGTGCTGCGCTCGATGCGTTACGGGGAAGCCGACCGCATCCTGCATCTCTACACGCCCATGCGCGGCCGGGTGGCAGCCATCGCCAAGGGAGTGCGGAGAACGCGGAGTAGGTTCGGCGCCCGGCTCGAGCCTTTCCTTCATGTCCTCGTGGTCCTGCATGAGGGGCGGGGCGAGCTTCACACGGTCACCGGCGTGGACACGATCGAGACCCACGCCGGTCTTCGCTCCCACGCCCCCACCATCACCGCCGCCGCCCACGCCTGCGACGCCGTCTCGCGGCTGTTCGAGACCGAGGAACCTCACCCCGAGGTCTTCCGGGTGCTGTTGCGCGAGCTTGCGCTGCTCAGCGCCGATGCCGCGCGGGCGAGCCCGGCGAACGGGCTTGCGTTTCGCCTCAAGCTGCTTCTGGCCGCCGGGATCATGCCGCAGCTGGGCGCGTGCGCCTCGTGCGGCGAGCGGCAAGGTCTATTTGCGTTCTCGGCCGCCGCCGGCGGGGTTGTGTGCGACTCCTGCGCGGCAGGCGGGTTTGCGCTCGATGCGCAGGCATACCGGTTTCTGGTCTCGGCGCTAGCCAACCCGCTGGTGGAAGCGCCCGAGGCGTCGGAGCTGGTCCTGAGGCAGGTGGAGCGGGCGCTCCGCGAGACCGCCGAGCACCATGCCCATGTCCGGCTGCGGCCGCTGGTGGGAGCGATCGCGGGCGCTCCGCCGCCAGCTTCGGAAGGGTTGGCGGCGCTGTCAGAATCGGCCTTGTGACCGAATCGCTACTCCATGCCGGCTACGAGCATCCCCAGGGGCCCGTGGCAGAGGCGTTCGCCGAGCGGATCATGCAGCGCGAGGCCGCGGAGCTCTCGCCGCTGGCGGCCCGTTCGTACCCGCCGGCGCGGATCCATCCCGAACCCGACTGTGGGCTGCGGACGCCCTTCCAGCGCGACCGCGACCGTGTCGTGCACTCCAAGGCCTTCCGCCGGCTCAAGCACAAGACCCAGGTGTTCGTGGCTCCGGTAGGCGACCACTACCGCACGCGCCTCACGCACACGCTCGAGGTGACGCAGGTGTCGCGGACGATCGCACGCGCTCTGCGGCTCAACGAGGACCTGACCGAGGCAATCGGTCTCGGACACGACCTGGGCCACCCCCCCTTCGGCCACATCGGCGAGGAGGCGCTGCACCACTGCCTGAGCGAGCGCTTCGGCGGAGCCTTCCGCCACAACGAGCAGTCGCTGCGGGTGGTCGACGTGCTCGAGCGCGACGGGCGCGGTCTCAACTTGTCACGGCCTGTCCGCGAGGGCATCCTTCACCACTCCTGGCACGCGCCGCCGCCATCGACGCTGGAAGGTGCGATCGTCCGCTATGCGGACCGAGTGACCTACATCAACCACGACATCGACG